>NZ_JAAUWV010000001.1 GCF_014694405.1 Pseudoalteromonas sp. S16_S37
AATGGACAATGCCGATAAGAAATTGGAAATCGGCCTTGAATCGATTTATGATCGAATTCGAAGACCGATTAAAAGATGTTATTTAAAACTGGCAGTTACACAAAATGTGTTACAGGGTCCACAAATAACTCTACCATAAAGCTAAATTGTTTAACTGAACTAAAGTATGGAGCTGAATTCATTAGTAAAAAGGGGTCAAGTCACTTGCTTCATAATACATTTTCAACTAATCATCACACCTTGTTCTGCACAACTAATTTAGGACACTTTTCTTAAGGAACTTTGCTCATATTCTACTGGTGATAGATCACCGTTAGCTGTATGAAGTCTTTCTAAGTTGTAATAGCGCATATACGCTGTCACATCATTTCTCATATGCTCGCGAGTAAGTTGTGGTACTTTCAACAACCAATCATGTTTTAAGCTGCCGAAGAAGCGTTCAACAACTGCATTATCCCAACAAGCACCAACATCCCCCAGGTAACAAAAGGGGTCAAGTCGCTTGCTTCATAATACATTTTCAACTAATCATCACACCACAACTAAATTAAACAAGGAGTACACAGAAAAGATGCGGTTAAGACGCAAAAAAAACAACACCTCACAGCTGGTGATAGAACATATCAGTCACCAGCGCCCTCCTTTATCTTCTAAAGTGCATAAACAAACCCCGCTAAATCGAATCGAGCTGGTCCCCTTATCTGCCAGTCATCGAGATGACCTAATAAAATACGCCAGCGATATCCGGGTTGCCCAAACTTGTGACCTCCCACACCCATTTCAAGCCAAAGATGCAGATAATATGATTGCAGCGACAAAAAATGCCGAACGCGCAGATTTTGCGATTTTGTATCAGGGGCAATTTGCTGGGGTAATAGGGTTAGGCCAAATGAACCGCGAGTGCTCATCTGCATGGTTATCATATTGGGTTGCACACCCTTTTTGGCGAAGGGGTTTTGCTACACAAGCGTTAGGGCAGTTGAAAAACATAGCAAAAGAAGGCTTAGGTTTGCAGACACTAATAACGGGTGTGTGGTCGCAAAACCCAGCCTCAAAACAAATATTGGTCAAACACGGATTTACAACAGTTCGATGCCATTACAGGGCTGAACACTATCACAATCGCTTTAATCAAGAGCATGTGAACGAAATGGCCTGTCATTTATAATTGCTTGAACCTTAAAGGAGTCCGAAGCAAAGTCCGTTCCAACCAGTGATCCGCACCAGAACTTTACTCCTTAGTTGTTTTGAACAAAGATTCGACACCTTTATCAAAACGGGTAACTCTCAATTTTTCAAATCGAAATGTCAGATCCTGTCTGAACTGATTCAACCTCACACTAATACACTTTAATGTGTTCAATTAAAGCGTTTGCGTAAAAAGCGAATTTGAGAATACTTATACAGTTTCGCAATGCTTTATAGATATGTGAGACTTAAGCAGTGATTCAATTGGGGCACTACTTTAAGTTGTTAGTGCGCCTTACGGGCAAACTTTATTGTCTCTGCACAAAAAAAATTGTGCAAAAGTTCGTCAGTTTGTGATTATTTTATGTGTCTGTTTTTTGTTCGATTGACGGGTGTTTATTGCAATCGTTAGATGTGGCTCTGACATCGCTGATAATCTGGGTATAATAGTCGATTGAGTTTGGTTAGTTGGGTAAAACATGTTGCAATTTGATGTTGTCGTTATTGGTGCGGGCGCCGCAGGATTGATGTGTGCGGCGCAAGCAGGTTACCGTGGACGCTCGGTAGCAGTGCTAGATATGGGCAAAAAGCCGGGCCGTAAAATTTTGATAAGTGGCGGAGGACGCTGCAATTTTACCAATGAAGGGGCATCGCCTAGCAACTACCTGTGCACTAATCCACACTTTGTAAAATCGTGCCTGAGCCGCTATACCCAACATGACTTTATTGAGCTGGTAGACCGCCATGGTTTGGCCTATCACCATAAAACCTTAGGTCAGCTATTTTGTGACAACAGCGCGCAAGATATTGTTGATATACTCACAACAGAATGTGAGTGGGCCGGTGTACAAATATTTTTACGCAACGAAGTGCTGAGCGTGCAGGCCAAAGAACAAGGTGGTTATATTATCACCACCAATGAGCAAACCTTTGAATGCGAGTCGTTAGTGGTTGCCGCGGGTGGTTTAACCATGCCAAAACTAGGCGCAACCCCCATCGGCTATAAAATTGCCGAACAGTTTGGCTTAAAAGTGTTACCGACCATGGCAGCGCTGGTGCCATTTACCTTGCACGAACACGACAAAATACGCTTTGATGGTTTATCAGGTATTAGCATTTTTTGTGAAGTAAGTAGCGAATGCGGCACCACATTCAAAGAAAACATTTTATTTACCCACCGTGGCCTGTCAGGCCCGGCCATATTGCAAATATCGTCATTTTGGCGAGCAGGGCAGGCGGTGACAATTAACCTGTTGCCAGAGCTAAATCTCAGCGAAACCATACACCAATGGCGCACCGAAAGTGCCAGCAAATCGTTGAAAAACGCCTTAGGCGCAATCCTGCCTAAGCGTTTTGTTGAAGTGCTTATAACCGAGCAAGCCATCCCCGATAAAGCCCTAAACCAGCTCACCCACAGTGAAATAGACGCTATTGCCAACTACCTCCACAATTGGCAAATAAAACCCAACGGCACCGAAGGCTACCGCACAGCCGAAGTGACACTCGGCGGCGTAGACACCGATGAACTTAGCTCAAAAACCTTCGAAGCCAAAAAACAACAAGGCCTGTACTTTATCGGCGAAGTGACCGATGTAACTGGTTGGTTAGGGGGGTATAATTTTCAGTATGCGTGGAGCTGTGGATTTGCAGCGGGGCAGGCGGTTTAGGGGTTGTATAGGTAAAACTCGGCATTAAGCTCCTGACCTTCGTCAGGATGACAGTATAGTGGCAAGGGTGACAACATAGTGCAGAAGGCTAGAGTCGCTTAGCTAACTCTTTGCCCGCTTCACTCAACACATACCGCTGTAAACGGCTGGTGGGTTTATCTGGCTGCGTCATCTTAATCAACCCCAACTCAAGCGCGGGTTTTAAATAACGCGCTTGAAACGACTTTCTATCTTTTAACTCAAGCGCCTGTTGTAAAGAGATTCTATCAATTGGCGCAGATTGCCCATCCAATACACGCAATAGCTTTTCGACTTGGGGGGTAACTTGGGGGGTAACTTGGGGGGTATTCTGCCCCCCATGATTTTGTAAGGTTTCTAAAATCACCTGCATCATAAATTCAATAAATGGCGCAGAGTCGGTGGCAAGGTTGCTCGCATTAATTGCTTGGTAGTATTCGTCTTGGTGATTATTAATAATACTTTCAACAGGTAGTTGGCCCAAAATCGGCTGCCATTGGGTTAAAATCAATGTTTGCCAAAGCCTTCCCATGCGACCATTACCATCACTAAATGGGTGTATAAATTCAAACTCGTAGTGAAACACACAGCTCTTAATTAAAGGGTGCTGATCTGTGTTGCTAAGCCAGTTAAGTAGCTGCGACATAAGTGCGGGAACACGCTCGGCCTGAGGCGCCATATGCACAACTTGTGAGCCTTTCATTACCCCAACATTGCCACTGCGGTAATTTCCCGCATCATCAATGAGACCCTGCATTAAAACTTGATGCGCATTAAGCAAGTGCTGAGCATTGCTAGGTTGCCAACTTGCAAAGCGCTCGTAGGCTGCAATGGCATTTTTGGCCTCTAAGATATCTTTAGGCGGAGCAATAACGGGCTTACCTGCCAAAATAGCGGTGATCTGCTCTTCACTCAGCGTATTGCCTTCAATGGCAAGTGAGCCTTGAATGGTTTTAATTTGGTTGATACGCCTAAGCTTAAGCGCTGTTTTTTCTTCAAACGCACTTAAACGACCCACTTGCTCGCTGATCAAAGCCAGCAAGTTGATGATTTTAGGTGTTAGCGTAAAAGGCGGGGTGTAGGGTTTAGCCACCAACTTACACTCTCTTTTTATCCGACGATTGAAAATTAGAAAGAGCCATAAGTACTATTTCCTGCCCCTTGATAGTTTGCATAAACATGCTGATAAACCAGTAAACTCATATTCGGCAATTCGTCATCGGTATAGGCATTGGTTGGCAACCAGTCTAAGCTATTTTTGATCATGACCTTTACTTGCGACTTGAGCTGGGTACTTTCTTGCCAGCGCTCTATGTTGAGT
The DNA here is from genome assembly GCF_014694405.1 of Pseudoalteromonas sp. S16_S37. Lineage (GTDB taxonomy): Bacteria > Pseudomonadota > Gammaproteobacteria > Enterobacterales > Alteromonadaceae > Pseudoalteromonas. Next base: position 4,195 of record NZ_JAAUWV010000001.1, read on the forward strand.
TTTTCCTCTTTGAGTTTAGCTAAGGTTTCTATTGCTACCTTTTTAACTTCTTTTTCTTCTTTGGCAGCATCATGGCACCTGCGGCCAAAAAGTCTTCTTTGCTTAGTGCGCGCTTGCCACGAGGCGTTTCAGGAATACTGGCTTCAATTTGCTCTTTAGCTTGGTCATAGCGGTTTTGGGCGTAGCGTAAAAGAATTAAACCTAGAACTGGGTCTTTATATTCCGCAGCGGTGAGCTTTGAGTTGGCTCGTAGAGCGTTGGCGCTATCCCAAAGTTCAGTTTCTAATTGCTTTATTTCTTGTTGGTTCATGTGTATTTAATTCTCAAACTCAATAAGTGACTTAAATGTCAAAAAATTCTTCGTCTATTTTCTTCAGGTGTAACACCTGTTCATCTCGGCTGCCGATATTGTAACGCAACATAAGCCCAGCTAGCTCTTTTCCGTTGATTAAAACAATACGAGTGCCTAAGTTTTGCGCGGTGTCGACGGCGGCGGCGGTAAAGTCTGAGGTGGTGATAAAAATGCCTTTGTGGGCTTTTTTAAGATTTAGTGCGCCAAAAAAGTCGCGAATATCGCCTGCGCCTATGTTGTTGCCTTCGCTGTAGCGTTTGGCTTGAATATAAATTTGGTCAACGCCCAGTGGATCTTGGTCGATTACGCCATCTACGCCGTTGTCGCCTGTTTTACCCAGTGCATGGGCTGCGCCTTCGCCTGTTCCGCCGTAGCCCATGGCAACCAGTAGCTCTATGAGTAAGTCTTCAAAAAAAGCGGGGGTCACTTTGCGGGTGCGTTCTAGTAGCTCGGTGGCTAGTGCGTCGTTTATTTTTCGATAGGCAGCGCGCAGGGCTTCGTCGGGGGTAATATCGTTGTCGCTATTTGGTGTTTGAGTTGGGTTGCTGGCTGTATTGTTGCTATCAGCGTTGTTATTACTTTTTTGTTTAAACTCAATAAATTCATCAAAGCGGTTAAGGTAGTCGTTGTTGATTTCGGTGCTTTCTTTGAGAGCCTCAATACCGCGTGGCGTAATAGCAAAATGGGCGCGGCGGGTTACATCTAGCAAGCCAGCTTTAGTTAAGTAGGTGCGTGCCCAACCAATGCGGTTGTCTAAAATGCTTTGCTTGCCGCTGGGGAGTGGTTCGTTACGTTCCTGCTCGGTTAGCTTAAACTGCTCGGCAAGCTGTGCTATGGCGTCGCGTAGTTTTACTTCTTGCCCGTTGGCTTTATGCGCCACCTCTAATAACGGCCGCATAAACTGCTGGTAATTGGGGATCACGGTTTGTCCTTAACTGCTAGTGAACGTCCAGAATATGAGAAATCGCCATAAAGCTCAATTGTTACGTTACTTTAACCTTGTTATGGGAACGCAGGTGTGCCGCGCTTATTATGTTGTTTTTTGGTTTAGCGTGTAGGCGCATATGTTTGTGTGGATTAGGTAGGTTAGATCCTGACCTTCGTCAGGATGACGGAGTGGGGGAGGATGACGGTGTTGTTTGTGCTGCGTGACGAGTCCAGAACCGACATCAATAACCCTGAACCAACTGTGTCGCCCTGAACTTGTTTCAGGGTCTCAATGCCTAATAACTCATACTTTAAAAACAACAAGATCCTGACCTTCGTCAGAATGACGGAGTCGGGGCTAGTATGGTTGTCCTGAGTAGGTGGTCTTTGCTGCCTTTTGCTTATACAAAGTGGTGTGTAAATTACGGTTCTGAGCCACGTAACGCTATAAAAGTTATGCTTTTATATATTGCACGGTTAGGCGTCAGCTAAAAATCATCTGTAGTTCAAGTTTTTAATATTTGCTTTATGTAGTGTGTGCTCATCTTTTGAACCAGACTAGGTAAAACAACATGAAAACAAATTTGCTTTTTGCGCTGTTTGCGCTGCTGCCGTTTTTTATCGTTAACGCGAATGAATATAAGCCCGTTAGTATTTCTGGTACTCAAGTGGTGCCGGTACAAGACAGTAAAAACAATCGGCAGTAAGCTGTATATCAAACTGCCTAAAAGTTATAGCGAGAACACCGCAAAACGCTATCCTGTGATCTACTTTACCGATGCATTTTGGCATATGGAGTTGTTATCAGGTGCAACCTATTTTTTACTCGAAGAGGTGATTTTAGTTGGCATTTCATGGCAGACAAACATAGCTGAGCAAGTAAAAGCACAAGAAGGTGCTTATTTCAGTCGTTTTCGAGACTATTCAATTAAGCCTTCTACAGATGAGAGTAAGCAAGCAAAGTATCAATTTGGTCAAGCCAGTGCGCATTTGGCATTTATTCGTGATGATGTGTTTGGCTATGTTGAAAAAGCCTTTCGGACTAAACCACAAGCGCGTAGTTATTTTGGCTTTTCTTTAGGTGGTTTATTTGGCGCAACGGCTCTTATCTATTTGATCAGCAAAGTGATGTTTTAAAAGATAAAAAATTGGGCATCAATGTGTATATTTCTTATGGTCAGCAAGAGCAAAAGTTGAGCGGCCATATTGATGAGTTTGTTACTACCTTAAAAAGTAAACAATACCCTAGTGTTGCAACCATTGAGCATGTGGTGTTCGATTCTGCAGGTCATAGTGATTCGTTCCCGATTATGGGGGGTAAAAGCATAAAGTGGTTGTCTACGTTGAATTGATGCTACTGCTTTCACAAGCGCCTAGTTTTCGTCAGGGAGACGGTGTGTTCAATAGCTAAACTAGCAAACAAGCGCCTGACTTTAGTAAAGGGGACCTACTTTGCTCCAACACCGAGGCGAAAACAAGGCGACGTTTATCAACGTTCAAAGCTAAAAGCTGCACATCATAACAGTCAAAAACATGTTCATTCTTGCAATAAAACCTAACAATCCAAACAACCCACTTTTTCTAAAATAAAAACTAACCGTAAAAGGGTGTTTTTTTTATTGCAATAAAAATGTGAGTACTGAAATATAATTGCTTTTTTTAAATAAAAATTAACGATTTGATGTGGTTTTATTTATGCTGGAAAATGGAATTATTTTGATTTAAGTCTTAATTCATCTCGGTTTTTAAGGGGCTTTATTTTTGTTTTTGAAATTGTTTGTTTTGTTTTTTTATATCTATTTGTTTGCGTCTCGTTTTTGCAATAAAATTGCAATATTTATTTTTGCAATAGTGTTATCCATTTGTTTTTAAATATTTAATGCTGCTTGATTAAAGATAGTTGACTGTAGATTGACAATCATATTAATATTTTTATATTGTTTTGTTGCACAGGCCATTTTAGCTGGCTCATAAAGAACAATAATAAAAAGGAATTAGCAAAGGAATACGGCAGTAAGAGCAGACGTTATCAGTCTTGCTCAACTGTTATTTCTCTAGGAGCGAGGCTATGGGATTAGGAGTAAAACAATGGAATTGATCGGCAAGGCACAGAGTGCCTGTAATTCAACTATCGATGATGTAAATACCGACGATTTGGCTTGTTTTGAGGCGAATACTGATGTTCAAAGAGCCAGTGGTAAACAATTACTCAAGGATTACTTAAAACTAAACACATCGACAACCGCTTTTTTGGAAGAAAAAGCACAGCGAAAAATTAGCGTACAGGTACGCAAGCAATGCCAAGTCGGAGAAACTTTAACTCGCCACTCTGTTTTATATTTAAAAGATCCGAGTTCCCCCTTGCTTTATGCGGAATGTTTATTTGATTTATCGCTACTTTCAGAAACTAAAAAACATGCACTGATCAAGCAAAACCTCACCATAGGCGATATCTTTGGGTGCGAACATTTGCGCAAAGTAGCTTCTCGATACCATAAAGCCCAAGTACATGAGTACGAAAGTATTTTACACGTTGATGGACCCTATTATTTACGCACTTTTGACCTTTATTTTAAACATCTCAAAGTGGCTAAATTGTTAGAAGTTGTCAATGCACACAGCCTTTACCGCGTCCATCAATACGCAACAAATGAGAGCAACGTTTATGCATAATGTGACCTCTATGACACCAATTCAATTCAACGCAGCCATTGACGCTCAAATCAGTGACGATAACAATACTTTGTCTTATTACGCGTTTAATCAGTTGATCCGTGAATATCACGAGGTACTTTCAGAGACTCCTTGCTCTGGCACATTTTTGCTTAGCATCACCCAAAGTGTGCACAGTCTGGCGCTGATGTTGGCATGCTTTGGCCTTAAAAAAACCGCTGTTTTTCGAGCAAATACAAGTGAGATCCCTACTCAGCTTAAAGACTGTGATCAGTTCGAACTCGATGCTAACCAAGTGCTCTGTCGTACCCAAGCTTTTAGCCGAGTTAGCCATGTTACAAGAGACAGTGCGCAAAAAAGCACTGAATCACAAGGTTTGTTGGGGTTTTTGAGTTCTGGCAGTGTTGGCGAACCCAAGGTGATTTTACACCAGCCTACTTCGCTTGTGGCAAATAGCCAAAATGCCCTTCATCTCTTACCACTGTCTTTGCAAGATAATGTACTCATTCCTGTGCCTATTTCTCACATGTATGGCTTTGGTGCCGCTGCATTATCAAGTTTATGCGCTGGTGCATCGGTGTGCCTAACTCAGGGTCTTAACTTATTGAAGTGGAAGCAGATAGAAAAAACTTGGCAGCCAAGCTGTGTATTCTTTACGTCATCTCTACTTGACGCGGTGAGCGCTAAGTTAAGCGATAAACATACGTTAAAGCTAATAGTCACCGCAGGAGATTGTGTTAACACGCGCTACTTAAACGCTTGGGTTAATAAAACCCAGTTTTGGTTGAACCTCTATGGCAGTACAGAAATGGGGGTTATTGGTATCGCTTCTCTTATCAATCAAGGCCTAATGAACAATGAAGCTGAACAAGCTTATTTTACACCTTGTCCTGAGGTTGAAGTTGCCAGCTCCAAAGAGCAACTGCACGTACATCAAGCACACGCCTTTGTTGGTTATTTAAATTCAAACGCCTTGATAGCAATGAGCCCCGCACACCCTCAGTTTCTTAGCGTTGCCGAAAAGCCTTTTAAAACGGGAGACTTGGGGCGTGTCGCAACTGATGGGCGCTTTAGTGTGCATGGCCGAGCAGATTTTAGTGTGAATAGAGAAGGGCGTTTGTTGGCATTTGCTCAGCTAGAAATTGAATTAAAAAAACAAGCTCTGAACCTCAATGTCTCTGTACAAGAATTGGTACTTGTCTGTGGACCGCAAGACAGCAAGGGCAAAACACTGATCGCCTGTTGTGAAGGTGTGGCTGAGAGTCAGTTTAGTGCATTAAAACAAGCGTGGCGTCGTCACTTACCTGCTTATGCTGTGCCGTCGCAAATAAAATTAGTCGACCCCCTACCAAGGTTGGCAAATGGAAAACTCAATCGAAGAAAATTAGAGGAAGTAATTTCACATGTTTGAACAAATCAAAGCCTTAATGGATAAAGAACTCGATATCGATTTGAATTTGGCTTCTTTTGACGAGAATACACCGTTATTTGAAGGCGGATTAGCAATGGATTCAATTGTTTTTACTGAATTTATTTTGTTGCTAGAAAAAGCCTTTAACTTTGAGTATGACGACGATGAACTCACAGTTGAAAATTTTGAAACGCTGGGCGTGATCATCGAACGTATCAATCAAAAGTTAAACTAGCTTAAGCGCTTTACACGCTTACTATTGGCATTCAAGGAGTTGAATATGCAAAGCAAGCCACAACAAGAAGAACAACAAACACACCTCCCACAAGATGAATTACATCGTAGAGGGTTCGTTACTAATTATCCCTCTAGTCGATATTGGAAAAGCAGCTTTAGTCCCACAGTGGCTGCAAATAATCGACTCCATTTGTATATTCATATTCCCTACTGTATTCAACGATGCGCTTATTGTTTTTTTAAGATCACCGAGTTAGCCGACAGCGATCAAGAGCAAATGGATCAGTACGTAGACTATTTATGCCGTGAAATAGCGATGGTTAGCCAAGCGTATGGGTGGCAGCAAAGGCCGGTAGATACCTTGTATTTTGGTGGCGGTACACCTAGCTTGCTCAAGCCCCATCACTTGGAAAAAATACTGGAGCAGCTTAACAAACATTTCAATATGTCTTTGAGTGAATTTGTTTTTGAAGTTGAACCTATCACTTACAACAAATCAAAAGCCAAGCAGCTTAGCCAATTTGGTATCACCAGAATGAGCTTTGGGATCCAATCATTTGTTGATGAAATTGTGAGCAAAACGGGTCGTAAAGACACGGAGAAAATGAATGTAGATGCGATTGGCCGTGCGCTTGATACAGGCGTTACAGTTAACATCGATTTGTTAAGTGGTTTGGAAGGCGAAACCATGGAAACTTGGCAGCATTCAGTAGAGCGGGCAATATCCTTAGATGTTCATGCTATCACTGTTTACAAGATGGAGCTTTATAAAAACTCTAAGTATTTTTCAGCAGTTCGCAAAAATACCATAGTTCTACCCAGTGATAATGAAGAAATCGCGTTTATGCGTATGGCCATGGGGGCTCTGAAAAAGGCCAATTATCAGCCATCGACGTATTTTACATTTACTAAAAACGGTGACTACCCGCAAGGACACATCATTAAGCGTTGGCGAGGTGAAGATACCTATGGCTTTGGTGTCTCTGCATTTAGTTCTCTTGAAAGGGCATATATTCAAAATACCGCCAATACACAAACTTATTTAGACAAAATCGATCAGGGTGAACTGCCCATTGACCGAGGTATGCACCTCAATAGCAAGGAAGTCATTGCGCGCGATATTGTGCTGGGTATGAAAACCTCGCAAATCGATTTGAACGTCTTTGAACATAAGCATGGCATTGCACTGGCATCACCAAGTAATGAAATGCTGCATTTGCTTATTGAAAAAGGTTTTTTAATCATAGAAAACAATATTCTAAAGCTTACGGAGCAAGGGGTAATGTACGGTGATTTTAGTGGCAAGAGTTTGGCTCGCGCTTGGTTAGACACGGGGTATTGATATGTTGATCACTGATGATTTTGTTTTTGTACATATGCCAAAAACGGGTGGGACTTTTGTCCAAAATATGCTAAAGCGGGTTTATCCACATGCCACTGAGCTAGAAACACACCTCTCTTGTAGTGATATTCCAGAGCAGGCCAAAGGTATGCCTATCCTCTCTATCGTGCGTCATCCCATGGACCGATATGTGTCGCAATATCACTTTGGCTGGTGGCGTTTGCACCCCAACAGGTATTGTTCACAGGCGCAGTGGCAAAACATGGGGGTTGATCCAAAAACGATGAGCTTTGGCGATTTTATTTACGTGAGTGATACGTATTTTAAAGGCCATTTTGAGGGGCAGTCGAACGGGTTTGCAAACCGTAAAGCCGATGAGCCTTTGGGATGGCACACGGAACAATTTATCCGTTTCTTCTATCGCGATGCCAAGGAGGTATATGCTGAACTAGATGAACAGAGCATTCAATCTGGGGCATACCAACAAGCTGAATATCCAGTTACATTTTTACATACTGAATCTCTCAATCAGCAGCTTGTTGACTTTTTAAAACAACAAAACTTAGCGCCAAGTCGGGTTGAATTTATTTTGGAACAAGACAAACTCCAGCCCAAAGAAGGCACAAAGCGACCAGCGCAAGATACTTGGCAACCTTATTTCCATAGCGAGTTAGCAACCTTTGTTCGTAACAGAGAACGGTTGTTATTTCAGCGTTTTCCCTATTATCAAAACCAAGTGGGTTGTGACTAAGGCAGTTCAAGTAAAGAGCAAAAGGATTGAAACATGAATAAAAAAATCGCGTTAGTCACGGGTGCGAACCGAGGGATCGGATTGGAAATATGCAGGCAGTTGATCACACGTGACATTCACGTTGTGATGGCCTGTCGGAATTTGGAAAAGGCACAAAAGGCACAGTCTAAACTCGCAAGCCAACTGCCGAATGCGTTGGCGTATACCAGCTTAGTGCAACTTGACATGACCTGTGATGAAGACTTTCAGGCACTAGAAAAAACTTGGTGCCGAGAGGGGATAGATATTTTGGTTAACAATGCGGGGATTTCTCGCGGAGTGACCGACACTGTGCTCACTGAATCTGAAGAAAATGCACGGTTAACCCTAGAAACCAACTTTTGGGGCGCTTGGCGTTTGTCGCGTATGTGTATTGGCTCAATGAAAGAAAAGGGCTATGGAAGGATAGTTAATATCTCAAGTGGTCATGGTACTTACGCCAAACTAGATAGATATAATCCGGGGTATCGCATTTCAAAGTTAGCATTAAATGGCCTAACCAAAATGTTTGACGATGAAGTGAAAGATTATGAAGACATTTTAGTGAACGCGATGACGCCAGGGTGGGTGCGAACGCACTTAGGTGGCTTGCGTGCTGAGCGAAGTGTAGAAGAAGGCGCAGAAACGGCAGTTTGGTTATGTATGACGAATGACAAACAGATCCGCGGTAAACTTTACAAAGACAGAGGAGTTTTTCCATGGTAACACCTTGGATACAATCGCCTTGTCCTGACGACTGGGCTATGAGTCAGCGCCCTAACTTGTTTATTGTCGGTGCCCCTCGCAGCGGTACCACCGCGCTTTATCTGAGCTTAAAGCAGCATCCTGAAGTGAGTCTTTCAGTGTTAAAAGAGCCTCATTTTTTGGCCGATGATTTGCCTATTCAGCCTCACACTTTAACGGATTGGCAGGATTATCAAAGTTTGTTTAATTCGGCTGATACTGCGATTCGTGGTGAAGGTTCTGTTTGGTATTTAAGCAGTCAGCATGCGGCAAAACATATTGCTGCGTTAAACCCCGATGCAAAAGTGATCGTCTTGTTACGCCGTCCTTGGGAGCAAATACAGTCGTTGCACTCTCTTTATTTACGCACGGGCAACGAAGAAGTTGCAGACCTTGAGCGTGCGATTGATTTAGCAGCTGAACGTGCGCAAGGACAATGTTTACCCAGCACGCATTATTTTTCTCACGGACTCAACTACATAGAAAACACGCATTACGCAAAAATGCTGAGCCACTATGGTAAGTATTTAAAACCTGAGCAATTGTGTGTTCTTTTGTTTGATGATTACAGGCAAGATAATCTAGGCACTTTGGCTAAGGTGTGTGATTTCTTGCAGATCAGTCCTTACTCAAACTGGGCGAAAACTCAAAGTGAAGGGCAGCAGCGGGTGCGCTCGATTGCAATAAAACAAATCAAGAACTTAGCACCTCATGTTCGAAATAAAATACACCCCAAACTTGTGCAAGTACATAAGACAACATCAGTCAGCGAATACCGAGCCGACTATTTGGCACATTTTAAATTGCAATTTAAAGAACAGGTGGCGGACTTATCTGATCTACTTGGTCGTGATCTTTGTCAGCTGTGGTATTCATGACGCATGAAAACAGGCTTTATAGAAATGGAAATTCAATGAAAACAGCACATTTAAAAGCATTTAAAGCGTTAAAAAGTCAACACAAAGTGTTTAATCACGAACCGATTGAGCTGGTTTTTAAGCGTATGCTGCAGGTAAAAGCGCCTGAACTATCGCTAGAACAACAAAGTTTTAAGGCGAGTTGGCAACGTGACTTTGACCTTGAAAAAGGCCGATTATTGCAAGGTTTACCTCATGTTTTTAATGCTTTTCACATAGGCAGTACAGCTATTAAAGGTATGAGTGCAAAAAATGTGATTGATATTCTTTTAGTGGTTGATTGTAAGCCCAAAGATGGAGCGCTATTAAATCAGTTAGCCGACTTAGGATATCAAGATTATGGAGTGAGCCCGATATCTAATGATGCCATTTGGTGTTGGCGCATTTTAGAAGAGGTAAGTTATGTCGTTCATATCTGCCAAAGCAACAACCCTTGTATTGCGCTTATCGTGGCGTTTCCGGAGTATCTGAATAACAACAGGCAGGCACAATTAGATTATGTTGCTGAAAAGCAAAGGTTGATTTCGTCTGAGCAAGATCTTTTATCGTATTCAGTATCTAAACTGGGTATCTATTGTCATTTTTTTCAAATGGCTGGTCAGTGGAAAGCAAAGCAACCGGGTGGGGGTGCTCTAATACGCCATGAAAAATCAATCTAATGAGCAGGTTAGCCAGCAGTCAAAGCCATCGGCTAGGCAATTGTTGCGTACCCAAAGTTATTGGGACTTGCTCAAAGCCACTCTGATCACATCTTTGGGGCTTATCGCAGTTTTCAGTGCCAATCTCATAGACACTTATTTTGTGAGTCAGTTAGGTACGAGCGAACTGGCTGCATTGTCATTGGTGCTCCCCATTGCCAATTTACTTTTGGCTTTACTTGTTGGGTTGGGGATCGGTGTCAGTGTGGTGAGCAGTCAGCAAGCTGAGGGTAAACAGAAAGACCAAAACCTCGTACTTTTGTTACTCTCGTTCGTTATTTCCGCTGTGTTAAGTGTTGGGCTGGTCTTCGCTGTGCCTTGGATTCTTAGGCAAATGGGAGGGAGTGAGAGTTTAATCGAGTTAGGTACGGGTTATCTTGTTTTTTGGTTGATCAGTTTTCCATTTTTAGCGATTTGTATGGTTGGCGCTGCTATTCTGCGCGGGCAGAAAAAAATGGCTCAAGCGAGCCGTATTATGGTCGGCATAGCAATAACCAGTAGTTGTCTCGATCCTGTGTTTATTTTTGGTTGCTTGAGTGTGCCTGCGCTTGGGATGGAAGGCGCAGCGATTGCAGCACTGTTCGCGAGGATTGGAGGTGCCGGATATACCTTAATGATCCTGTACAGGTTGCATCAATGGCGACGCTCAACAGATTTGTGTTTTACGCGCTTAAAAGCGGCGGCAAGAGACGTAGCAAAGCTTAGTCTAACCGCCATGTTTAATCGCGTACAAACGCCCATCGCGGCACTTTTTGCTACGGCACTGATGGCATGGCACTCTGAAGCCGCAGTCGCCAGTTTTGGACTGGTGAATGCAATACAAGGTTTTTCAATGGTATTGCTGTCTGCGTTGGCCAATACCATAGGGCCTTATTTGGGTGCGGCGATAAAGCAGCAGCAGGGAGCCCAAGTTAAACAAGTATTGCGTTACACGCTCATTTTTCTATGTGCTTGGGGCGTTTTGAATAGCGCTGTGCAATACTTATATGCAAAGCCTATTACTGGTGCTTTTAGTCGTGATCCAGCCATCGAATATCTTGCTGTTTTTTATATGCAACTCGTACCTATCAGTATGGTTGGTTTGGGCCTGATGATAGTGACAAATACCTTTTATTATGCAGTTAAAAAACCCATGCACTCAATTTATCTCACCATATTCCGCTCTTATGGGCTCTTTTTACTACCGTGTTTTTTAGGACTATTAGTGGCTGATATAAAAGGTGCATTTGTAGGTGTTTTTTTGGGGCAGTGTGTGTTGATCCTGATATGTCTGGCTTTATTAAAGCGGGCGGTATTAGAGATAGAGTCAACGGATAACACACGCATTATGCTCACAAATAAATTTGTCGCAAGTAGTACATGCGAAGTTAATCCTAGACCTTAAGTTAGGTAGGCAAGAACAAAAAGGTAAAGGGTGCAATCGCTATTTTTATTTAATCGCTTACTTGATAGTGCAAGCAGGTAATGCATTGAGCTTATTTTTCAATGAAATAGCGAAGAAATCAAACAAGAGCTCGAACTTCGTCAGAATGACACAGTAGAGATTAGGAACTCAGGCTCCAGCAATACAACCGTTATTGATTACAAATGGTTTTGTTACTCCAACAAAACCACCTCTTGCTCTATGGCAATAAACTGTTCAAGCAGTAGTTGCTTATCTTTGATATCGGTTACTTTCCACGCGGTGGGTTTGAGCTGGGTTATGGGCTTAATAAAGTTGCCAGTTAAATCGTATTGGTTAAGTGCAAAGCTTTTTTTATCAACGCTATAGATAAATTCATTTTTTACCAGTAAGGCGTTGCCGTTTAAGTGCTTTAAGGGAATTGCATCGCTGTGGTTTGGTGCAAGCAAGCGGCTAAATACTTCGCCTTGCGTGGTGCTGTAGATGAGTAGGTTTTGCTTTAACCATGCGTTTTGAACATGAGCAACATCAAGTGACGTAAGTTGGTTTTGCTTGATATCAAGCAGATATAAAGTGTTTGCGGTGTTGTTGATAAGTACCAGCAGCGTGTTGTCTGTCACCCAATTTAGCACCCGATAAACGCGCTTTTGAGTTGTGAGCGATTGGCTGTTGCCAGCTAAATCTGTGATGGCGAGCTTACCGTTGTTGGCCCACGCGATATGGTTGTTATGTGCTGACCATGCAAAGCTTTTTATTGCTGCGCCTTGCAAGTTGGCGGTTAGCTGCGTTTTGCGGTTGTTATGCCATAGCCATAGCTCGTCGTTGCCAGTGCTATTGCTTACAAACACAATGCTTTGCTCGTTTGGGGCAAAGCGCGCTAGGCGCTCTTGCGCTGGCGTGCGGGCAAGGCTTGGATAAGGGGTGGCAACGGTGTGTAAATCATGGCTCGCTTTTTGAGCTAGGTTGTTGGTTACATCTATCAGCGCGAGATCGATGTCTTTGCTGCCTTGTACCGCAACAAGTGTTTGCTTATCTGGATGTGGTGCAACCGATACTAAGCGACTGCTTGGGGTTGTTATTTCACTTACTTGACCATTAAAGGAAATCTTAAAAAGTTGACCGCCATTAACTGCCAGTAAGTGCTCATCTTTAGCTGAATAAATGCCCTTCAGCGGCTCGAACACGCCATTTGATGATGCGTTTTTTAACTGTATCTGCTGTTGTATTGTACCTTGCTCATCGAGCAAGATAAGTAAAGTTTGTGCGTTTTCGGTTTGGGCAAACAGCGCAAATTGCTGGTGCTTGGCGCTGTGATCAAAGTGATAAATGTAGTGGTCGTTAGATGAGTACAAGGTTTTATTGGCTTTGTTTAAATCGTTGTAGTGCATTAACGAATAGCGGCTACCATCAAATTGCAAAAACGCATATTGATGATTTGCCAGTGCTTTTGACGTAGTTAATTGCTGCGCTTGGCATTGATAGCGCTTATGGGGTGTTTGTGGGTTGCTCAGTGCTTGTGCAAAATCTAAAGTGGCCAGTGCCCAGCATTGGCTGCGTGCTTGCGTATCGGTTTGGGTTTTATCACACTCATTATGCGCGGCAAACACTAACTCTCTACCATCGCTCGTAAAGCTTATCGCACCAAATTGCCCTGCATCTGCGCTCAGTTGAACCTCTTTTCCTGTTGCCAGCTCTTTTGCCCAAATGTGGCTTTTACAACTTCCTGCATAGCGATTAAATACCACATACTGAGCATTAGGGCTGTATATCGCATGCGATTCATGGGCATCTGTGCGTGTTAGTTCGCTCAGTTTAGTGTATTGAATGTGCTCGGTGTCGAGCCAAAACAAGGTGATCAGCAATAACAGCAAGGCGCTAAAGACTAAACCAAAAGTTGCAGGGGTTAACTTGAGTACGCGCAGGTGTTTTTTATTTGCTGGTTTTGTACGCTCGCACGGCGCAGGTTGCCACGTTACCTCGCTCAGTAGCCGATACCCTATTTTTGGATGAGTGGCGATAATTTTAGGCGATTTAGCGTCATCACCTAGCTCTTTGCGTAAAATGGCAATGCAGCGCTGCAAGGCATTGGGCACCACCTCTGCACCTTGCCAAACTTGCTCCATTAAAGCTTGATGCGTGACCACTTCGTTACGATGTTGCGCCAATACATACAATACTTTGAGTACTTTAGGTTCCACTTTTTTGTGCTGCTCACCATGCACAATCAACGACTGTGATAAGTCGATTTTAAAATCTTGAATATAAAAAATGGCTGGCTGCATCGTGGTGGTTACTCAAATACATCTGGCCACAGTGTATGGGCTATTGAATTGGCTGTCTAGCTGCTATTAAGCGTGCTTAAGCCGTGTATAAATTTAAATAAGCTTTTAAAATAATCACTTACAATCCATCAGTTAATAATCAGCTTTTTATAAGCTGCGCTTTGTGGTGTGCGCGTTGTTGTTTAGGTTCACTGCCGATGAGTTACATAAACAAAGGCAATATTATGTGGAATAAAAGTAGGCTTGGGGTGTGCTTTTGGGGGGCTGCGTTTTTACTCGTTTTGCTAAGCACAGCCACTTGGGCAGGGCCAAAAGCACAGCAAATTATTAACCGCGCAATCAGCACTTATGGAGGCGCAAAACTCACCGAACTAAACAGTATTACGGTGCGCGATACGCAACTGCATTTTTCACAGTGGCAAAGTGGTCATGTGCTGCAAGGCGATATGGTGAGCTATTTAAATGAGCAGCAATTAGAGTTTGCTATCGACTTTAGTAATCAGCGCAAGGTATTTAAACGGGCAACAACGTATTTGGTCGGTGCTCATAGCTCAAATAGTCCCAGTGTTTTGCATCGGCTCTACAGTGATGGCAAAGGCTATGGCATTGACCATGCTTTAGAGCAAACGATAGCGTCACAGCGGGTGACGTTTGCCAATGCTGACCTTGGGCAAAGCCAGTTGGTCGACACGCTCATTGTTAAACAGTTAAATGATGATAAAGCAGCAAGCCTGTGGAGCGACATCGCATTTATTCAAGGTCAGGCACATGATGTACTCACAGTATTCGCGGGCACAAAGCAAGAATATGTGGTGTACATCAATCAGCAAACCGGCTACCTAGCACGGGTGTTAAAAAGGCAAGGCGGGCAACAGATCAGTTATGATTTTTTAAATCATCAACAAAGCCAAGGGCTTGTTTGGGCAAAGCAATTATTTGCAGGCACTGAAAAAGGGCCGCTGTTTTACTTAAGTGCCAGAGAGGTGTCTTTTAACGCCACAGATAACATGCTGTTTTTGCTGCCAGAGCATTACAAGCCTCGTCCCGCTGTGAGCCCTGTAGATGTGTCAAAGCGCACGATAAGAGCATTGGCACAGGGTGTTTATTATGTTGGGCAAGATTGGTCATACAGCTTATTTATTGATGTAGGAGATTACTTTATCTCCGCAGGCGCTTGGCAAATGGATGAGCAAAGCCAAGATTGGCTGAGTAATGTGGCGTTACTGCGCCAAACAACGGGCAATAACAAACCGATAAAGCAACATGTGATCAGCCATCATCATACCGACCACCTAATGGGGGTAAAAGATGTGCTTGCACAAGGTGCTGCCTTGGTTATGCATCCAAACCACGCAGCTGCCGTACAAGCGCATTTAAATAATCCCCTTCTCGCTGAGCAGCTTATTAAAGTGAGCGAACACGGGCAACTGGCCGCTGGCAAGGTACAGCTATTTGATGTGCCAAATAGCCACGCGAATCACAACCTAGTTATTTACTTGCCTGAGCATAAGCTATTGTTTACAGAAGATATGTTTGGCAGCAGTTTTAAAAAGGCCTTTAACTCGCCTAGCAATTGGCCCGATGTAGATACATATCACCGGCTTGCGGTACTGATGGATAAAATGGCTGAGCTTGGCATTGAGGTTGAGCAGCTTGTGTCATCGCATCATTATCGCGTGTCAAACAAAGCGGATATTGAGCAGGCAAAAGGTATAAAATTGCAGTCAAAGGAGTTGCTGTTAAAAAGATTATTTGCAACAAATTAAGCAGGTTACCGTGATAACAAGCGTGTATTTGCGCAAAATATTATTTATTTGAGATGTGAGATTCTGAAACAAGGTCGATGTATGGACTCCACCACACTAAATGGTAGTGGGGGGCGTCAAAGCAAAGATGCTTATAGATGAAAAAGCATACCGTAATAGCGTTAGACTATTTATTGCATGACCACAGTCACTAACATTGGTAATCAGCTTGTAGGTAATAAAAATGGCGACCAAGGTCGCCATTTTTGCATGAATGAAATTTTAGTTTTGAAATCAATTACTCAGCGGCTGCGCGCCTTTGCTTAAAGTGCTCTTTGATGGAGCGAATGGGGTAAGTGCATAGAGCGCCTACGGCAATAATGTTGCATAACCAGCCCACAGTTTTGAATAAAACACTCAAATTGTGATAATCGTAATAACCCCTTGCGATTAGTTGCATCCCTAGTAACCCCATATACACAATTGTCGTGTACATGCAGATGCGTGCCGTAGGAGAATAAGTACAACCTCTAACTAAGTGCAAGCAAACTAAGGTCATAGCAAAAGCAAACTGTACTATTACACCACTAGTATAAAACAATTTTATGTGCTCTACTTTTTCCATATTGAGTGAAAGAATAAACTTGTCAGTTTGCGAACCAACGAGATGGAAAATAAGCATACAAAATGCTGTTAAAAAGCATGAGTAGAGTTCATGCTGCTGGATGGATTTTAGATCCTTTTTCACTCCGAAAAACAGTTTCCAACGCATTCTATAAAATTTATGTAGCCAAAACAAAACGATTAAAAATTCAACCCCAATCACTACCCAACTGATAGCAAAAAGAAACTCATTCATGCTTATTTAATCCTTTATAAATTGTAAATCTATTAGCAGTTACATGTAAATAACGTAGGCCAATAACTGCCATTAACTTGCTTCGGCTCTACTGTAGTTCCGGGCACGCCACCACCAACTAGCTTTGCTCTATCCTTTGATAGCTCTTTGAGTTTTTTAGCTTTGATATTTAATTTAATTGAGGTTTTCATTATCCAATTCCTTATCTCTGGTATACATTCCTCACCTCACTGCCCAATATTAACCCTTGGTACACAATATAGCAACAAAATAATCAACCTAATTTTGGGCTAACGGTTTGGTTTGTATGAAATTATTTATATTCTCATACCTAGTGCGATAACATATTCCGCATGTTGGCAAAGTTATGGTACTTTTTTCGGCGGCGCTGAACAATTAATTTAGTTAATTAGTAGCACTTGTCGGATATGTTTATTGATAAGCTTTATTCAACAATAAAATATATTGCATTCGTTGCGTTGATAGAGAATGTATGCGTTATGCTGTTTATTTATAAGTATATTTATGTTGATTTAATCAATTAAAGCATAGGGAAGGTAGGGTGTTGTACGTGCGCACCGCGTTTTTTAGGTGAGTGTAGAGTGTGTGAGTTTATAGAGGTTTTGAAACAAACAGAGAATAGCAAAACAAGGTCAGAATGACGAAGCAAGTTCAGAATGAGAAGCCCAACACGCAAGACGGCACAGCCCAAACAACACTTGCCGTCTTCCTGACGAAGATCAGGATATCTTAAGCGAATGGCATGATATTGTTGCTCACGGTTTAAATAACCTCAAATGGTTGGCGTTGCTCAGCAAAGTGAATATACGTTAGTCACTTCACGGGCATTTACTATTTCAATGCACATATCTACACCTGAGGTTGATAAAAATACAACACTTTCACATGAGGCTATTTTAGTAAGATCTCTAGCTGAGGCTGGTAATGTTAGCGGAATGCAGCCGCAATGCCTTCTCGTTTACAACTCTTGCTCTACCATGGTTTTTATTTTGAGTGCTTTTTCAAAGTGATCGAGCTGGTGGGTGTGTATCCACCATGTGGCTGCTTCCATGAGTAGTTCGGGATCACTGTTTTTATTAGAAAAGAACGCATAAAAAGACAAGCCGACATTATCGCCTTTGTAGGCAATTTTACTGTTACAGACTTCGATCATTCGTGCTTTTAGACTGGCTCTCATTGAGAGTCCTTACTTTTGGAGAGTTGATGATGCTCAGTGTAACATTCATCGTTAAGCAATTGGGGAATAGTTCTGGGTTTGGGCTGTGTAGAGCAGCGATGTAGATACATAAAGCCACTCAAATACGACAGAACTGAGGTATTTTAGTGGCTTTATACGGTTAAAAACTAAAGTTAAGGCTTATTCTTAGGTTTATTAAACGTGCGACTGCGTACCTCAATTTCAGTGACTTCCGCTGTGTTGTGCTGACAAGCAAGTCGATAACCTTGTTCAAGTTTTGAGTTGGATAGATTTGCTTTGTCGGCGTCGGTCATTTGTGTATTCTCGTTGCACCGCACTTTGCACAGGCCGCAAGTACCACCGCCACCACAGTTAGAGGGCAGCGCAATACCAGCAGCAGCCAAGCCATCAAACAAACTGATGCCTGTTTTTAATTCAAGCTCATGAGTTTGCTGTTGTGCCAGTTCAATGACCTTTATACGCTGCTTATTAGATTTAAAAGCAAAGCTTAGTTGCCCAGCTTTAAAGCGCTCAATCAACCAAGTGACACCAGTCATAGACAGTAGCAGCGTGGCTATGGCAAACAGAATGATTAGCCAATGGTTAAATCCACCTGTGCCAAAGTAATCCATAAAGTGCAGCGTAAACATCAAATCACGTAGCCTGCGATCGTCATTAATATGCGCGATGACACGCCCCGAGTTACTATCGATATACACATTGGTATTTTCAGTATCACTTAGTTTTACCTGCCACAGCGGGTTTTCGTGCTTTGGCAGCTCTGCAATAGGTGGTTGAAGCAAGTTTGCACTGATGATATTAACCGAACCTTTAAAAGACTTAAGTGCGATGGTGCGAGCTAATGTCTCGTTGATGGTCGCCTTTTGCCCCGTATAGGCATCTAGCAAAGTAACCTGCTTGGCCTGATAGCTATGAATACCAGACTGATGAGTAATTTGATAATAAGGATGGCCCAAAACCCACAGCAGTTTGACTTGCTTTGCAGGTGCAAACTCTAAGCTTTTTAATGGGAGTAGCGGTGCATTTAGGTTTCCGGCTGTATGTGCAACAGGGCGCAGGTTGGCGTTGCCTGAGCCCTTTTTATGGTCCATTAAATTAAAATACAAGCCAGTAGCAAGCCAGATAATAAGTTGTAATCCAACCAATAATGACAGCCATTTATGTAAGGATTTATTTAACTTGAACATTGTTTAGTTAGCTCCTTGACTGTTTGGCTTAAATACACGCTGGTAGGTGAGCGTAGCCCCAAATAAAGCTGCTAGCGTGCCCAGCAGTGCAATGAGCAGCAAGAACCAGTTGGCAACATTTTCACCGTCGTCATAATCCATGATATGAAAGCGCCACATCCAATCAAATAAGCGCCAGAAGAAGTGACGTTTGGTAACGATATCTCCGCTATTTTGGCTAATGTAAAAGGTGGGGGCCCAAACGTTGTCGAACACCACTTGCCAGACGGGTAAATGTCTTGATGCAAGCTCACTTGGCAGCTGACTTTGGTTGTCGATTAGCTGCACAGATGCGATTGCGTCACCGCTTGTATATTGATGTTTAGCGATTTTTAACGCTTGCAGCTTATCAATGAGTGGCAGTAGCTGACCGGTTTTTGCATCGATAAGGCGCTGCGTGTGGTCTTTATCAATAAAATGATAAACGGGCTCAGCCATTAACTGCGTTAACGTTACCTGGTGCGCACCAGGATACTCACTGTGCAAATCGCTGAGTGAGTAGTTTACTTGGTTAACGGCAATTGGGTGTTGGTTTTGGCGCTGCAGCGATTCACCATGAATATAGTGGATGTCCATCGTCACCATATATAGCCCGGTAATTGACCAAATTAAAAACTGCACGCCTATAAAGGCCATTAACCACTTATGGTATTTTCTAATTGTTCTTATCATTATTTTCGATACCTTTGTTGAACTGCGCAATATCAGCTTGCTTTACCATACTATAGATAGCTGGCAGCACAATCAGCGTGAGTAATACGGCACTACTCATACCGCCAACCATAGGCGCGGCAATGCGGCTCATTACTTCTGACCCCGTGCCTGAACCATATAAAATAGGTAGCAAACCAATAATAATGGTGGCCACTGTCATCATGACAGGGCGTACACGCATGCCTGCTCCGTGTAACAACGCCTCGCGGTACATGTGTTGACTGATCGTTTGGCCCGCTTGTTGTGCATTAGCTTTGAGCTCTTGCAGTGCTTGGTTTAAATAAACCAGCATGATCACTCCAATTTCAACAGCTACCCCAGCCAGTGCGATAAAGCCTACACCCACCGCAACCGAGAAATTAAAGCCTTCTAGATACATTAGCCATAATCCACCGATCATTGCCATTGGCAGGGTTACAATAATAATGGCTACCTCACTTAACGCTCTGAAATTTAAATAAAGCAGTATGATGATGATGGCTAAAGTCAGTGGCAGTACGTAGCTGAGTTTAGCTTTTGCACGTTCCATGTATTCATACTGACCTGCCCAAGTGATTGAATAACCTGCTGGTAAATCAAGATTCTTGGCTAAATGCGCCTGAGCATTGGCAACATAGCTGCCAACGTCCACGCCGTCGATATCGATAAAAGTCCAACCGTTAATACGGGCGTTTTCACTTTTTATTCCCGGTGGGCCAGTCTCAATATAAACACGTGCTACATCACCCAGTGCAATGCGCTCGCCGGATGGGGTAACGACAGGTAAGCGGGCAAGCTGCTCAGGCGAGTCGCGGTAGTCTTGAGGGTAACGTAAGTTAACCGGATAACGCTCTTGTCCTTCGATGGTTTGAGTTACGTTCATACCACCTATGGCCGTGGCAACCACTTGTTGTACATCAGCGATGTTTAAGCCAAATCGACTGGCTTTTTGCCGCGAAATATCCACCTTAATGTAGCGCCCACCGGCAACTCGCTCAGAGTAGACCGATGCCGTGCCAGCGACCTCTGGTAAAATACGCTCAATCTGCTGGCCAATATCTTGAATAACATCAAGATCAGCGCCGGCTACTTTAATACCCACTGGAGTTTTAATACCCGTAGCCAACATATCTATGCGTGTTTTTATCGGCATAACCCAAGCGTTAGTGAGCCCAGGGAAGGTGACTAACTCGTTTAACTCGGCTTTGAGGCTTTCGGTTGTTACCCCTGCTCGCCATTGTGATTTTGGCTTTAACTGAATGAATGTTTCAATCATCGTTAAAGGCGCAGGATCGGTGGCGGTTTCAGCTCGGCCCACTTTACCAAATACGTTTTCTACCTCAGGCACGGTGCGAATAAGCTTGTCGGTTTGCTGCAGTAATTCGCGCGCTTTACCTATTGAAATACCTGGATAAGTGGTAGGCATATACATTAAGTCGCCTTCGTCCAAAGGAGGAATAAACTCACTGCCAATCTTATTAACTGGATAAAAACCGACGACGGTTATCGCGATTGCGAATACGATAGTGAGCTTTGGAAACTTCATCACTTGTTTTAGCACAGGCATATACATTGCAATTAACATGCGATTCAATGGGTTCTTTTGCTCTGATATCACTTTGCCACGGATAAAATAACCCATCAGTACTGGCACTAGCGTGATAGCAAGGCCAGCTGCCGCTGCCATTGCATAGGTTTTTGTGTAGGCCAAAGGTGCAAACATGCGTCCTTCTTGCGCTTCTAAGATAAATACTGGCAAGAAAGACACTGTAATGATCAACAGGCTAAAGAACAGTGCAGGACCAACTTCCGATGCCGATTTGGCAACGATTTGCCAGCGGTTTTCATCGGTCAATGGGGTTTTTTCCATATGCTTGTGCATATTTTCAATCATTACGATAGCACCGTCGGTCATCGCGCCAATGGCAATGGCAATCCCACCTAGCGACATGATATTAGCGTTGATCCCCTGCATATACATGATGATAAACGACACCAAAATACCCAATGGTAGAGTAATGACTGCCACGATAGATGAGCGTAAGTGAAATAAAAACACCACGCAGACAATCGCCACCACGGCTAGTTCTTCGAGTAGTTTGCTCCAAAGGTTATCTACGGCATTTTCAATCAGTTTTGAGCGGTCGTAAACCGTAACGACTTCTACGCCCTCAGGCAACGAGTCTTGCAGTGACGCGAGTTTAGCTTTGACTCCTTGAATGGTTTTTTGGGCATTTTCGCCAAAGCGCATCACCACGACACCACCAACCACTTCACCTTCACCATTGAGCTCGGCTATTCCTCGGCGCATTTGCGGACCCAAGTTAACGGTTGCCACATCGCCAACCCGCAATGGTGTGCCTTGCTCATTGATCCCCAGTGGAATTTTTTCAATGTCGCCGACCGACTGAATATAACCTGTTGCAGTAACCATGTATTCTGCTTCAGTCATTTCAACAACCGATGCGCCAGTTTCTTGGTTACCGCGTTTAAGCGCGGTTTGAATATGATTCAGCGGAATGTTGTAAGCGCGTAATTTATCAGGGTCCACCTGTACTTGGTACTGCTTGACCATGCCCCCTACGGCGGCTACTTCCGACACGCCCTGTACGGTTTGTAATTCATACTTTAAAAACCAGTCTTGTAGGCTTCTTAGTTGACTCAAATCATGTTTACCGGTTTTGTCGGTTAAGGCATAAATGTATACCCAGCCCACACCAGTTGCATCAGGCCCAAGCTGTGGCTTAGCGCTATCGGGTAAGCTTGCCGCCACTTGGCTTAAATACTCAAGTACGCGGCTTCTGGCCCAATAAAGGTCGGTGTCATCATCAAAAATAATGTAGACGTAGGAGTCGCCAAAGAACGAATAACCACGCACCGTTTGCGCCCCCGGCACAGATAACATGGCGGTGGTCAGTGGAAACGTCACCTGATCTTGTACCACTTGCGGCGCTTGCCCTGGATAACTGGTTTTAATGATCACCTGCACGTCAGATAAATCTGGGATGGCGTCAACGGGGGTGTTTTTTAGTGAAAATACCCCCGCAAAGGCGATGATCAAGGTGGTGAGCAAAACAAAAAAGCGGTTGCCCACAGACCATCTAATGACTGCTTCAATCATGCTGGCACCCCTTATTTATGATCTGCGTGCGCATTGTGCGCATCGCTATTATCAAGGGCTTTGAGCGCTATCTCGGTGACTACAAAGTCATCTCTAATCTCAAAGGTAAAGGTAATTTCATCCCCTGTGCTGAATTGGCTCAAATCAATTTCATCGCTGACTAAAAAGTCCATAGTGGCAGCAGGGCGGTCCCACTTTTCTATCGCGCCACGGCTAATATTTAACACTCTGCTTTGTTTATCGATAGTATTGATCAGGCCATCAACGGTTGCGCTAGACACCTCATCTGAAGGCTCTGACATAATGTGAATGCCAGTTACTTGATAGTTACCATCATCGGTTTTAGTTACTTCAAAATGCAGAGTTTGACCGGCTTTTAAGGTGTTGATGTCTACTTGCTCGGCAACATCAAAGTCCATCGTCATCGCAGGCCAATCCCATTCTTTAACAGGGTCATGGGTAATATTCACCATGTTGTGACTGGCCATTACGCTGTTTATTTCACCTTGCATCCAAACTGCGTTGGCGGGTGCATTGTCTTCCATACGTTTAAAGTCGGAGTTCTTGCTTGATTCTGAGTCGATCAAGAACTGTGCAGAGGTGACGACTTTGTCATCTTGGTTCAACCCTTCTAACACCTCGATGTACTGCTCACCCACACGGCCAATGGTTACTGCGACTGATTTAAATTGACCGTCACCGAGTGCTAATACCACGCGGTCTTGCTTACCAGTGCGGATCACCGATTCTTTAGGCACCAAAATCACCGGATCATCAAGGTTTGCGTCAATGGCCACTTGCGCAAACATATTGGGTTTTAGCTCATAATTTGGGTTATCAAATTTAAGACGTACTCGTAGTGTGCGCGTTTTACTGTTAAGCACCGGGTAGACGTAATCAACGCTGCCTTGCCATGTTTTACCGGGCAGGTAATCTAGCGTCATGGTTACTGGTAGACCTTGTTTAATTAACGCGGTATCGCGCTCGAAAACCTCAGCCTCAACCCACACCTGATCCAACTTAGCAATGCTCATTAAAGTATTGCCCGGTTTGACATAGAAGCCTTCGCGGATCTTCAGCCCATCAATCACTCCAGATTGCGGTGAGTAGAAGGTAATGGTTTGATGTACCTTTTGGGTTTTTTCTAACTCGTGAATAAACTGCTCAGATAGTTGCAGGGCTTTAAGCCTGTCTTTAGCAGCATTGATAAGCGAGCCATTGTTACGCTTTAAGGCAATCAGTAGCTCTTCTTGAGCATTTACCAATTGTGGAGAGTACAAGGTATATAACGCTTGGCCTTTTTCAACTGGGTTACCTACTGCTTTGATGTAAAGTTTTTCGACCCAACCATCGACTCGTGGGTGGATATGCACTAGTTGATCTTCGTCGTATTGTACATAACCCACGGTAGATATTTGCGTGTGCATGCTCTTAAATTCAACCGGGGCGGTTCTCACCCCTAGATTATTGACCACGTGAGGGGCAATTTTAACGCTACCTGGGCCACTGTAGTCACCGCTATTTTCTTCATAAATAGGCACTAAGTCCATGCCCATGGGCGATTTCCCTGGCTTATCGCGACGGTAGTTCGAGTCCATTGGCGCAACCCAATACAGTGGCTTTTTTTCTCCAGAACTATCTGTTTGTGCTGAATGTGAGTCGTTGCTTGAGTCTGTATTTTGCAAGCTGGCAGTTATCCCTACACCCAATGCTAGGCCGACCACTAAGGCAATAAGCGTTGTTTTATTCTCTGACATTATTGGTCTCCTTGCTGGTTTGTTTGCTCAGCGACGCTGTGATTGGATTGCGTTAATAGATAGTTGATTTTGGCTACGGATTTCAGTGCATCCACATCAATTTTTAATGCGGCAATATTGGCATTGAGTTCTGTGATCCTAGCGCGAACCACGTCAGAAAAATCGCCATCGTCATTGGTATAGGCCGTTAATGCCGCCTCAGCTTGATGATGGGTTTGCTCAATAAGTTGCTGTTTGTATAGCGCTTGTCGCTCAGATAAACGCTGTAACTGTGCCAGTTCTTTTTCCAGCTCGCTGAGCATTTGTTTTAGCATAACGTATTTGTCTGTTTTGATAGCTTCAGATTCGGCCACGGCCGCCGCAACTTGCTTATCTTGTTTATTCTCGGTAAATAAAGGCAAATCAAACGACACACCTATAGAGAACAAGTCTGCTCGACTGCTGCCTGAGGGCATATCGTCGCGATAGCCATAGCTGGCATTAACGCCCCATTGCGGTTTATATTGTTGCTCAGTGAGTTCGATTGCCTTTTTAGAAACTTGGTGCTTTACATCAATCGCGCGCAGTGCAGGGTGGTTAAGCAGTAGTGTTACAGCCTCGCTGCGTTTGTATGCAGTAGGTTTGAGCTGTTGTGCATATGCCAAAGTGATTTTGGGTAGCTCATTGGGCAACACAATAGGGAGCGTGGCAGCTTTTAAACTTTGCAGATCATCAAGACTATCTACACTGAATAACTGTAACCACTCATTTAAACGTTCCAAAGCGGTGTCTAGCTTTTGCTGCTCAACCGTTAAACGGTCCTCAAGCTGAATGATTTCTAACTGCGCTCGAATGACATCTTGCTGTCTTGTTTTACCAATCGCGTTGGAATAATTGGCTTTGGCGATTTGGGCCATCTGTTCAAACAAGACACGGTCTTGATTAATTAATGCGATGGTGCGCTGAGCTAAATAGGCTTCTAACCACAGCTTTGAAATGAGCTGTGTGAGTTGCGCGTGGCGGTCTTCTCGCTGTAATGGGAATTGTTGTGCAGAGGTTTTTAGCTGAGCAGATTTAATCGCCAAGCTATCGCCTCTTGGGAACATTTGCGATACACCCAC
Organism: Pseudoalteromonas sp. S16_S37; assembly: GCF_014694405.1. Taxonomy (GTDB): domain Bacteria; phylum Pseudomonadota; class Gammaproteobacteria; order Enterobacterales; family Alteromonadaceae; genus Pseudoalteromonas. The sequence continues at coordinate 29,669 of NZ_JAAUWV010000001.1, forward strand.
TTTAAACTGGGTCATCCCTTCTTGCGCAAAATCCCAGCCATCAGTGGGTAAGTTCATCATACCGATAGACACTTTTGGGTCAGCGAGCGTTCCTGCTGCAACACTCTGATGCTCAACAGCGCTTTGCTTTAAACGACTGCTATGTAACCAAGGGTCGTTTTGCTGCGCCAGCGAAATGGCATCATTGAGCGATATTATTTGTTGATCAGTTTGCTCAGCATTGGCGCTGGCACAAAGTGGTATCAATAAACTCGCTAATGCCGCTTGTATAAATAATTTTGTCATGGTTTTACCAACCTAAATTGGATTTAATTATATGATAATAGTGGTTTTTTAAACAAAGTAAGCGGTAGATACACCAAATTTTAGGCGCACCTGTCCCGTATTAGGCAAAAATCGGTGGACGATAAAGAGAAGCGCTAACCGCGTGGGGAGATTGTGGTAAAAGAGGTAGTCTAGGCTCTGCTAGGAGATACTCAAACGCAAGAAGGTGCACGGTATCTAGATAGACTATGGATAAACATGCGCTGGCAGGGCAAGTACATTGTGTATCACAGCAGTCCATGGCGCCTTGCATTTGCTCATGATCCATACTCATCATGCTTTGATGATTAGTTAGCGCCATTTCGCACGGCATAGTAGCCACCGCCATCGCTTGCCCTGTCAGAGCAATCAAGATAGCTAATGCAACTAATATGGTAGAAATTGGCTTAAACATGGCAAACTCAATAGCATAAGTAGTACGAATGCTACGACAATTTTTATGGTAAGTAAATTGCCAAGGTTTTTAAAATAAAACGCTGATACCAAGATCCATAAATTTGTTAATAATTTGCGTGATATTAATTCAAGTATTAAATAACTCAGACTCAAAATTGCTGAATAAATTTCAATCTAATAAACACTCTGTTGTAGGCAAGGGCATAATCCCAGCTGCACAGCACGATTGCGCGGTAAGCGTGTCTTTGTTGAGATTATTAGAGTAATAGCACGCTGATATATTCCTATAATTGACACAAAAATGTCATGAAACCTTGCTAGTTTGCTGGGCTATTATTTGGTCAATTGTTTGTTGGTTATGGGTGTGAATAAAGTCGCTGAGCTAGAAAAAAATATACTACAGAACATATTAGAGCACGGCACTGTAACAACTTTATTTCAACCAATTTATGATATTAGCAAGCAAGAGGTACTTGGGTTTGAGGCCTTAAGTCGCGGTGTGGGTTGCTTAGAAATGCCCGACAGGCTATTTCAAGCGGCCAGTGTACATAACAAGTTGTCGGAGCTTGAATTGTTATGTCGTGAAAAAGCGATAGAGCGATTTATGATGCAGCAATTGCCTGGTAAATTGTTCTTGAATGTCAGCCCCAGTGCATTACTTGATCCAAGTCACCCTAGAGGTGAAACTCGTGACTTGGTCGAAAAATACGGTTTAGCAGCCAATCGAGTTGTGATTGAAGTAACCGAGCAAGACCGAGTTGATGATGGTTTTTTACTGCTTAAAACCATTGAGCATTATCGCCAGCTTGGTTTTAACATCGCTATTGACGATTTAGGTGCGGGTTACTCAGGTTTAAAGCAGTGGTCAGAGTTATGCCCTGAATATGTTAAAGTTGACCGCTATTTTATCGACTTTTGTGACCAAAGCATTGTTAAACGAGAGTTCTTAAAATCTATTATTGAATTAGCTAAAGCCACCAGTACATCGGTAATCGCTGAGGGAATAGAGCGGGTTGAAGAGCTTGTCTTGCTCGAAAAACTAGGCATTGTAAATGCCCAAGGTTTTTTGCTGGCGTACCCGCAAAGTGAGCCGGTAATAGACTTAGATGCCAGTCAATGGTCGGCATTAAATCTAAAGCCACAAGTACCTTCTAACGAGCATTCGATGTCGATAGGCTGGTTGGCAATGGCACAAAATGCCATTCATCAGTGTACGCAATGTAAAGATGCGCACAAAAGCTTTGAATTAGATAAAAAGTTGATGAGCTTAGCGGTGGTTAACGATAATCGAGAACCCATTGGCTTGTTGCACAGAGACCAACTTACAGAAGTATTTGCGGCGCCTTATGGTCATGCGCTCTATGCCAAAAAATCAGTGATGGAGCTGATGGATAAGCAGCCACTTGTTGTTGATGAAAATGCGCAGCTTGATCAGGTGAGCCAACAGATCACCGAGCAAGAGTTTGATATTCGCCGCCACATCATTATTACCCGAGAAAGCAAATATTTAGGCTTAGCGCCTTTGCGGGACATACTAAAACATATCACCGAAGAAAAAATTCGTCATGCGCAACATGCTAACCCCTTAACTATGCTGCCTGGCAACGTTGCGATTAATGAGGCGATTGAAACACGCTTGCGCAAACAATCAGGTTTTTCATTGGCTTACATAGACTTAAACCATTTTAAGCAATTTAATGATCTATATGGCTATGCCAGTGGCGACAGCGTGATCAAGCTACTCGCCGAGGTGACCGTTCAAGCCTGTGAGAACAGCCCTTGTTTTGTTGGGCATATCGGTGGCGATGATTTTATGGTGGTGTTTGATGGTGATGATGCACAGCAGCTTTGCCACCAAATAATCAGTGAGTTTGAGCAACAATCAAAAGCATTCTTTACCCCTGAGCATGTTAAGTCTGGTGGGTATTGGGCAACAAATCGTGAAGGCCAAAAGCAGTTTGTGCCGCTTTTAACGCTTTCTATAGGATTGGTAAGGCCTGATTTAGAGAGCTGTAAAAACAGTCATCAGGTTGCAGCGTTAGCAACGGATGCGAAAAAGGAAGCCAAACGTTATCGAAATAGCTATTTATTTGTTTGTAATCGACGTCGTCCAACTGTTTCCACTGTGAGACATGGGCAGGTACAGACCGAGTGTTCTGCATAATAACACCGCAAAGGACGGCTTTTTGGACTCAATGGGTGCGTATTGTGCAATAAAAACATTCATAAATACTTGAGTAAAAACTCGGCTGGGTGTAGCGTAAACAAAAACAAGTGTGGAACAGATATATGCGTAAATTCGTATTACTGTGCCTATTGTGTAGTTGGGCGAGCTCCGTAGTTGCGACACAAACCATTTATGTCGCCAAAGAACAGCGTACTTTATACGACAGAGATTTATATTTATACGAGCTGCTCGATTTAGCCCTCAAAAAAGCTGACTATGATGTAAAAATTGAACACGTAAAGGTGCATCCTCATCAGCAGCGAACCTTGCTTGCACTTGGTCAAGGTGAAGTAGACTTACACTGGAGTATGACCAGCCCCGAGCGAGAGCAACTTGCCACAGCCATTCGAGTACCACTGTTCAAAGGCTTTATTGGTAAACGTGCATTACTGGTGAATAAAACCCATTTATCTCAATTTGATGATGTAAAGTCTTTGGCCGAGTTAGCTAAATTAAGCGCCGTGCAAGGACATGATTGGCCCGATACAAAAATATTAGGCCACAATAACTTAACGGTTAGACCTATGGCTAATTATCCTGCCATGTTTGCAATGGTTTCGCGTGGTCGGCTAGATTATTTTCCTCGCTCGTTTATTGAAGTAGGCGCCGAGTTGACAGCGCAAAATGTTGATAACTTGGTGATTTTACCGAGCGTGTATTTGTACTACCCCAGTGCCTTTTATTTTTTCGTTAACAAAGATAAGCCACAACTGGCCAATGCGTTAACAGTGGGGCTTGCTAAGCTACAAGCGTCAGGTGAATTTGATGCGTTGTTTGAGCGCTACTTTGCAGGTATGTTGGCACAGCTACCGTTTGATGAAAACACCACGGTACTGGAGTTGGAAAATCCGTATTTCAACATGCCTACAGTGGCAGAATTACCCGCACCTGCGGTGGTATTGAATGATAATTTACCCGCCGAGCAAGAAAAGTGAGGCATTAAAAAAGGAGCCTAGGCTCCTTTTTACATTACGTAATGCACAATGTTATTAGCGTAGTAGTGACTCAGTAAGTACTGGACGCATTTCTTTTACCATTAATTGGCAAAGTTTAGGGGCACCACAGATAATGTTACCGCTTTGGTTGTAACCTGCACCACCTGCAAAGTCCATTACCATACCGCCGGCTTCTTTAACCAGTAGTTCACCTGCCGCTGTATCCCAAGGCTTAAGGCCGATTTCAAAGAAACCATCTAGACGACCTGCCGCAACATAAGCCATATCAAGCGCTGCAGAACCTGCACGACGGATGTCAGCTGTGTGTACAAACAGTGCTTTAAATGCTTCTGTGTACGCATCAATGTGATGTTTTTGCTTAAATGGGAAACCAGTGCCAAGAACAGAGCCTGCAATCTCAGTACTTTTTGTAACGCGGATACGCTTAGAGTTTAACTGCGCGCCTTGACCACGTGACGCGGTGAAAAGCTCACTGCGGATTGGATCATAAATAACAGCCTGTTCAACACGGCCTTTTACTTTTAAGGCGATAGAAACAGCAAAATGAGGAATGCCTTTGATGAAGTTAGTTGTGCCATCAAGAGGATCGATAACCCATTGGTAATCAGCATCTTTGCCTTCAATTACTCCTAGTTCTTCACCCACAATAGAGTGTTCAGGAAAGGCTTTAAGAATGGTATCACGGATGACGGCTTCAGCGTCTTTGTCTACGTTAGTAACAAAGTCGTTAGTACCCTTTTGTTGAGCTTCGACTTTTGATAAATCTTCACATGCACGTAAGATCACTTTACCTGCATTACGCGCAGCGCGTACCGCAATGTTTAACATTGGATGCATAGCATTACCTTTGAGTTGTAAAAGAACATATTCGTATAGAGCCGGCGTATTTTAGCGATTTTTATTACAAAGTAAATAAGCAAACAGAAATAAAATCGCTGCTTTTTTGTACTGCACTGTTCTGAAAAAGGAATTAGTTATCTCGCGTTCGGGTTAGTTAATGCGCTTTTTACTATGGTGCCCCCCCGTGGCTGTGGTAAACTTCGCCATTATTTTTTTCAAGGCTTGTTTATCAATGGCATTAGAAGACATTCGTATCGTGTTAGTAAACACATCTCACTCAGGTAACATTGGCTCAGTAGCTCGTGCGATGAAAACCATGGGTCTATCTAAATTATATTTAGTCGACCCAGCATGTGAAGTAGACAGCCACGCCAGTGCATTGGCGGCAGGCGCGACGGATGTTTTGGGTAATGCGACGATTGTTAAAGAGCTATCAGAAGCAATTGAAGACTGTGCGCTGACAATCGGTACGAGTGCGCGCTCTCGTACACTTTCTTGGCCAATGGTTGAACCAAGAGAATGTGCACAAAAGTTAGTAAATGAATCGAATTATGGGCCTGTGGCACTGGTTTTTGGTCGTGAAAACAGTGGGCTAACAAACGAAGAACTACAACTATGTAACTACCATGTTTGTATTCCTGCTAACCCTGAATACAGCTCGTTAAATTTAGCGATGGCTGTGCAAACGCTTACCTACGAAACGCGCATGGCGTTTTTAGATACGCAAGATGCACAACCTGAAGTAGATGACGCTGTTTACCCAAGTGCTAAGCAAATGGCGCTATTTTACGAGCACTTAGAGAGCACACTCAATGAAACGGGTTTTATCATCAAGCAACACCCAGGCATGGTGATGACCAAACTTAAGCGTTTATTCAATCGCGCACGACCAGAAGATCAAGAACTCAATATTTTGCGTGGTATTTTGACTTCAATTAATAAGTCAACAAACAACAAATAACCTCAGCCGTCTCGCCGTTTTGAAAGGTACTTTTATGCTTTAAAAATGAGCGGCTATTGACGGAGATAATACTTGACTAAATTACTCAGGTAATTACAATGAAGTTAGTACTTGACTATTTTACTCGGGTATTGGCTAACTTTAGTCGTATTACTCGTTAGTAATACTTGACTATCCTAGTCAGGTAATTAAAATTTGCGGCTTGGTAAAAAAGCTAGGGGGCTTCATGAAACTGACATCAAAAGGCAGATACGCAGTAACAGCAATGTTAGACGTTGCCTTGCATGCCGAAATTGGTCCGGTCCCGCTGGCAGATATTTCAGAGCGTCAGGAAATATCTTTATCTTACCTTGAACAATTATTTGCTCGATTACGTAAACACGGATTAGTCAGATCTGTGCGTGGTCCGGGCGGCGGCTATCTACTTGGTCGTGATGTGCAGAGTATTTCGGTGGGAGATGTTATCAATGCGGTTGATGAGTCTGTAGACGCTACGCGTTGCCACGGAGAAGGGGGCGGTTGCCAAAGTGGTATGCGTTGCTTAACTCATACACTTTGGTCAGATTTAAGTGTGCGCATCGAAGAGTTTTTAAACAATATTTCCCTTGCCGAGTTAGTCGCTAATTCTGATGTGCAATCTGTTGCATCGCGTCAGGACAGAAGCGTCAACAGTGCGATGAAGCAATTAGACAATATTCAAGTGAGCTGTCAACTGTAAGGTTGACGTCAAGCGGAGAAACAAATGAAATTACCGATTTATCTAGATTATGCAGCAACCACTCCGGTTGATCAGCGCGTTGCAGACGAAATGATGCAATGCCTGACAATGGATGGCAATTTTGGTAACCCAGCTTCACGCTCGCACCGTTTCGGTTGGCAGGCTGAAGAATTAGTGGACCAAGCGCGTAATGATATCGCTGATTTAATTAACGCGGATCCGCGCGAGATCGTATTCACTTCGGGTGCTACTGAGTCAAATAACTTGGCAATTAAAGGTGCGGCGCATTTCTATAAAAAGAAAGGCAAGCACATTATTACCGTTAAAACCGAGCACAAAGCAGTGCTAGATACGTGTCGTGAACTTGAGCGTCAAGGCTTCGAAGTTACGTACATGGAAGTGGAAGAAAACGGTTTACTTGATTTGAAAAAGCTTGAAGCGGCAATGCGTGACGACACTATTTTAGTGAGCGTAATGCACGTGAACAATGAGCTAGGCGTTATTCAAGATATTGCCACAATTGGCGAAATGTGCCGTGAGCGCAAAATTATGTTTCATGTTGATGGGGCACAAAGCGCTGGCAAAGTAAAAATTGACTTACAAGAATTGAAAGTTGATTTCATGTCATTCTCAGGTCACAAAGTGTATGGCCCTAAAGGCGTTGGTGCGTTGTATGTTCGCCGTAAGCCACGTGCACGCTTAGAAGCGCAAATGCACGGTGGTGGTCATGAGCGTGGTATGCGCTCTGGCACATTAGCAACACACCAGTTAGTTGGTATGGGCACTGCGTTTCGTATCGCTAAAGAAGACTTTGAAAAAGACCACGCTCACATCAGCGCATTACGTCAGCGTTTAATTGACGGCGTAATGGATATGGATGAAGTGTATTTTAACGGCGCTATTGACCAGTCGGTACCAGGCATTGTGAACATCAGCTTTAACTTTGTTGAAGGTGAGTCATTGTTGATGGCAGTAAAAGACATTGCGGTTTCATCTGGTTCAGCTTGTACGTCAGCAAGCTTAGAGCCCTCTTATGTGCTACGCGCATTAGGGCGTAACGATGAATTAGCGCATAGCTCAATTCGTTTTAGTATTGGCCGCTTCACAACGGAAGAAGAAATTGATTACACCGTCAACCTAATCAAAAATTCAATTGGCCGTTTACGTGAAATGTCACCGCTTTGGGAAATGCATCAAGAAGGCATCGACCTAGATAGCGTTGAATGGGCACATCATTAAGCAAATTTTTGCTTGTAGCCAAGCGTTATGAGCACATAGTGAGGAAATAGTTATGGCTTACAGTGAAAAAGTAATAGACCACGTGGAAAACCCACGTAACGTTGGTTCATTAGATAAAAATGACCCAAGCGTAGCAACTGGTATGGTAGGTGCGCCTGCGTGTGGTGATGTAATGAAGCTACAAATTAAGGTGTCTGATCAAGGTATTATCGAAGACGCTAAATTTAAAACATACGGTTGTGGTAGTGCAATTGCATCATCATCATTAGTAACTGAGTGGGTTAAAGGTAAAACGCTAGAAGAAGCGGCGACTATCAAAAATACAGATATTAGCGCTGAGCTAGAGCTACCGCCAGTGAAAATTCACTGCTCAATTTTGGCAGAAGACGCCATTCAAGCAGCAATTGCAGATTATAAAAGTAAACAAGCGAAGTAAGAGTAAAGAACCATGGCAGTGACATTGACAGACGCAGCGGCAAACCGAGTTCAGGCCTTTTTAGCAAATCGTGGCAAAGGCATTGGTTTACGTGTTGGCATTAAAACCACGGGCTGTTCAGGTCTTGCATATGTACTAGAGTTTGTTGACGAACTAGGCGAAGGCGATGAAGTATTTGAGCACAATGATGTAAAAATCATCGTCGATGCCAAAAGCCTAGTTTATATTGACGGCACCGAGCTTGATTACACCAAAGAAGGTCTTAATGAAGGGTTTAAGTTTAATAACCCAAATCAAAAAGACGAATGTGGTTGTGGCGAGAGCTTTACGGTATAAACGCCGAACTGGTTGATTTTCAAAGCCCTGCCTTGGTAGGGCTTTGTCGTATATTTGCAATGCGCGTAAAGCGCACATCTTAGGTAAGTAAAAGACATGCGCTATTTTGAGTTATTTAACATTCCAGTCGATTATAATGTTGATCTTGCAAAAATAAATCAGCAATACCTAGAGCTGCAACGCGTGGTGCATCCCGATCGCTTCGCCGGAAAAGGTGAACGAGAAAAACTGCTGGCAGTACAAAAAACAGCGGAAATAAACGATGCACTTGCGGTACTAAAACATCCAGTAAAACGCGCTGAATACATGCTTAGCGAGCGCGGTGTTGATATACGTGCTGAGCAGCAAACACTGCAAGATCCGATATTTTTGATGCAGCAAATGGAGATGCGTGAAGCGCTTGAAGAGTTGCCGCAAAGTGATGATGTGGAAGCGGCGATTGAGCAGTTTGAGCAACAAATAAAAGCGCTGGATGTTGAATTTAGCCAGCAATTGGCACAGCAACTTAGCAGCGACAGTGAGCAAGATTTACAGTTAGCTGCCGACAATATTCGTAAGCTTAAGTTTGTATACAAGTTGCGTGACGAATTAGCGCGTATCGAAGACAATTTATTTGATTAATTTCTCGACCCGTTGTTAAAGCGAGTCTAAAAGTGAAAGAGCATTATGGCATTATTGCAAATTGCTGAGCCGGGGCAGAGCGCGGCACCACATGAACATAAATTAGCAGTCGGTATTGACCTTGGTACGACTAACTCTTTGGTAGCCACAGTACAAAGCGGTGAAGCAAAAACACTGGCTGATTTTGATGGCTCAGTGATGTTGCCATCGGTGGTACGCTACCAAAGTGACGATGTTGTTGTGGGCAGTGCGGCGCAACAAGCGTCGGCTGAAGACCCAACGAATACCTTGATCTCAGTAAAACGCTTTTTGGGTAAAACGCAACCAGAAATTGAGCAAAGTTATGGTCAATTGCCTTATGAGTTTGTGCAAACTGACAGCGGCTTGGCGGTTAACACCGTAGCAGGGCCGATAAGCCCAGTGCAAGCCTCTGCTGAAATTTTAAGAAGCCTACGCGCTCGCGCAGAGGCCAGCTTTGCCGGTGAAGAGTTGCAAGGTGCAGTGATCACAGTACCCGCGTATTTTGATGACGCGCAGCGCCAAAGCACTAAAGACGCCGCAGAGCTTGCCGGTTTAAAAGTACTGCGTTTACTCAATGAACCAACCGCTGCAGCGGTGGCGTATGGTTTAGACTCGGGCCAAGAAGGCGTGATAGCCGTATATGATTTAGGCGGCGGCACGTTTGATATTTCTATCTTACGTTTAAACCAAGGTGTGTTTGAAGTACTGGCCACGGGCGGTGACTCAAGCTTAGGTGGTGATGATTTTGACTCTGCGCTAGTGAGCGTATTTAAGCAGCAAACGGGTATTAATGATCTAAATGCCAAAGAGTTGCGCTTATTCATCAATAAAGCCAAAGCCTGTAAAGAAGCGCTTAGCAGCTACGAAACCGTTAATGTGAAGCTTGAACTGCGTGAGCAAAGTCACACAGTCACTATCACTCGCGCTGAGTTTGCAGAGCTGGTAATGCCGCTGGTGAAAAAAACGCTACGCGCATGTCGTCGTGCGGCAAAAGATGCCGGTGTCAGTAATGAAGAAATCCTACAAGTAGTTATGGTCGGTGGTTCAACCCGCATGCCGGTTATTCGTGAGCAAGTAGAGGCGTTTTTTGAAAAGCAACCGCTTACCTCAATTGACCCTGATAGAGTTGTGGCGATTGGCGCGGCTATCCAAGCCGACATTCTTGTTGGTAACAAACCTGACTCAGACATGTTGCTGTTAGATGTACTGCCATTGTCGCTAGGGTTAGAGACCATGGGTGGGCTGGTTGAAAAAATCATTCCTCGTAATACCACTATTCCAGTTGCTCGAGCGCAAGAATTTACTACTTTTAAAGATGGTCAAACCGCTATGTCATTGCACGTGTTGCAAGGTGAGCGTGAGCTAGTAGATGACTGCCGTTCATTAGCAAAGTTTAGCCTCAAAGGCATTCCACCGATGGCGGCGGGTGCGGCGCATATTCGTGTGACCTTTAAAGTTGATGCGGATGGTTTGCTAAGTGTTTCAGCGATGGAAAAATCAACGGGCGTGCAGGCTGAAATTCAGGTGAAACCTTCATTTGGTTTATCCGATGACCAAGTGGCGCAAATGCTCAAAGAGTCAATGAGTAATGCTAAAGAAGACATGCAAGCGCGTATGCTCAAAGAGCAGCAAGTGGAAGCACTACGTGTACTAGAAGCATTAGAAGCGTCACTTGCAACAGACAGCGCGCTGCTCAGTGAGCAAGAACTGACTCACTTACGTGAACAAATGACTTTGCTTGCTCAAGCGCGTGAGCAGGCTCAATCGCCAGATGAAATTAAAAATGCGATTGAAAAAGTAGACGCGGCGAGCAGTGAGTTTGCTTCGCGCCGCATGGATGTATCAATCAAAAAAGCACTGCAAGGGCAGTCGGTAGACGAGGTTTAATATGCCACAAATCATCTTTTTACCCCATGAAGAGCTTTGTCCAGAAGGCGCAGCCATTGAAGCACCAAAAGGACAAACGGTATTAGACGCAGCGCTTAAAAATGGCATTAGCATTCCACATGCTTGTGAAAAGTCATGTGCTTGTACTACTTGTCACATTATTGTTCGTGAAGGGTTTGACTCTTTAGAAGAAAGTGATGAGCTAGAAGATGACATGCTAGACAAAGCATGGGGTTTAGAAGCTGAGTCACGCTTAGGTTGTCAAGCAGTGATTGCTGATGAAGACCTTGTTGTTGAAATTCCTAAGTACAACCTAAATATAGTGAATGAAGAACACTAAGTACTTCGCTCTATTTAAAGTATTCTAAAAGCCACAGCACATGCTGTGGCTTTTTTGTATTTAGGCAAACTTAATACTAATTAGCAATAACACTTAATCATTTTGAGGGATTAAACCTGACGCTGGCTGCGTTAAAAACTTCTCATTTAGAACAACTAAATCACTAAGTTTTTGCCTTACCTCAAAATTGACCACTTAGTTAAGCGGATTGGTATAAGGTGCTTTGATATCTGTTTTCCATTGTGCTGCCAAATGGTCAATAAATGCTCGCACGGCCGGTCTTTGATAGCTTCTAGACAAATACACTGCCCATAACGACATGCTGGGTAGTACGGTGTGAGGTAATAGCCGAACGAGCTTTCCAGATTGTAAATGAGGGTTAGCTAAGTCACAGGGTAAATAGGCGAGCCCCAAACCGTCAATACATGCCCTGATCAGCACAGACACATCATTGGCTTTGATATTGCCATTCACTCTGATAGTGCTTAGCTGCTCTTGTTCTACAAACGTCCAACTACTTTGTGGAATATGCACAAGACAATTGTGTTTACTTAGCTGCGTGAGGGAGTTAATTTGCCCATGCTTTTGTAAGTATTGTGGCGAGCAGCATAGGGTACTATCAATACTCATTAATTTACGTGCGATGAGTGTGTCACTGGGTTGATTGGTGTAACGCAGTGCTACATCAATATGCTCTTCAACCAGTTGCGCGTTGCTGTCAGACATAACCAGCTGCACACGTACTTTAGGATGTTTAAAAGTAAAAGGGACTAAGGCGTTGTACAGTAAATTTTGGCCAAGCCCAATCGGACAAGCTATACGGATCTCGCCAATAAGCTCTTCATTGTGACTGTGAGCGATGCTCTCTAACTGAGATACCTCATGCAGTATGCGTTCACATTGTGTTATTAACTCCTCTCCAGGCGCTGTTAGGCTAACTTTGCGGGTTGTTCGATGCAACAAGCGAACGTTTAGCCAGTCTTCAAGCTCCTTGATTTGTCTTGTCACTTTGACGCGGCTGATACCGAGCTGCTCAGCAGCTTGTGTGTAACTGCCAGTACTGGCCACTTCAGCAAAACTTTTCAGTGCTTCAAATTTATCCATAATGATTGTTTTGTTTCATTTTATGAACTAATTATGTGCATAAATCAGTATTTATTACAATTTATTGCCACTGGATAATAGCGTCAGTCCTAACGATAAAGTTATAGATGTGGAGATAAAGATGAAAATAGCAGTGATTGGCGCAACAGGTTGGATAGGTTCAACAGTCGTTAATGAAGCACTTGAGCAGGGCCATCAAGTGATCGCCATCAGCCGTCAGGCACCAACGATAGATCGCTCTAATGTAACGACCTACGCTTTAGATTTACTGGCACAAGGTGGACTCAAAGAAGCGTTAGCAGATGCTGATGCGGTCATAAGTGCCATTGGCGGCAGAGCAAATGGGGAGCATAGTATTGTACCAAACACAGCCACTCGGCTATTAAAGGAGCTACCTGAACTAGGTGTCGAGCGACTTATTTGGGTAGGAGGCGCGGGAAGTTTAAAAGTTGCAAATGGAGAAACGCTCTTGTCTCAAGCTGATTTTCCCAACGAGTACAAGGGCGAAGCGGTTGCGCAGGGGCAAGCACTAGAGGTATTCATTACTAGCCAAAGTGCACTAAATTGGTTGTTCGTCAGCCCTGCTGCACAAATATTTCCTAGTGAGCGTTTGGGGGAATATCGCATTGGTGGTGACGAGTTGCTAACGGATGCGGATGGTAACAGCAAAATTTCTGTGCAGGACTACGCAAAGGCGCTTATTGATGAAGCGCAAAACAATCGGTATCAACGCCAAAGGATCAGTGTGGCTTATTAACTGAGGTTTGTTCTAATGTGAGTTTGAGATTAGTATTACATCATTAGATAAAATATAAACCGTAGTGAATACTACGGTTTTTGCGTTTTTAGGAGGCGTGAGATGAGTTTGTTAACAGAGCTAAACCATTCACTGATAGCGGGCGAGGCATACACAGGGGAGCGGCACTTTTGTGTGTTGAATCCAGCTAATGATGAGCAACTAGCTTATGTGTCAGAAGTGGACGAGCAAGGCGTAGAGTTGGCTCTGAACAGCGCGTTGGCTACATTTAGTGCGTTAAAACAAACAAGTGCAGCACAGCGCAGTGAGGTGCTACAGCGTTGGTTTGAATTGGTGATTGAGCACAAACCAATGTTGGCACGTTTGCTCACACAAGAGCAGGGTAAGCCACTACAAGAGGCCATGGGAGAAGTCGACTATGCTGCTGGTTTTATCCAGTGGTTTGCTGAGCAAGCTAAGCGCTGCTATGGCGAGATTATTCCAGCCAATGATCCACAACATCAGCTAAGCACTGTTAAGCAAGGTGTGGGTGTGGTGCTTGGTATCACACCGTGGAATTTTCCGCTGGCGATGATCACCCGCAAAGTGGCACCTGCGTATGCCGCAGGCTGTAGCTTTATTTTAAAGCCATCGGAGCAGACCCCATTAAGTGCCATTGCGCTGGCAAAACTTGCCCTCGAAGCGGGTATGGAGAAGGGGGCGTTCCAAGTACTCCTCACCTCTGATTCAGCAGGGATAATCAAACCTCTGTGCGACAATCCGGATATCCGCAAGCTGACTTTTACAGGCTCAACAAAGGTTGGGGCTACCTTACTTTCTCAGTGTGCAGGCACAATTAAGCGCACGTCTATGGAACTAGGTGGCAATGCGCCGTTTATTATTTTTGAATCAGCAAATATAGATCATGCAATCACTGGTTTAATGGCAGCTAAATTTAGAAATGCTGGGCAAACTTGTGTTGCTGCCAACCGACTTTTAATTCAACAAAGTATTGAACAAGCGGTATTAGCGCATCTCGTAAAAGCAGTAGCACAACTCGTTGTTGGTGATGGTCTAAGCGAAGGGGTAGACATTGGCCCGCTGATCACCCTTGAAGCAAAACAAAAGGCGCAAAAACTTGTTGCTGAAGCGGTTGAGCAAGGGGCAAAGGTTGTGTACCAAGGAGAAGAGCTAGGTGGCTGCTTTATGGCTCCGATGATTTTAACAGGGGTAACACCGCAAATGCAGATTGCCCAACAAGAGATCTTTGCACCGGTGGTCAGTGTTATGTCATTTACTGATGAAAGGCAGGCTTTGAGTATCGCCAATGGTGTAAAAGAGGGGCTTGCGGCATATTTTTATTCGCAGGATGTCTCACAAATACACCGAGTGTCTATGTCTCTTGAATACGGTATGGTAGGTATTAACGAGGGGATGGTCTCTAACCCTGTAGCGCCATTTGGCGGGGTAAAACATTCAGGTTTAGGTCGTGAAGGCGCTCATCAAGGGTTAGATGAGTATCTTGATATTAAATATCTATGCCAAAAGTTTGATTAGCGCTATTTTTGCAATGACTTTTCATTAGTTGTAAAGAGAGATACACTTTCGCGTCTGATTACTTTTTTATCTTTTTTGCAAGGAGCAATGTCGTTGCAACAACTAGTAGACGCCCCTACATTAGTGATATTAGCTGCTGGCTTAGGTAGCCGCTTTGGTGGTAACAAGCAAATAGCGCTATTACCCGGTATTGAGCGCACCATTATGGAGTTAAGCATTGAAGATGCTTTTGCGGCGGGTGTAAGGCGTACGGTATTAGTGATCAATGCGCACATTCGACAAACCATTGAACAGCAAATATTACCGCGCTTACCGAAAGAGCTTGAAGTAATTTTGGTTGAGCAGCGTGTGAGCGATGTGCCTGAGCAGTTCATTGAACTAGCCAAACAACGCGAAAAACCTTGGGGAACAGGGCATGCATTGTTAACGGCAAAGCCTCATATCACAGGGCCCGCCATTGTTATTACGGCTGATGATTACTATGGCAAACAAGCATATATCCAGATGGTTCGTCACTTTCAACATTATCCTCACAATATGGCTATGGTCGCTTATGCGTTGGCTGACACGCTTTCGTCGTTAGGAGGAGTTAACCGAGGGATATGCCAGTTACAAGGCAATAGACTCGTTGCTGTTAAAGAATATAAAAATATCCAAAAGAGCGAACGAGAGATAGTCGGGGAGCTCGACAGTAATGTTCACATTTTGCCAGGCACAGCATTGGCCTCAATGACATTTTGGGGCGTAACAGAGGCTCTTTTTGCTGAACTTGAGTGTGGCTTTAACGAGTTTCTAAGAACTTATGACAGCGATGTCAAAAAAGAGTATTATTTACCGAATTGTATAGAACGATGTATCGTATCAAAACATATGGACTTGACTGTCTATTCAGCAGAAGATCATTGGTATGGCGTTACGTTTAAAGAAGAATTAGCAGCGGTGGCAGGAAAAATAAATGAACAACGCTAATAATGAGAGTGAGGCTCTCAACAGTTGTATGCCATTAGTCAATGAGGTTAGCATGGAAAATAGTGCAGTAGCGGCACAACTATCACAACAATTTGGGTTGGCAGGTGAGCAACCCGTAATGAACCCAATTGGCAATGGCCACATTAATACGACGATGTTGCTTAAAGATGGCAAGCAAGCGGTAGTAGTACAAAAACTAAATACAGATGTATTCCCAAAGCCTGAGCACTTGGTAGAAAACGCCAGAGCTATTGAACAGCACTTGGCTGAAAAAGCCAATAATGGCGAATATAGTTTAAATATAATTAAGCACTTACCAACGGTAGAAAATGACTACTTAGTGAATTTAAGCGGTGGTGTATGGCGAGCATTAGAATTCATTGGCGGCAGTTATAGTGAAGATGTGGTCGATTCAATCGACAAAGCACAAACTGCGGCCAATGCATTTGGATTGTTTGCCAAAGCGCTTGAAGATTTTGAAGCGCAGCAATTACATCATGTTATCCCCGATTTTCATAATCTAGCTAAGCGCATTGAAACATTTGAGAAAGTGCTGGCGGATGATGCTCATGGGCGTGCTGCACACTGTGAAGATGTTATCGCATTTTGCCAATCTCAGTTTTCTCTCGCCGATGAGTTACAAAGTACATGCAAAACAATTCCGTTGAGACCTTGCCATAACGATACAAAAATCAACAATATGTTGTTTTGTAGCAAAACCAACGAAAGCAAAGCGGTTATCGATATGGATACCTGTATGCCTGGTTATTGGTTGTTTGACTTTGGTGATATGGTACGAACGTTTTGCTCTCCTGAGGCGGAAGATTCGCTCAACTTAGATAATGTGATTGTGCGAGAAGAGATTTTTAGCGCAATAGTAAAAGGCTA
Source organism: Pseudoalteromonas sp. S16_S37 (assembly GCF_014694405.1). GTDB lineage: Bacteria > Pseudomonadota > Gammaproteobacteria > Enterobacterales > Alteromonadaceae > Pseudoalteromonas. Next base: position 46,225 of record NZ_JAAUWV010000001.1, read on the forward strand.
TGTTGAGCCTCTTGCCGATGTCTTAACTACACAGGAAAAGCAAAGTTTTCTGCTAGGCGCTAAAGTAATGCCGTTTATGATAGGTTTACGTTTTTTGACCGACTATTTAGATGGTGATAATTATTTTGCAACTCATCGAGCGCAACACAATCTGCAACGTGCTCGCAATCAGTTCAAGCTATATCAAGACGTTTTAGCCAAAGAAAAAACGCTAGCACGCATTTTGTCTCAGTATTAATCAAATAACACAAGGCGGTAAAAGTGCCTTGTGTTTTTAAGCTCCCGTTACTTAATCGCATTCACTTTGCATTGTTACTCAGATGGGGTAGCTTGCTAGGTGAAGTATCTTTTAAGGAACAATCATAATGACAAAAATGAATCGCCGTGATTTTTTAAAAGCCGCGGGGAGTGCTGTTGGTGCTGCTGCGCTTACCACAACGTTATCTGGATGCGCCCAGCATAATGCATCAAATATAGCGCCATCTCGCCAAGGTCGTTCAGTTATGGGACTGGTGAGCGAGAAACTAGATATCGTACGAGTGGCATTTATTGGCGTAGGCCAGCGTGGCTTTGGTCATGTAAAAAGAATGAGCCAGATAGAAGGTACACGCATCGTGGCGATTTGTGATACCCATGACGAAGAGCTCAATCGTTCGGTTAATTATCTGCTTGAGCAAGGTTTGCAAAAGCCTAGCGTGTATACTGGGGCTGAACTGGCTTATCAAGATATGATCGCGCGCGATGATATTGATATTGTGATTATTTCCACGCCATGGAAATGGCATGCACCAATGGCAATCGATACCATGAACAGCAACAAACATGCGTTTGTAGAAGTTCCTTTGGCGCTGAGCGTAGAAGAAATGTGGGACATAGTCGACACGGCTGAGCGCACGCAACGTCATTGTATGATGATGGAAAATGTCAACTATGGTCGTGATGAGTTGATGGTGCTCAATATGGTTCGACAAGGGCTATTTGGTGAGCTACTGCACGGCGAAGCCGCGTATATTCATGAACTACGTTGGCAAATGAAAGAGGTTGAACATAAAACAGGGTCTTGGCGTACGGATTGGCATACCAAGCGTAATGGCAACTTGTATCCTACCCATGGTCTTGGGCCAGTATCTCAGTACATGAATATCAACCGAGGTGACCGTTTTGACTATTTGACCTCAATGAGTTCTCCGTCTTTGGGTCGCACAGCATATGCTAAACGTGAATTTGCAGCAGATCATCAGCGCAACCAAGCAAAGTATATTGCAGGTGATATGAACACCACGATGATCAAAACCGTGCAAGGTAGAAGTATCATGGTGCAGCACGATACAACAACACCAAGGCCTTACTCTAGGCATAATCTCATTCAAGGCACGAACGGTGTATTTGCCGGTTTTCCAAATCGTATCGCACTTGAGCAAGATGGTAACAAGAGCTTTCATGAGTGGGATTATGAGATGCAAACTTGGTACGACAAATACGATCATCCACTTTGGCTGAGAATGGGCGAAGAAGCTCAGCGCAATGGCGGGCATGGTGGTATGGACTTTTTGATGTTTTGGCGCATGATTTATTGTTTGCGCAATGGTGAGCCGCTCGACCAAGATGTATATGATGGTGCTGCGTGGTCAGTGATATCACCACTTTCAGCTCAATCAGTGGCAAATAGAAGCGCTGCTATTGATATTCCTGATTTTACTCGTGGTGCCTGGCAGCAAGGCAAACCATTAGGCATAGTTGGGGCGTAAACTTGCGCCCATGATTTCAAGTAGCAATAGTAATGATAAACAAACTAATACTTTTCGTATTTATCACTATCGGGTTGAGCGCTTGTCAATCAAGCCCCAACACAACTGAGTTAGAGAATACCTTAGAGCAGTATATTGAAGTGTTTCAAAAACGTCAGAACTTTGAGCAGTTCCTGTCATTTTACGCCCCAGATGCACAGCTTGAGGATATGCTGTACGGACACTATGCCAGCAATCGTCAAGGCATAGCAGAGTTTTATGACTGGCCAAATAGCAAATTAACAGTACTGGAGGGCATGCCGCTTTTTTCAGTGGATCAGCAAGTGGTTGATAATCTCCAAAGAGTAGCGATTTTTTCTGGGGTGTTTCATCGCTTTTCTTATTTTGGAAAAGAATTAGGGCCTTGGCGGTTTTTAATTAAGTTACAGTTTAATGAGCAAGGAAAAATTATTTATCAACAAGACTGGATAAATTACACACCTCGTTCCTTAATTACACAGAGCAAAAATTTGAATGTGCCAGTGCAAGCTAACGATTAATAAGGAAAATACATGAAAATATCAGTAGAGATCAGTAAATACCCCTTACACGAAGATTATATTCCTTTCATTAAAGACTTTATTGAACGTTTAAATCAGCACTCGGAACTTAAAGTTGTTACTAACTGCATGTCTACCCAAGTATTTGGCGAGTATGATGTCGTTATGCCTTTGTTGCAAACACATATGAAGCAGTCTTTTGAAGCATATGGAAAAATTGTGTTTGTGTGTAAATTTATATGCGGTGATTTGTCAGCCTAATGCCAGAGTCATTTTCAGTGTTTTTAAGCACACTAGTAACTTCCTCTTATTGGGAGTATACGGCAGTGCTGTTGGGCTTTACGTATGTGGTGTTAGCCGTGCGAGAAAGCCTGTGGTGTTGGTATGCTGGGTTTGTAAGTACTGCGATGTATGCACTTATGTACTGGCATGGAAGCTTATTGGTTGAGTCAATTCTGAATTTCTATTATATGCTCATGGCGGTGATGGGATGGTGGGTCTGGCGACAGGGTACTATAAACACCCCGTTGCCTATCGTATCTTGGTCTTTGCAAGTTCATCTGTGTATCATTGTGCTAACTTCTTTGTTTGCCATATTTCTCGGCGCATTGATGCAAGAGTTCTCAAGTGATATCGGGTTCAGCTATGTGGAGAGTTTTACACTGTGTTTTGCTGTTGTTGTGACTTATTTGGTCGTAAGAAAAGTACTAGAAAACTGGCTATATTGGATTGTTATTAACATGGCGCCCATGTATTTATATTTTATGAAAGGATATTATCCGACTTTGGCTTTGGCAATGCTGCTTACCTTGATTTCTTGTGTTGGCTATAAGTGCTGGTACGAGAGTTATGAGCTTAGACAAGGTAAAACACTTGCAAACCTGTAGTCTTAACAGCCAAGTAATGCTTGATTATTTTCGAGCGTTAATGCCAGATGTGCGCGTTTTTAAGCTAACTCCTTTGGGAAAAGGCCTGAGTAACGATAACTTTTTGATAGAGTCTTCAATAGGTCCTCTACTTTTGAAAAGTTATAGAGACAACTTTCCTATCTTGGCTTTAAACTCTCAGCTGCAATTGGCTCACTGTCATGAAGTGACCGCGAAAGTGCATGCTTGGAGCGAAGCAATGCGCATCGCCGTTTTTGAGTTTTTACCTGGTATTGACTCTCCTACAACGCTGACGAAAGAGCTGCTGCAAACCGTCATAACTGTGCATCAATTTGAGCCATCATCATTAGAAGCTAATTACCTAGATATTATCCCACTGCTTAAGCCGTTAGAGAAAAGCTTGGTAGGCAATGTAAAAGAAGCGTTGGCATGGAGTATCGCCCAGCTTGAACAACACCCTAAAACACAGGCCTTTTGCCACAATGACCTTGTCCGTGAGAATTTAATTATAAGTAAGGAAAGGACAAAAATAATCGACTTTGAATATTGTGCTTCTAACGATATTTTTTTCGATTTAGCTGCATTATGTTGTAGTTTTGACATGACAATGAGCCAAAGCAGTAACATGCTAGCGCTTTATTACGACTTACAACAGCAACCCTTGCCTGAATACGCGGACATTAAACTAGCCGCGTATCGGTGCGGATATTTGCTTTTAAGCATTCAATGGTATGAACAAAGAGGTTATGTTGAGCTGGCAGATCCCTTGCTGCGTCAATTAGATCAATGTGTGGCTCAAATTCCACCAAGTCGTTGAGCTAGCTCTTTATACTTTTCAACATCAGATTTATCAAAAATAGGGTGCCCTTGAGGGTCTTGGTCTTTTGCCACGAGTAAGTTTTCTCTTGCAAGACGTTTTACGCGTTCAACTTTAACACCCAAAAATTCAGCAACTTGCTCAGTAGTCATAGGGGTCATAAATAAAATCCTCTTGATGTATAAAATTGCAATGACGCTTTGTTGTATAAATGGTGCGACAGTTGCGTTGTCATTACCGATTACAGAGCCCAATCTAAACATCTGTATCTATTAAGCATAGTTAAATATCGTGTTTTTTGTGTCTTGTATAGTGTTTTTTTAAATTTTAGATTGTTTATTAATCATATAGCACACAAATACTAGTATTTATTTGGCTATGCCATTATCATTGTCGCGACTGACGCGCTCTCGTGGTGAAATGGATATCACGTAGCTCTCCGGAAGCTAAGTTGCAGGTTCGATCCCCGCCGAGAGCGCCAGTGTCACTCTGCTAAGTTTGTTTTAAAGCCAATGTTTTGCCCTAAAGTAATAGCCAATTCCACCTGTTAATAAACACAACGCAATCACAAATAGTGCAAACGCAGAAGGCGATTCTGTCCCTGGTATACCACCGATATTAACGCCCAACAAACCTGTTAAAAACCCCAGCGGTAAGAAAAGCGCGGCAACGACTGACATTACATACATACGCTGGTTTAGTTGCTCACTGAGTTGGTTGGACAGACTATGCTGGATAACTTGTGCTCGTTCAATCGCTGACTCAAGCTCTTCCACATAACGGCTTAACGCGTTGTCAGCTTCATTAATTTTGTGTGCGGTGACGTCATCTAGCCACGGAAGCTGGCACTCTAGCAACTCACTAATAGCCACTTTTTGTGGTTTTAAATAACGTTTTAGGGCAATGGTTTGTCGTCGCGTGGTAGAAAGCACGGTTGCATCAATTTGACCATCATGGTTATCTAGAATGTCTTCGAAGATATCCAACTGTTCATCTATTTGATAGATAACATCCTGCATTCTGGCTGTAAGCCTTTGAACTAGAGCACTTAAAAGCTCCGCTATATTCTTCGGACCTTTTCCCATTTTTAAAGCGTTATGGATATCTTGTGCAGACATGAGCTGACGCTTTCGACAGGTTATTAAAATATGTTCATTTACAAAACAGCGAATAGACACCATATCTTCGGGACTTTGCTGTGGGTTTAAATTAACCCCTCGTAAAAATAATAACAGGCCATTCTCAGCTTGTGTGACACGAGGCCGAGTTTCATCGGTCGTCATTGCCTGCCACTCCCACTCCTCTAAGAATGGCTGGCTTTTAAACCAGTCAATGGTCTCGTTTGAACTATAATCAAAATGCAGCCAAACCGGTGTTTTTTGTGACTGTAATTGGGTGATATCAGTGAGCTCATCAAGCGGTGTCGCGCCGCCTGAACCATCTAATTGTACTGCATGGACTAAACCTGAATTCATCATACTTTCCTTTTCTTTTCTAGTTATCATGATTGTACAAAACTATTGATACTTCAATGTGATTTGCTAATTGTTTGGATAAATAATATTTGCTGTTATATGCTGGAAATTACTGTATAAGACAGTTTTTTTAAGGAGCGAGTATGTCTGACATGATAAATGTTGGTTGGCGTGAGTGGCTATCTTTACCTGAACTTGGGATAGCTCGCATTAAAGCAAAGGTTGATACTGGCGCGCGCACTTCTTGTTTGCATGCATTTAAAGTTGAACAGTTTGATAAACAGGGCGAAGCATGGGTGAGATTTTGGATGCATCCAGAGCAAGAGCGAACTGATGTTGAAGTGTACTGTGAAGCACCAATCAAAGATGAAAGACAAGTTACGGACTCTGGAGGCCACAAAGAAATGCGCTATGTTATAGAAAGTAACGTAGTGATTGCAGGACAAAGTTGGCCAATTGAACTAACTCTCACGAACCGTGACAACATGAAATTTAGAATGCTATTAGGACGAACGGCGATGGCCGGACGTATTGTTGTAGACCCAAGCGCTTCGTATTTAACTAAAAAAACGGAATAACAATGAAAATTGCGATTTTATCACGTAACAAACAACTTTATTCAACACGCCGCTTGATTGAAGCTGCTAAGCAACGTGGTCATGATATTTTGGTACTGGATGCGCTGCGTTGTTATATGAATATCAACTCAGATGAGCCTGAAATTCACTTTAAAGGTGAAAAGGTCATTGAAGTGGATGCAGTTGTACCACGAATTGGTTCATCGGTGACCTTTTACGGCTGCTCAGTACTTCGTCAATTTGAAATGATGGGTGTATACCCATTGAATGAGTCAGTGGCAATTACGCGCTCAAGAGATAAACTTAGATCGCTACAATTATTGTCTCGCAAAGGTGTGGGTATGCCGATTACTGGGTTTGCTAGTAAACCAGATGATGTTAAAGACTTATTAGAAATGGTGGGTGGTACACCTGTGGTGATTAAATTGCTAGAGGGTACCCAAGGCATTGGTGTAGTGCTAGCTGAAACGCGTAAAGCTGCAGAGAGTGTTATTGAAGCATTTATGGGCCTTAAAGCGAATATCATGGTGCAAGAATACATCAAAGAAGCAGGTGGCGCGGATATTCGCTGCTTTGTTATTGGTGATAAGGTGATTGCAGCAATGAAGCGTCAAGCGCAAGAAGGTGAATTTCGCTCCAACTTACACCGCGGAGGCAGCGCCAGCTTAGTGCGTATTACACCTGAAGAGCGAAAAACTGCTGTCGCAGCCGCAAAGGCCATGGGTTTAAATGTGGCTGGTGTGGATTTACTTCGTTCAAGCCGTGGACCATTGGTGATGGAAGTGAACTCTTCTCCAGGCCTTGAAGGTATTGAAAAAGCAACAGGCAAGGATATTGCTGGTATGATAATTGATTTTATTGAAAAAAATGCTGCATCTAGGAGGACCGCAACGCGTGGCAAAGGCTAAAATAAATAGACCTTTCACTTTACTAGAAACATCTATTGGTGTGGGTGAGAGAAAAACGCTGTCGCTAGAGATAGCAAAACTGTATACCCACACGCCATTGACTATTCCGATTGAAGTTGTAAATGGCTTGGAATCTGGGCCTGTCGTGTTGGTCTGTGCTGCCATTCATGGGGATGAACTCAACGGCGTTGAAATAGTTCGACAATTACTTGCTAAAGTAGATGTGCAAGATTTAAAAGGCACGCTCATTGCCGTACCTGTTGTGAATGTCTTTGGCTTTGTACAAAAGTCACGTTACTTGCCCGACAGACGAGATCTCAATCGCTGCTTTCCTGGCTCTGAGCGTGGCTCGTTAGGTGCTAGGATGGCGCACATGTTTTTTTCTCAGGTAGCAAGTTTATGTACGCATATTATTGATTTGCACACAGGTTCAATACACCGTTCTAACTTGCCACAAGTGCGTGCCGATTTATCGTGCCCTGCAACCGCTGAAATTGCACACGCTTTTGGTACGCCTGTAGTGATTGACGCTACATTACGTAACGGTTCGCTTCGCAGTGAAGCAAGTAGTCGTAATATCCCTGTCATTACTTATGAAGCCGGAGAAGCCCTGCGTTTTGACCCAGTTGCGATAGCTGGTGGTTTAAAGGGCGTTGAAAATGTACTTAGAAAGCTAAGAATGCTTAAAGGACGCCGACGCAAAAAGGGTGCAGATGCAGTGATAGCCGCGTCAACTAGCTGGGTGAGGGCCGAAGTTGACGGCATCGTCCGTGCTCAGGTAAACCTCGGTGAGAGAGTTATGAAGGGGCAGGTACTGGCCTACATAGACAACCCGTTAGGTAATAACGAGCTAGCCTTGTTGGCGCCACGCAGTGGTATTGTCATTGGTCAACAAACAATGCCATTAGTAAATGAAGGGGATGCCGTGTTTCATCTTGCTTTCTTTGCCCATGCAAATAGCATCGTTGAGCAACAGGTAGAGTCGTTTATTGATGAACTAAGCGATGGTAACGAAACCAATGGTGGTGTGATACTCAATAACTAACCTAGCTAGTCAATGAGTGAGCAAACTATAAGCCTGCCAATTGCTTAGCCTGTAAAGCGGCTTTCATACGGTAAAAGTGAAAGCTCGCGATACATTAAAATAACCAATATGTCACTTTTTAGGACCTAAAACGCGTTTTATTGTAGGCGTTTTAGGTTTGCTAGGTTCTTGATTGAGCACTAAAACAGGCCGAGTGACAAACAGGTTATTTGGATAAATAACGCGATTCCCATCAACACTTTTTAGCACCACATTCATCAATCCCATTTCAATAATGCAGCCTTCAACGTGGTTTGCGCCGTCAACGATTCTAACCCAGTTACCAACACGGCAGTAATTTTGTATAAACATTAATAAGAAGGAGGTGAGATTGCTCAGTAAAGACCAAGCGGCAAATAACGCCACGCCAAGCATAGCAAACAAAGAAGAGCCAAGTACCAGTAAGCCCCGCAATTCAATACCCCAAAATACCAATAGCATACACACCAGTACCATAGCAGTTATCATTTTAAGCAGTAACTCAGCTCTGAGCTGACGGTGAGGGTCGATTTTGCCCTGTGTTACTTTTTCTAAAAGACGTCGACTGAACTTTAAAATAACTGGAAAGAGCAATAAAACAACAATAGTGACGATTAAACGGTATTGCTCGCTCAAAAAGGTCATAAGATAAGACAAAATAGTGTGATCTCTTAGCTGAAATAGTATAGCTATATCATATCGCTAGGGAAGATTGGTTAAAAGCGATTCTTAACTGTGAATAGCCACTGTACGCCATCTATGTTGTCAGGAGCATTTATTGGCGTGGCTACATCTAAATGCAACACTAACCCTGCATTAGCACGACTAGGTGCGAGGCGCAGACCCATACCAATGTTTTTAAGATAGTTCGGGTCGCTGTTGACTAAACTATTACCTCTGACTCGACCAATATCAAAAAAGATTGCACCACCGACCTTAAATAACTGCAGTAAATCATATTCCCAGTAGTAGCGCTTTTCTAAATTAACTAAAACGCTTTTACTTCCGTGTTGATATTTAATTGGGTAGCCACGTAAACCAGTTTCTCCACCCAGTGTTAACTGCACATCTTCAGTTAGGTTTTTGGCAAAGCGTAGCTGTACTTTTGCATACCAAGATTGATACAAACTCGTGTTTAAGTAATATTCAAACGTGGCTTGAGAGAGCATATTACGAGCCGTATTTTGCTCACTATTCCACTGGCCATTGAGTGCTAATTCGGTTCGCCATAAGCTTCTATCTGAGGTGTAGTGCGCTTTTTGCAACGAGAGTTGGTAGATAAAGTGACTCTCATCGTTACTCAATTGGTCATCGGAGTAGCCAATCAAGGCATTGATATTCCATCCTAAATTGAGGTCTTCTGTGCGATATATCGAGTCGAAATTTCGCACTTTTATAAAATTGTCTTCAAACCAGTGTGCTTGTAGATAGGGATAAGAAAGCCTTCTGTTTTTTGCCAGTGGCAATTTAGTCGCTGCTGTCGCAATAAAAGTATCTTCTTGATTGCGAACGCCAAGACTCAAGCGCTGCGTCCAGCTATTTTGTAGCGCTGTGGCTGCGCCCAAATAGATATCGGAGACCTTACTTGTATGGTCATACTCAGAGACAACTTCACCTGCTTGGTATAAAGATTCCGTGCGTTGATTATGAAAATCCGATATCCCGTAGCTATAAGGAGCATCGGTAGAATAAAAAGGATATTGAATGCCTAGGTAGTGGCGTTTTCCATCACTGTTGTCTGCATACTCAATGCGCCCCCGATAGCGGGTTGATAAAATATGCGGGTCATCGTAGATAAATAAGTATCCAGAGCGGTCTTTATCATTGGTTTGAGTGAGTGATAAACGTTTTCCCCAGCCAAATAAATTACTTTCTCTAAAACCGATCCTAGATGAATTTTCGCCGCCACTGCGACTAAAGCTCAGTTCTGGCAGTAGCGTCCACAAGTCACGGGTAACAACACTCACCTCTATATTGCCATCACAATCTTCTTCGGCAAATACTCTGGCATCATATAAAAAGTTTTGACTACGTAGTAAACGCTCAGATTCGATTAGCTTCTTTTGAGAATAACCGTCGCCTTCTTGGAACAATAATATACTGCGTAGTACTTCGGGTTTCGTCGTTATATGAGCACGGTTAGCAAAACGAAATAACGCGTTGTTCTCTTCTGGGATGCTGGTATCAAATACGTTGAGTTGATGAAAGCTGATGGTTTTTATTCTTTTGTTGCTGCCTTCTTCAGGTAGCTTTATCGCTTTATCTAATTGCCTATTAAGGTCGCTATTAAGCGCCTCAAGCGGTCTTTGATTTGCGCAACTGTGGATGATATTGCCGAACTCGCTAGACAGCACCAAGGGGCTCAGGAGGAAGCTGAAAATGATGAGAATTAGATTGCATTTTAGCGCCTTCATTCACAGCTCCCGAAGAATTATCTAGTCATATGAATCTGTTACTATAGTTAACCTGTTACCTTTAAGTCTATTGCATTATCAAGAATTTGATAGGAACAATTGCTTTAAATTGTCTAACTGAGCTTGTGCATCATGACCTTCTGGCGAGACCCAAATACTCTCACTGTAGTGCTCAAAGTTAAGGTTGAAGTTATGCTCAGCGTAGCAAAAGCGCAGTTGATGGCGGTCTGCGCCTTGGGCATATTCTAATATTTTTATCTGCTCAGGGAAGTGTAAAAATATTTTCGCCCATAGTTCAAATTCGTCCGCGTCGGGTAGGCAGTTTGGGGTAATGACCAGTACTTGGTGTTCAAAATCAAGTTCAATTTTGCTCATTTAATATCTCTTGGTGATTAGCTAGCGGCAAGGTAGTTGCGGATCAACTGCATAAAAGGCGCGCCATATTTACTGAGTTTGGTAAATCCTACACCGGAAATTTTCAAAAATTCGCTGTCGTTAGTTGGCATAAGCTGCGCCATTTCAGCCAACGTTTTATCATTGAATACTACATAAGGTGGGACATCATCTTCATCAGCTAGCTCTTTTCGCAAGCTACGCAGTTTCGCAAACAGCTTTTTATCATAATTAAACTGGGCAAGTTTATCTTGATAAACGTGTTTGGCCTGTAATCTAGGCTCTGCAAGTTGCAAAGCATACTCGCCTTTTAACACCGCACGTGCCGCTTCGGTTAAACGTAAGCTAGCACCTTGAGTAATATCTTGCGTGAGCAAACCATGGTGGATTAACTGTCTGAGTACGCTGAGCCAATACTCATTGCTGTGCTCTTTACCAATGCCGTAAGTGCTCAGTGTGTGGTGCTGATTATCTCTAATGCGACTGGTATTTGCACCGCGTAATACATCGACGATATAACCTAAGCCAAATCTTTGCTCGGCACGATATACGCATGATAAGGCTTGTTGTGCCACCAGTGTGCCGTCAAAACGTTTCGGAGGGTTGAGGCAAATATCGCAGTTACCACAAGGCTCTCGTTGATATTCGCTAAAATAGTTAAGTAGTATTTGTCGACGACATGTTTGTGCTTCGGCAAAACTTGCCATGGCATTAAAGCGCTGCTCTTCAACTCTGCGTCTATGTTCGTCTTCAATATCTTCAAAAAAGCGTTTTACACGACCGATATCAGCAGGGTCAAAATACATGATGGCTTCTGCCGCGAGCCCATCTCGACCTGCACGCCCTGTCTCTTGATAGTATGCTTCAATACTTTTGGGAATATCGTAGTGCAGCACAAAACGAACGTTAGATTTGTTGATACCCATACCGAATGCAACCGTTGCTACCACGATATGGATGTCGTCTCTGGCAAATGCAGTTTGCACAAATTGACGTTGCTCGTTACTCATTCCCGCATGATAAGCAGCAGCATTGAATCCTGCATCCGCTAATTTCTGGGCTATGTCATCAACACGTTTTCTACTGGTACAGTAAATAATACCGCTTTGGCCTTTTTGCATTCTTAAGTAACGCATTAGTTGTGACAGTGGCTTGAACTTTTCTTCAATGGTGTAGCGAATGTTGGGTCTGTCGAAGCTACCAGTGTAGATATAGGGCTGGTTAAGGCCCAGCTGTTGCACTATGTCTCTGCGCGTAGCGGTATCGGCTGTTGCTGTGAGTGCCATCATGGGCACTGTCGGGAAATGTTGTTTAAGCTCGCTCAAGCGGCAATAGTGGGGTCTAAAGTCATGCCCCCAGTGTGATACACAGTGGGCTTCATCGATGGCGAACAAACTGATATTTAACTGCTTTAGGCGCTCTTTAAATTCATACTGAAGCACTTTTTCAGGCGCAACATAGAGTAGCTTTATGTCGCCCATGTGTAAGCGGTGATAGATAACTTGTTGCTGTTCAAAAGTGAGGCTGTTATTAACAAATTCAGCTTTTATTTCCAATGCTTGCAATTGTGCAACTTGGTCTTGCATCAAAGAAATGAGCGGAGATATAACAACGGTTAATCCGGGTAAAGTCAGCGCAGGGATTTGATAGCAAAGGGATTTTCCACCACCAGTTGGTAGCAAAACTAAAGCATCTTGTGACTCCAATACGGCATTGATCACCGCATTTTGGCCATCACGAAACTCACTGTAGCCAAAAACGTCTTTGAGCACAGTGTACGTATGAGTTTGATCAGTTTGAAGCACTTGGTTTTCCATCGCCGAGCATTCTAGAGGTTTTTCATTCGATTGTCTGTAATTTTTAGCGCTTGCAAAATAGGCAAGTTAAGCATAACTTTTACTGGTCAGATGAGTTTTGAGGTAAGTATGGATAGAGCGTTGTTAATCAGTCAAGTGGGCAATATTTTTGTTGAGAAAATGCCATTTAATCGCTTTCTCGGCATCACTATAAAAGAATTAAATGCTGAAAGTGCGCGTATCGAATTGCCGTGGCAAGATGAGTTTATTGGTAATCCAACACAAAAAATCCTTCATGGTGGTGTTATTTCTGCGGTGTTAGACAATGTTGGTGGAATGCTCGCAGCTGCATCAATTATAAATAAACTAGCAGATGAAGAGCTCAGCAGTGTGCCAGCTAAATTAGCAACACTTGGGACCATAGATATTCGTACTGATTTTCTACGCCCTGGAAGAGGCGAATACTTCATTGCGAGTGCAACTTTAATACGTTCGGGCAATAAAGTGTGCGTTTGTAGAATGGAGTTGCATAACGAGGAAGGGGTTCAAATCGCATTTGGAACAGGGACCTATTTAGTCGGTTGAACGGCAGTTATAGGTATATGCATTATTATAAAAAATGCAGGCGATTAATGGTGTTTAGTTAATGCCATTAATTTAACAAAGCGATTACCTCAATTTGACGAATAACTGCAAAGAAAGTAGGTATAATGCTGCCTCTAAATTGAAGGGGGTAGTATGGGCCAAGAAAACGCAGAACAAAAAGGCTATCTTTTTGCTTCGTTGGCATTTTTGATGTGGGGCTTAGCACCTATTTACTTTAAGCAAATAGACTTTATTGATGCTATGGAAATCTTAGTGCATCGAGTCATTTGGTCGGTTGTATTTATTGCTGTCATAGTTGGGCTTTTAAAGCAGTGGCATAAAGTACAGCATATTATTAAAAAGCCGAAGCTACTGTTAATGCTATGTGTAAGTGCTTGCTTATTGGGCTTTAACTGGGGGTTGTTCATTTGGGCTGTAAATAATGAGCACATGCTTGATACAAGTTTGGGATATTACATAAACCCACTACTGAACGTGCTTTTGGGGATGATTTTTTTGGCAGAACGGCTGAGAAAATGGCAACTTGTTGCGGTTGGCTTTGCTGTTGTTGGTGTGCTGATCCAAGTTGTAAGTTTTGGCTCTTTTCCTGTTATTGCTTTTGCCTTGGCGAGTTCTTTTTCCGTTTACGGCTTAATCCGCAAGAAAGTGCCAGTGGAGTCCTTGCCTGGGCTACTGCTTGAAGCTGCAATCTTGTTGCCGTTAGCCCTTGCATATTGGTATTTTTCTGCTCCAACGACTACTTCAGACTTGAGCGAAAACAGTATTTTAATCAATATACTATTGATAAGTGCGGGAGTTGTTACTACGCTACCCTTGTTGTGCTTTACTGCTGCAGCAAAACGGATCCCATATTCTACGTTAGGGTTTTTCCAGTATATTGGGCCAAGTCTAATGTTTGTTTTAGCGGTTGTTTTTTATGGTGAAGAGTTTACTGCGCAACGTGTGGTCACATTCGTTTTTATTTGGAGTGCATTAGCGTTATTTAGTTGGGACGCTTATCAATTCTCTAGAAAGCTTCGAAAACAGCAAGCTTAAAGGCCTAACATTGTTGGCAAAAGAGTTAGAGAACAACTCGGTTTCTACCTAACTCTTTTGCTTTATAGAGTTTTTTATCAGCGTCTTTTAATAGCTCGTCTATCTCGTTTTCTTGCATTGATACAAACCCAACAGAAACCGTAAACTGTATATTATGTTGCGTAAAGGAGCGGCTATTAAGCTCGATGTATTTGCGAAATTGTTCTAGCTGTTTACTGTTTTCTTGCTCATCATTGCTATTGAAATAAATAACAAACTCTTCTCCTCCTAGCCTTGCTAACAGTTGCTCAGAGAAAAACTTATCAAAAACTTTTGCAAGTGCTACAAGTACATCGTCACCAGCATCATGGCCATAATCATCATTAATACGCTTAAAGTGATCAATGTCTATCATGGATACTTGGCTAGCTTGATTGTTGATCGCACGTATTTTTTGAAATTTTTTGGCTTGCTCAAAAAAATATCTACGATTGGGAAGCTTGGTTAAATAGTCAGTATTAGCTTGCAACTTAATAGTCGCTATTTGGTCTAGCATATCGACGTTCAAACTAAGTCGACAATAAAACTCTTCTGCGTTAAATGGTTTTCGCAAGTAATCATTCGCACCACTTTTTAAAAAGCGTGCAGACAAGTGCGGTGAATCCGAACCAGATACACCAATAATCACTTTATCTTCATTGCTGTACAAACGACGAATTTCGACGCACAACTCATCTCCATTCATTCTTGGCATTTCGTTGTCAGCGATAATGACTGAAATATCTGGGTTTTGCTGTAATACTTCGAGCGCCTCTACACCATCTTTAGCCTCTAGCACTTGATACTTATGTCGATACAATAAATTACTGATATATAATCGTGAATGACGAGAATCTTCAACCACCAGCACTTTTACTGTTTCATTGCGAGGTAGGCGGGTAAGCTGCTTTTTTAGATATTGATAAGCTTGTTTATTTTCTTTGGTGATGTAATCAATGATGGGATATTTATCAACCGTTTCCCTCGTGCGTTTATCAATATTCCCAGTCATTACAATGGTTGGGATCTCTGCATTTACCGTGACTGGTATGGCTTCACCGTTAGGCGCGTCGGGTAGAATAAAATCAACAACGGCGCAGAAATAATGGTGCTCACTAATTAACACTTGTGCTTGTGCCAGTGATTGAGCTATATCAGCTTCATAACCACAAGATACCGCGATATGCTTTTGTACTGTGGCAATGGTTGGGGTATCTTCTACGATAAGTATTCTATGGGTCACTATGCGGCCTTGTTATATTTTTGTGCACGTTTAAGTTTTAAACTGATCTACTCAAAAATGCAATGCATGTGAATGAGTTAATTTAGAAAGTGTAGTATAAACTGAAGGCTAAAAATAGTTGGTTGGCGTGTTGGAAGTGCGTAGCTTAAATGAGGTGCGCCAAAAAGACGCACCTGATGGGATTATAGATCGTCGTCAGCGCTATATGCTGGGGTATACGAGTCTGGTACTGCTCTTGAGCGACCAAATAGCGTATGAAATTTTGTTTTACAGGTTGTGAGCTTTAAATATTTTGCCCAAGCACGTTCAATTATGTTACTTGGCGGGAGCTGTCCTTCCATGACATTAACAAATTGTAGTTGAAAACTATTTTGTGGTTCGCAGTCTTTGTTGTATAAGCTTTTTAATAATACACCGTGTTGTTCAAGAGCCTGAGCTTCGGCGAGCGTAAAGTGACCGCTGCGGCTAAATCCTCTTGGAAAATTGGCATCGTCATAAAAAGCGCGAGGGCTTACAAAAGCATTGCGTAAATTCGCTAGGTTCTGATCCATAACTCAATCCTCACATTGATATTGGGTGGAGTATGGATCAGGATTAGAATTTTTTTAAACAAGTTTTTTTTATCGTAAGGAACAAAAGTGGACATAGATCTATTAAAAACTTTTGTCGAAGTAGTTAAGACTCGTCATTTCGGTCGCGCAGCAGAAAATTTATATATAACTCAATCAGCTGTGAGCTTTCGTATTCGTCAGCTCGAACAATCTTTAGGCGTGAATTTATTTATTCGCCAACGCAATAATATCCAACTTACTGCGCCAGGGGAACGCTTATTGCCCCATGCAACTATGATCTTAACAGGTATGCAGCGAGCCAAAGTAGATGTTGCCCTTGCCAATAGCATGCATAAACAGCTGTCGTTATCCGGCACCCCCAATATTTGGGATGCATTTTTACAATTTGGTATCAACAATATTGTTGCTGCAATGCCGGGTGTTTCACTTATGGCAGAAGTGAAGGCACAGCAAGAAAGTACCCGATTACTGTTAGAAAGAACGTTGGATTTAGCGGTTTTATTTGACCCCCCAAAAGTTGATGAACTAATCGTCAAGCCGATTAGAGATTTAGCAATTATTCCTGTAAGTACTTTTGAGTGTGAAGATGCGTTAGCATTTTTTAATAATCAATATGTTTATGTTGATTGGGGGACTGCATTTTCATTATGGCATGCTAAGCAGTTTTCAGGCAGTACACCTCCTTATTTTAGAACCAGCACAGGGCGGATTGCACTTGATCTCATTATGCAATGTGGCGGCAGTGCGTTTATTCCTCAAGCATTAGCACAAGATATGATAGAACAGAAAAAGCTCTTTCATATTGACTGTGTTGACCAAGTTTCAAGAGAAATATTCATTGCATACCATAAAGATAATGAACAAAAGGAGCAGATAGAAACAATCACTAATTTACTTGAATCACTTAGATGATGTCATTTATATATCTTTTTTATGACATGTTTGTGTTTTGGGTAATGGTTGCAACTTGTTGTAATGATTAGGTTATTTTCTTTTATTTCCAAAAGGTTTCATTTTTAAGGCTGTTTTTTTACTTAATCTCGCGCGATGTAATATTTTTGTCATTTAGTGCTGGCAAACTGCGCATGTTCAAAATTAACGTGTTGCGATATTGAGGAAATACACATGAAACTGACTAACTCTGCACTTTTGCTCTCTGTATTGAGTGCCTTGTCATTAAACGCCTACGCTGATGTAACAGTGTACGGAAAAGCGAACGTTTCACTACAATCAAGTGATGAAGATGAAGGCTCTGTAACTGAGATCAAAAGTAATGCGTCTCGCTTTGGCTTTAAAGGCGCAGAAAAGTTGGAAGGTGGTTTAGAAGTTATCTATAAACTAGAGTTTCAAGTGGACTTATCTGACGATGATTCAAAGAACGGTAAAGATAACATCACTGCTCGTAACCAATACGTTGGTTTAAAAGGTGGCTTTGGTGAAGTTGTGATTGGTCGTAACGACACGGCTTTTAAACAGTCACAAGGTAAACTTGATTTATTCAATGACCTAGAAGGTGATATCAAAAACCTGTTCAAAGGTGAGAACCGTTTAGGCAACTCTATTTCATATAAATCAGCAAGTTTTAACGGTTTCAAAGTGTTAGGCACTTATATCGCTGAAGATAAGAAAGACGGTGAAAACGGTTTTTCAACAGCATTAACATATGGTGATAGCGGTTTGAAAAAATCTTCTATCTACGCTGCTGTTGCAGTTGATAGTGAAGTGAATGGCCGTGATGCAGTGCGTTTTGCCGTGCAAGGTAAAGTAGCTGACTTTAAACTAGGTGCTATGTATCAAACTCAAGAAAAAGTAGATGGCTCTGATGAGGCTGATGGCTACATGTTAAACGCAGCGTATAGCTTTGGTGCAAATACGTTAAAAGCGCAATACCAAGTTATTGACTTTGACCAAGGTGACAAGCTTGATGGTGTTTCAATTGGTATCGACCACAAGCTTAACAAAGCAACAAAATTGTATGGTTTCTATTCAACGTTTGACGGTGATAACCAAGTTGAACGTGATTACCTAGGTTTAGGTATTGAATACAAATTCTAATTAAATAGAAGATTCCCTCCAAAAAGGCTCAACATGTTGAGCCTTTTTTCGTTGTGTATGTTGGCTTAACTTTGCCCTGTTAAGCGCAAATATTTTTCCGCTAAAGTATCTAAGTCTTCCTTATGATTAGGGTCGGGCTTGATACAATCAATCGGGCAGACACTGACACAGGTTGGCGTATCATAGTGACCTACGCACTCTGTACATTTGTTAGGGTCAATCTCGTAAATCTTTTCCCCAAAATAAATGGCCTGATTAGGGCACTCCGGATCGCACATATCACAATTGATACACTTAGAGTTGATCATCAACGCCATGGTTAGGCCTTTTTGAACGGATTACGTGTATCTTGGTTGTTATCTAAGTTTCTCATTAATATGGCGTGGTCGAGATTGATATCTTCAGGCAGTGGGATCTTCACAATGTGACCTGAGCCTTTGGCATCATCAATACGCTCACCTTTTTTGTTTTCCATATGTTCAAGGTTAAACGAGATGTTCCCTTGTGGTGTCATAAGTTCAAGGCTGTGACCCGTACAAAACTTATTTTTCACGTCAATTTCTACCAGACCATTGTCGTGGCGACCTAGTACTTCACCGACAAACTGCTGCTTGTCTGACACAGAGTGACCATATTCATAGTTTTGGTAATCTTGATGAGCATGGCGCTTTAAAAAGCCTTCGGTGTACCCGCGATGAGCTAAGTTTTCGAGCGTATGCATCAAGTTAGGATCAAATGGCTTACCAGCAACAGCATCATCAATGGCTTTACGATACACCTGTGCAGTACGCGCCACATAATAGAAAGATTTGGTACGCCCCTCAATTTTTAAACTGTGCACACCCATCTTGGTCAGCTGGTCAACATACTGTACAGCGCGTAAGTCTTTTGAGTTCATAATGTAAGTACCATGCTCATCTTCAAACGCTGGCATATATTCACCTGGGCGACCTTGCTCTTCAAGCATAAATACTTCCGATGTTGGCTGGCCTTCACCGAGTGTTGGGATCACAGACTTGGGATCAATTTTATGAACCACATCACCAGTTTCGGTTTCTCTTGCTGGTTTTACGTCATATTCCCAGCGACAAGCATTAGTGCAAGTGCCTTGGTTTGGGTCGCGCTTGTTGATGTAACCTGATAACAAGCAGCGGCCCGAATACGCCATACATAAAGCACCGTGAACAAATACTTCCAGCTCGGTTTGCGGGCACAGTTGGCGAATTTCAGCAATTTCTTCCAGTGATAACTCACGTGATAAGATCACGCGTTCAATACCTTGCTTGGCCCAAAACTGCACGCTTGCGTAGTTAACAGCGTTCGCTTGCACGGATAAATGAATAGGCATGTCTGGCCATTTATCACGTACCAACATGATTAGACCAGGATCAGACATGATCAGCGCATCAGGCTGCATAGCAATAACAGGCTCTATATCGCGTAAGTAAGTTTTTACTTTGCTGTTATGCGGTGCAATATTTGATACGACATAGAGCTTTTTGTTTAGTTGATGAGCTTCGTTGATGCCTAGTGCTAGGTTGTCTAAGTCAAACTCGTTGTTACGAACGCGTAAGCTGTAACGTGGTTGACCGGCGTAAACGGCATCTGCGCCATACGCAAAAGCGTAACGCATATTCTTTAAACTACCCGCAGGTGAAAGGAGTTCTGGTACAAACATGATAAAAACCTCATACATCGAACTGGGTACAAGCCAGCTGTTGGGGTCAAAATTGACTCGAAATAAAAAAGCGGCGCAGTATAAAACAGCATCGAAAAAGAGATTTTGATTTAGATCATGATTTGTTTTGCTCAGAATGAAGTTTACTTGCGCATGAACCGAGCCACATAACAGGGAAATGTAGTAGGTTTTTGCAGCTAAAACGCGTATAATTCGCGCCCGTTAATAATCACAAACTATTTTGGAGCAAAAAAGATGGCTTTAGAGCGTACTTTTTCAATCATCAAGCCTGATGCGGTAGCTAAAAACCACATCGGTGCAATCTATAACCGTTTCGAATCAGCTGGTCTTAAGATCGTTGCTTCTAAAATGGTTCACCTTTCTCAAGAGAAAGCTGAAGGTTTCTACGCAGAGCACAAAGAGCGTCCTTTCTTTGGTGCTTTAGTTTCTTTCATGACTTCTGGCCCAGTAATGGTTCAAGTTCTTGAAGGTGAAGATGCAGTTCGTAAGAACCGTGAAATCATGGGTGCCACAAACCCTGCTGACGCACTAGCTGGTACTTTACGTGCTGACTACGCAGACAGCATCGACGAAAACGCGGTACATGGTTCAGACGCACCTGAATCAGCTGCTCGCGAAATCGCTTACTTCTTCGCAGAAGAAGAAATTTGCCCACGTACTCGTTAATTTCGAGTTTATGAGCAAATGAAAGAAGGGCTTTCGAGCCCTTTTTTCGTACCGAGTACTTCGTCCCGAGTACTTCGTCCCGAGTACTTCGTACCGAGTACTTCGTCCCGAGTACTTCGTACCGAGTACTTCGTACCGAGTACTTCGTACCGAGTACTTCGTACCGAGTACTTCGTACCGAGTACTTCGTACCGAGTACTTCGTACCGAGTACTTCGTACCGAACACTAGGTGTTTTGCTAAATGCTTATGCTTTTGAGCATTTAGCAAAACAATTCGCTAAGATTGTTATTGTTGCATGTTTTTTGTACAATGTGCGGCTGCCTTACTAATGTTATACCGTCACTTGAATTGAGGTTGTTTCATGGCCACTACAGAAAAAAAGATTAATTTACTTGATTTAAACCGCGAGGGCATGCGTGAGTTATTTGCTACTTTCGGTGAAAAGCCGTTTCGCGCGGATCAGGTAATGAAATGGATTTACCATTTCGGCGTGGACGACTTCGAGCAAATGAGTAACATTAATAAAAAGCTCAAAGCAAGGTTAGCGGCTGAATGTGAGATCAGAGCACCGGAGATTTCAGTTAAGCAAGTGGCTAGCGATGGTACTATCAAATACGCCTTATTGCTTGATGGTGGTCAAGAAGTTGAAACCGTTTGGATCCCGGAAAAAGAGCGAGCGACTTTGTGCGTATCGTCTCAAGTCGGCTGTGCGTTGGAGTGTACTTTCTGCTCAACCGCGCAGCAGGGCTTTAACCGCAACTTAAAAGTGTCAGAGATCATAGGTCAAGTGTGGCGTGTAGCGAAAGATATCGGCATACATGATGGTGATAGCACTAAGCGTCCTATTACTAACGTGGTAATGATGGGCATGGGTGAGCCATTGCTTAATCTTAACAATGTTGTGCCTGCCATGGAGCTGATGATGGATGACTGGGCGTTTGGGTTATCAAAGCGTCGCGTCACATTAAGTACCTCAGGGGTTGTACCTGCACTTGATATTCTTAAAGAAAAGATTGACGTTGCATTGGCGATTTCATTACACGCACCGAACAATGAATTGCGTGACGTGTTAGTGCCAATTAACAAAAAGTATCCAATTGAAGAATTTTTGGCGGCATGTCGTCGTTATATTGATGGCTCTAAAGCAAATAAAGATGTCACCATTGAATATGTGATGCTACAAGGTGTTAACGACAGTACCGATCATGCACATGAGCTGGTTCAAGTGCTTAAAGGCACACCTTCAAAAATTAACCTTATTCCGTTTAACCCATTCCCAGGTAACGAATATGGTCGCTCAAGTAACAGCCGCATCGATCGCTTTTCAAAAGTGCTACAAGCAGCAGGCTTAACGTGTATTGTACGTCGTACTCGTGGTGATGATATTGACGCCGCATGTGGTCAACTAGTGGGCGATGTTGTTGACAGAACTAAGCGTTTGGCTAAAAAGCAGCAACGTGAAGATAATGCCATCGCAGTTAAGGTCAGTGCTAACTAATACACTAAACAAGTGTAAAAGTGCTGCCAACGACACTTTAAATGGGTCCTTGTGGTAAAAAATAGATGAATCATAAGGACTTTTAGGTAGTATAAGGGCACAGTGTTATTACATAAAGGGTGGTGCATGCGTTCTTGCTTGATTTCTATCGTTGCAATTGGTTTATTATCTGGGTGTGTTACTGAAACAAGTTCAGTCACAAGAAACAAACCTAATGTAAGAAACGAAGTAAATAACCAAGAAGCCGCTAAAACGCGCATTACTCTGGCATTGCAATATTTGCGTTCAGGTAATACAAGTCAAGCGAAGTATAATCTTGAAAAGGCTTTGCAGCTTGCACCTGACTTGCCTCAAGGCCATTATTCTTTGGCATATTACTACGAACAAGTTGGTGAAGATGAGCGGGCTCGCAAAGCTTATCAAAAGGCCTTGAGTTTCGACCCGAATAACCCGAATACCCTAAATAACTATGGTACGTTCTTGTGTCGTATTGGCGAGTATCAAGCAGCTAGCGAACAGTTTTTTAAAGCCATCGATGTGCCTAGTTATCTGCGAGTGTCGCGCAGCTATGAAAATTTAGCGCTATGTGCCATAAAACAAGATGACTTTTCAAAAGCTGAAGATTACCTCAACAGTGCGATAGCGCACGATGGTCGTAGTCAGTCAGCGCTGATCGGTTTAGCCGCCTTATTTTATGCTAAAAGTGATTTACATCAGGCGATGGGCGTTTTAGAAAATTACTCCGATAAAGGCTTTGTGTCACCGCGTAGTATGCTTTTACAGCATCTATTACACGTTAGTATGGGGCATTTGCAAAAGGCACAAGAAATCGCTGATTTGCTTATTCAAACTTATCCTGATTCTTTTCAAGCGAAAGCATTATTGAGCGAGCAAATAAACAACAATGAGTTTGCCAATTTGAAAGAGCAGTATCGTTTAGCTCAACTAAAAAGCATAACTCAAAACTCACCTTCTCATTTATCGCTACAGCCAAAAATAAAAGTGAAGCGGAAGGTAGTGAATGAAGAAACGCCGCAGGAGCATAAATCGCTGGGTATATCGCTACTACCTGCTGAGGCAGAATTCACGGCGCGTTCAGCCGCCAAATCTACTATGGCGGGCGAGCAAAAGTCAGCGGAATCAAAAAGTGCAGCAACAAGTTCAATGCAGGAGCAAGCGCTGAGTGAGCAAACAAATAAAAATGTTGTGCGTTTTTATGAACCTGATCCGAGCGATGTGCGATTTGGTAAAGTAGTAACGAGCCTAACTAAAACGGCGAGTGCTTTTGAGGCAAATTTGCAAAACTTACCGCTTGTGAACAAAAAAGTAAGTGCACCTAAAGTGCCATTTCATATAATACAAGTTGCCGAAAACGTATTTAGCTTATCGGTCAAATACGATATCAAGCTGGTTGATTTACTGCGTTGGAATAACCTAAAAGAATCCGATAGAGTGGCTGCAGGGCAGAAAATTTATCTAAATAATCCTGCTACAATGCATGCTATTCAAGCGGGAGATACTTTATTCAAAATAGCGACTCAACATGGATTGCTGATCGACGATTTAATGCGATGGAATGAATTAACACCGGATGTGGCCTTAAAAGAAGGTCATGGATTACTGATTGTGGACCCTGATAGTTACGTTTTATGAAACAAGAAAACATCGAAATGGAAGAACAAGTTCCTACTATAGGACAATCGCTTCATACAGCTAGAATTGCTGCTGGTATGAGTGTTGAAGATGTATCGCAGCGCCTAAAATTAACCGTGGTGCAAGTAACTAAGTTAGAACAAGATGATTATCAAGACTTAGGCCCTGTTACTTTTATCCGAGGTTACATTAAGAGTTATAGTGCCCTACTTGGTATTGATGCACAGCAGCTATTAGCTTTAATGGACGCACCTAAAGCACCTGAGCCAACTAAGAGAATGCAAAGCTTTTCACGGCGTACTGAAAAAGAAGCCAGTGATAATCGCTTAATGATCTTTAGCTACTTTATATTGGCGTTGGTATTAGGCTCGTCAGGGATCTGGTTTTGGCAGACCAACGACAGCGTAACTGATGCTAATTTGCCGCCTGTAACAACAACTGATGTAACGCCCGTTGGCGAACAACAAGCCAGTTTAGAGCCTGAAGATTCAAAGCAGTTAAATACAGGTACGTCGGATGAAGTAAGTTCATCCGCGACTGACAGTGAACCAGTTAATCAACAAACGACTTTGGCGGATGAATCTGATGAGCAAGCTCAACTCAATGAAGAGCCAACAATAAAGACTGCTGTAGAGAAAAAAGACCCATCAATAAGTACAGTAATAATGCGCTTTAGTGATGATAGTTGGGTTGAAATATTTGATGCGACACAAGAGCGCATTGCATTTGGTGTTAAAAAAGCGGGCTACACCATGACGGTAGAAGGTAAAGCACCTTTTTCTATCGTGCTGGGCAAACATCAAGTGGTTGAAGTTGAATTGGATGGCCAATTAATTGACTTATCTAGCCTGCCAAGAAACCGTTTAGCAAAATTTAAATTACCGTTAGCAGAGTAACCGTCTTATGTTTTCAGAATCTCCGATAAAACGCAGAAAGTCGACACGCATTAACGTGGGTAATGTTCCGATTGGAGACGGAGCACCAATTGCGGTGCAATCTATGACCAATACCAACACGCTTGATATTGATGCAACGGTTGCGCAAATTCGCGCTATTCAAGATGCGGGCGCAGACATTGTACGTGTGTCAGTACCCACTATGGATGCTGCTGAAGCGTTTAAAAGTATCAAAGAGCAAGTTGATATTCCACTTGTGACAGATATTCATTTTGATTATCGAATTGCCCTTAAAGTAGCGCAATATGGCGCGGACTGCTTACGTATCAACCCAGGTAATATTGGCTCAGAAGATCGTATTCGTGCCGTGGTCGATGCCGCATCAGAGAGAAATATCCCGATCCGAATTGGTGTAAATGGTGGTTCACTTGAGCGTGATTTGCAGGAAAAGTATGGTGAACCTACACCAGAGGCCTTGCTTGAGTCAGCGATGCGCCATGTGGAAATTTTACAGCGTTTGAACTTTGACCAGTTTAAAGTTTCGGTTAAGGCATCCGATGTATTTTTAGCAGTTGGCGCTTACAGACTGTTAGCGAAAGAGATTGATCAACCGTTGCATTTAGGGATCACCGAAGCGGGTGGTTTCCGTTCTGGTTCTGTGAAGTCTGCAGTTGGTCTAGGCATGCTGTTGGCCGAGGGTATTGGTGATACATTACGTGTATCGCTCGCGGCTGACCCTGTACAAGAAATTAAAGTTGGTTTTGATATCCTAAAATCATTACGAATTCGCTCACGAGGCATTAACTTTATAGCTTGTCCAAGCTGCTCTCGCCAAGAGTTTGATGTGGTAAATACCATGAACCAACTGGAAGAGCGCTTAGAGGATATCATCACGCCCATCTCAATTTCCGTGATCGGTTGTGTGGTAAATGGACCAGGAGAAGCTTTGGTTAGTGATATTGGTCTGGCGGGCGCAAATCGCCGCTCTGGCTTATACATTAACGGCGAGCGACAAAAGCTGCGTATTGATAATGACAATATCGTAGAGCAACTAGAAGCACAAGTTCGTGAATTTGTTGCAAAAAAAGAGCAACAGCCAGAAATAGATATCAAGATTGTCGAATAATCAGCACATATCGAAGAAGTAATTTTACTCTTGTTTGTAGCCTATCAGTGCGGTAGGTCGCATTTTCAGCCGGTTTGGGTATAATGAGCGATTACTTTTTTACGCAAGTCAGATACTTTGCGACGATCTTATTGATAAAAAACAGATTTATTTAGGAATTTAAGTGGCAAAACAAATTCAAGCAGTTCGTGGTATGAACGACTGTCTGCCTGGTACAACGCAGATTTGGCAGAAAGTAGAAGATACGTTGCGCAAAACGGTGGCGTCTTATGGTTATCAAGAGATCCGTTTTCCTATCGTTGAGTCTACTGATTTATTTAAACGTTCTATCGGCGAAGTAACTGACATCGTCGAAAAAGAAATGTACACCTTTGAAGATCGCAGCGGTGACAGCCTTACATTGCGCCCAGAGGGAACCGCAGTGTGTGTTCGCGCGGGTAATCAACATGGTTTGCTGTATAACCAAGAGCAGCGTCTTTGGTATATGGGACCGATGTTTAGGCACGAACGCCCACAAAAAGGTCGCTACCGCCAGTTCCATCAGTTTGGTGTAGAAACATATGGTATCGCCAGCGCCGACATTGATGCTGAAGTTATCTTATTAACAGCACGTCTTTGGCAAGAGTTTGGGATCAGTGAGTATGTTACCTTAGAGCTTAATTCGCTTGGTTCAAATGAAGCTCGTGCACTTTATAGAGATGCTTTGGTTGCCTTTTTAGAGCAACATATTGAGCACTTGGATGACGACTGTAAACGTCGTATGCACACTAATCCGCTACGCGTGTTAGATAGCAAAAACCCTGAGGTGCAAGCGATTTTAGTAGATGCGCCTAAGTTGTCTGAACATCTTGATGAAGAGTCGCAAGCGCATTTTCAAAATTTATGTGAACGATTAGATGCCGCTGGCGTCAAATACCGCGTTAATGAAAAGCTGGTACGTGGCTTAGATTACTACAATCGTACTGTTTTTGAATGGGTTACGGATAGTTTAGGTGCGCAAGGTACTGTGTGTGCCGGTGGCCGTTACGATGGCTTAGTCGAGCAGTTAGGTGGTAAAGGTACGCCAGCTGTTGGTTTTGCAATGGGCCTTGAGCGTTTAGTGTTAATGCTGCAAGAGCTTGATTGTGTTGGTGATATTCGCCGCAATGCAGATGTTTACGTTGCTGCAATGGGTGATAAGGCGAGCATTCAAGCGCCTGTTATTGCAGAGCAGCTTAGAAATGAAGTTGCAGGTTTGCGTGTTATGGTACATGCAGGCGGCGGTAACTTTAAGAAACAATTAAAACGAGCAGATAAGAGTGATGCGTTGGTTGCTTTGATCCTTGGTGAAGACGAGCTTGCACAAGGCAAAGTAACCGTTAAATATCTGCGCGAACAAAAAGAACAGATCACAGTGTCCTTGGATGAGGTTAAAACTCTATTACAAGCGCTGATAGCATAAGAGGTTATAATGGAAATTTACTCAACAGAAGAACAACAAGCTGAGGCTATAAAACGATTTTTCCGTGAAAATGGGGTATCTTTGGCGTTGGGCATTGTCATTGGTTTAGGTGGTTTATATGGCTGGAAAGCTTACAATCAAAGCCAAATTGACAGCGCGGAAGCAGCATCAAATGCGTATAACCAATTTGTTGAAAGCGAAGATGTTTTGGCTGCGAGCGACAGCTTTGTAAAAGAAAATGGTGATTCTAACTACGCGGTATTAGCGGCATTTGTGGCAGCTAAAGAAGCAGCTGACAAACAACAGTTAGATGTGGCTGCTCATAAGCTACAATGGGCTGCTGATAACGTCCAAAATTTAGAACTTAAAGCAACTGCTTTAACGCGTTTAGCTCGTGTGCAATTGGCACAACAGCAATTTGAA
This sequence comes from Pseudoalteromonas sp. S16_S37, assembly GCF_014694405.1. Taxonomy (GTDB): domain Bacteria; phylum Pseudomonadota; class Gammaproteobacteria; order Enterobacterales; family Alteromonadaceae; genus Pseudoalteromonas. The sequence goes on from NZ_JAAUWV010000001.1 coordinate 73,776, forward strand.
GACGCGTTAGCAACGCTGGGCAAGCCGATGCCTGAGAGCTTTAAAGCGCAGATTTCTGAAATCAAAGGTGACATATTCTTAGCTCAGGGTAATAAAGAGCAAGCTAAATCTCAGTATCAAGCTGCGCTGGAAGCATCGACTGAAAGTGCAAATACTTTGCTTAAAATTAAGTTAGATGACTTAGCTTCAGCACAACCTGCAGCATAGGAGTCAACATGAATAAGCTCAGTATGGCCACCTTGGCGCTATGTATGGCGTCGCTGTTAGGATGTTCATCTAGTGATGAAGACGAACTTGTATTACCAGAGATCAACAATCAGTTTGAAACACAAGTTGTGTGGCGAGAAAGTATCGGTAGTGGCGTAGAGCATTACTTCTCGCGTTTAACACCAACCGTATACAAAGATACCGTTTTTGTTGCTGAGCGCTATGGTTTAGTTAAAGCGCTCAACTTAGATTCAGGTAAAACTCTGTGGCAAACAGATACCCGTAAAGACCCAGCATTTTGGCCTTGGGAAGACAATGATAGTGCTAAGCTTTCTGGCGGTATTTTGCAGGCTTACGGAAATATCTACATTGGTTCTGAACACGGTGAAGTGATTGCTCTGAATAGAGATTCTGGAGAAATTATTTGGCGTAAAAATGTACCAGGTGAAGCATTATCGTCACCTGCTGCTGGTGACGGCCTGATATACGTGAATTTAGGGTCAGGTAAATTGCTTGCATTGCACCCAGATACCGGTGAAGAGCGTTGGCGCCATGAGCAAGAAGTGCCAGCTTTGACATTGCGTGGTTTAAGTTCTCCAACGGCAGCTAATGGCGGTGTATTATTTGGTGAAGAAAGCGGGAAATTATCCGTATTGATCGCTGAAAATGGCTACAGCGCGTGGAGCGTTGATGTGGCACTTGCGAAAGGCTCTTCAGAGTTTGAACGTTTGGTTGACGTTGACACAAAGCCAGTAGTTAGCGGCGCAATGGCATACGCAATAGGCTATAATGGTAACTTAGCGGCCGTGGATGTGCGAAGCGGCAATGTAGTTTGGAAACGTGAATACAGTAGTTACCGCGATTTGAGCTTAGATTTAAATGTTCTTTACTTAGTTGATAGTAACGGCGTTATTTATGCGTTGGATAAAGACTCTGGTATTGAACGTTGGAGTCAGCCTGCGCTGAGAGGTTGGTATTTAACGGCACCAGCTGTTGTGGGTAATTATGTTGCCCTTGGCGATCAGGAAGGTAATTTACATTGGTTAGATAAACAAACTGGCCAGTTGGTTGCTCGTGAATCGTTTGATAGCTCAGGCTTTTTTGTAGAGCCTATCGTGACCGATGACAAGCTGATTGTTTACACCCGCAATGGTGAAGTTAGCGCAGTTAAAATTCCGTAACACTTAATTTTAGTTAAGTTTGTTAAGGCTTCGCTTTGCGAAGCCTTTTGTTGTTTATTAAAGAGGTAGTCTATGCTTCCGGTGATCGCTCTTGTTGGGCGACCTAATGTGGGTAAATCCACACTGTTTAACCGCTTAACGCGTACTCGAGATGCTTTGGTGGCAGATTTTCCTGGCCTAACGCGTGATCGTAAATATGGTCAAGCCAACTATGATGGTTACGAGTTTATCGTGGTCGATACAGGCGGTATTGATGGCTCTGAAGAGGGCATTGAAACAGAAATGGCCGAGCAATCGCTCTTAGCGATTGAAGAAGCTGATATTGTACTTTTCTTGGTAGATGCGCGCGCGGGCATGAATGCTGCCGATCAGGCTATTGCACAGCACTTACGCAAACAACAAAAGAAATGCTTTTTGGTGGCTAATAAAACCGATGGTATTGATGCTGATTCGAGTTGCGCTGAATTTTATCAGTTAGCGCTTGGAGAGGTATATCAAATCGCAGCTGCCCATGGTCGTGGTGTGACGCAATTACTTGATGTGACGTTACAACCAGTTATTGCTGAATTAGCTGAGCAAGAAGATGAGCTAGCGCAAAATGATACGCAGCTTGCAGAGCTTTACCTTGAAGGTGAAGAAGGCACTGACGAAGATGGAAAATCGGCTTTTGAAGACAAGCCAATCAAGTTAGCCATCATTGGTCGTCCAAATGTGGGTAAGTCGACACTAACTAATCGTATTCTAGGTGAAGAACGCGTTATTGTTTATGACATGCCTGGTACAACGCGAGACTCAATCTATATTCCGATGACGCGTAATGATCGTGAATACGTACTTATCGACACGGCAGGTGTGCGTAAACGCAAAAAGGTTAGCGATGTTGTAGAAAAGTTTTCAGTTATCAAAACGCTACAAGCAATCGAAGATGCCAATGTGGTATTACTGGTTGTTGATGCAAGAGAAGGGATCTCAGATCAAGACTTAAGTTTACTAGGTTTTGCGTTGAACTCGGGTCGCTCTTTGGTGATAGCCGTGAATAAGTGGGATGGACTGGATGACTACGTAAAAGAGCGTATCAAGTCAGAATTGGACCGTCGACTAGGCTTTATTGATTTTGCTCGTTTGCACTTTATATCTGCATTGCACGGTACTGGTGTAGGACACCTTTTTGAGTCAGTAAATGAAGCATACGACTCAGCAACTAAACGTATTAGTACAGCGATGTTACGCAGAATAATGGATATGGCACAGGCTGATCACCAACCACCATTGGTACGTGGTCGACGCGTTAAGCTTAAATACGCGCACGCTGGGGGCTACAATCCGCCTAGGATCGTTATACATGGTAACCAAGTACATGACTTACCTGATAGCTACAAGCGCTATTTAATGAACTATTACCGTAAAGCGCTCAACATCATGGGTACACCAATTAAAATTGAGTTCCGCGAAGGGGATAACCCATACGCTGGCCGTAGCAATAAGATGACGTTGTCGCAAAAACGTAAACTAAGAGCGTTTACCAAAGAAAGCCGTAATAAGTCTTAGTCTGCACGCTAAATAATCGCGTTCATTCTAAACAAAATAATCCGCCAACTTTCGAGTTTGCGGATTTTTTTATGTTTATTAGTCCATGAAAATGAATTTTTAGCGGTAACTTTTAGTCACTTGGTTGTAATTTACCCGCATTTAACTTTATGCTTAGAAAATAAGTATCACCGCTGATTGATAGTTTTCAGTACTCTGGATGATTTTAATTTTAAGTGGTTAATAATGCGCTATGCAAAAACTGTGATTTATGTTGATAACGTTGAGGAAGTACTCGATTTTTACTATCAAGCGTTTGGTCTTAGTACCCAAAGCCTGACTGAATCTGGTGACTATGGTGAGTTAGATACTGGAGAAGTGATATTGGGCTTTGCGAGTCACCCACTTGCGCAAGCACAATTCAAGCAAAGCTATATTCGCGCACAACCAAAACAACCCGCGTTAGGATTTGAGCTAACCATATATTGTGATAACGTCAGTGAAAGTTATGATAGGGCAGTGATCGCCGGTGCTGAACCTTTAATGCCACCTAATACTAAAGGGACAAGCGCGCAAGCATACGTGCGCGCTATAGAGGGGACTTTGATCGCTTTAGTCAACGAGTGCGCGAGCTAACCCTACGGGCTCAATTTCAACGCAGACATTGTCATCATTCCAGTTTAGGCCAAATAGCGCTTGATCTTCATTTAGATCTTCAACCCACTCGTCTAAAAATTCATCAAGTGAAATAGCTACCGGTGAATAATCTTGCCATTCATCTTTACATTGCGCTTGCGCTTTTTGTTCGCTGTCCCAGATCAGTAGTACATCGGTTTCTTCAAACTGATTGGACTCACAAACTACAACGCCACCGTCTTCAGCGCCAAGTGCCCAAATTTGTTGGTTAGTACGAACCTGTTCTACAAAGGTGACTAATTCTGATTCTATTTCAATGTCGCTCATTGCCTTTACCTTCTATGTGTGACAACTATATTCTTGGGTCTGAATCTGTACTTCCTGGTAAGTTACTGTGTACTTCATGAAAATGCAGTAACGCGGTAAACGAACTTAAATCAGTTAATTTTCTAAATTCAATCCAATCTAGCAAGCAGTATAAACTGATCTGCAGATAGTCGCAGTCTAAAAAATCACTTTTCACACATTGTTCATTTAAATCTGATAATACCGCTTCAATGCGCTCTCTTTGTAAATTAAAAAATAGTGCATCGGAGTTGGTATTTAGTCCTGAGCGTGTACATAACAAAAGCTCCACTAAAGAATCATTACAGGCATTAATATTCACAAGTTGGTTTTCTTGCCAATAAGTCATTTTAGTCAGATGGAATTTATCAACTAAGTAACGGTAAATAGCACCGGAGTCACAGATAGTATCTTGTCCATCAATTAGAAAAGGGATCTTTCGCGCTGGATTGTTAGCAATTAAAGTGGCTCTGTCGGTTTCACTAAAAATATCTAAGTGCTGATAACTGACAGGTAAATTATGACAAGTTGCAAACATCCTGATACGTCTTGCATAGGGGGAAGTATTTGAGCCATATAGTTGCATGATGATTCCTTTTCTATGGGGGAAGTCTATAAAAAAGGCCGCATAAAGCGGCCTAAAAGTTTGTCTTTAATTTACTCTGAGCGGCTTGTAACTTCAAGTAAATGAAAACCAAATTGTGTTTGAACTGGGCCTTGAACTTCATTGATGGGCGCTGAAAAAACCACTTTGTCAAACTCTGGCACCATCATCCCAGGTCCAAATTCACCTAGCGCACCACCGTCTTGCCCTGATGGACAGCTAGAATACTGTTTTGCCAGCTCAGCAAAATCCTCGCCTGCAGCTATTCTTGATTTCAAATCTAAGCACTCAGCCTCGCTCTCAACTAAAATGTGTCTTGCACTTGCAACTGTCATACACTCTCCGTAATTGGCTTATGTTTGTTTTTTGCTCAGACTTTATTCTAATACAAGAATGGCAAAAACTCACTATTTGCCTATAGTGCCTTTTCTATCGCACTAGTAAGTTCTTTTGAAAGTGGTTTGGTTCGACTATTAAAGCGTGTCACGTGTTTTCTATCAGCAGATACAAGGTATTTATAAAAATTCCAGTTAGGCGAACTTGTTTGCTCATTTAGGTGTTTAAAAATAGGGTTGGCATCATCGCCTCGTACCGCAGATGTAGCAAACATATCAAAAGTTACGCCATAGTTGACAAAACACACCTTAGCGGTGTCTTTCTCATCATCTTCTTCTTGGAAAAAGTCATCAGATGGAAAGCCTAATACAACCAAGCCTTGGTCTTTGTATTGTTGATGAAGTTTTTCTAAACCTTCAAATTGCTCAGTAAACCCGCAGTTACTTGCTGAATTAACTATAAGTAGAGGTTTTCCTTTAAATTGACAAAGGTTGAGCGTTTCCTCGGAGCGAAGTTTACGAAGCTCTACATTAGTAAAATCATCACACTGCTGTGCGTATGCAAGGGAGCTCAGAAATAGGCTCGTCAGTAACGTGGTTTTGGCAATTATTTTTTTAATCATTGGCTTTCCCTCTTAGATAATTATCTTTTATGATACGACATTACATTCCAATGCGATCAAATATTTCCCGAGCATGACAATAAAAATAGCCAATATAGATGACCTGCAACGCATCACAGATATCTACAATGAGACAATAGCCAGCAGAATGGTGACTGCCGATACTGAGCCATTGAGTGCACAGCAGCGTTTAGAGTGGTTTCATAGCCATCATTCAAGCAGGCCTTTGTTTGTGTATGAGGTTGGAGGTGATGTGGTGGCTTGGCTAAGCTTTAAGTCATTTTATGGACGCCCTGCTTATTCTCAAACCTGTGAGGTAAGCGTTTATATTGCTTCTCAGGCAAGAGGACAGGGGCTGGGTCATAAGCTGCTCGACTTTGCGCAGTCACACGCAAAGACGATTAATGTCTCAACTTTGCTTGGGTTTATCTTTAGTCACAATATACCCAGCTTGAATTTATTTAAACGTCATGGTTTTGACGTTTGGGGAGAGCTGCCTGAGGTCGCCAACATGGATAATAAGCTCTACAGCTTAACCATTATGGGTAAACATTTAAGAGACTAAAGCTCAATCAAAAAATTCGTCTACACTTGAACAGATAAGGAATTGGTTGTGTAGACAAATGACTAACAAGGTTTTGATAGTAGATAGCAATAGTGTTTTAGCTATGCGCTTAAAGGTGCTGTTTGAGTTGTTAGGTGGTGAAGTTGAGCACATACACTATCGCATGCTCGAACAGGTAGAAGACATCGCAAGTTATGATGCAATAGCGATAGCGAATGGAATTCCAACGAGCTTTTTAGCGTCGCTTGCTACATTAAGGCACCACGATAAGTTAATTCTACTTGCGCCTAAACCCGATAATGCCCAGCAACTTGCGCTGTTTAGTCAGTTTAATAAAGCATTGCCAAACGGCATCGTGGTTTACCCTTTTTTCTCCAATAAAGAAATAACAAACCTACTGGAACGCGTGTTTGAAATCGGCGCTGATAACCGCTTGGTGTTACCCACCGTGTTGCTTGTTGATCATCAGTTGGAGCGCTTATCAGAATTGGCCGCAAGCCTCTCAGGCGCGCAACTGCAGGTGTACACAGCAGATACAAGCTTTGCAGGGATGAGTCAAGCGCAGCATCAAGCCATTGATTTACTGATTGCTGCCTATGAACCCCATGACAAAAGCGCTTTAGAACTGTTTGCTCAGCTAAAGGGGTTAAATCATAATGCACGTTGTTTGCTTTATACGCAAAAAGCCGATCAAGTCGACATGCTCGAGGCGATCCGTTTCGGTGTAGATGATGTACTCATCACGCCTTTTGGTGATGGAGACCTACTCAAGGCGCTGCATAAGTTGTGGCAAACTGAAATGCTCAAAAGACATAACCAAGAACTTGTTGAGCGTTTGCAAGATACTGTAGATGCATTAATTGAGCGCGATAGCCTGCTACGTGTAATTTACAAGCATACGCCAGACTCCATTATGTTATTCAATAAAGATGGTAGCATTATTGAAGGAAATGATGCCTGTGTTGAGCTATTTGACTGTGCTCAAGAAGAAATACAATCTAGCTCCATTTTTGAACTGTTTGATAGTGAATCGGTTGATAATCTAAAGCAACAAATGAAAGAGCTCAGAGGCAGGCGCAATTTTGATTGCGAGTTATTACTTACTCGAAATGATAAATCAGTTCCCCTAATGGGTACTTTCAATGAGATCGATCATCACGGCGAGCTGGCTTTTTCTGTTATTTTAAAAAATGTCGCACATTTGAAGAAAAAACAACAGGTTTTAGAAGAAGCCAAAGAAGTGTTGGAGGCTGAAGTACAAGCGCGTACAGCGCAATTGCTAAAGGCAAAAGAGGCAGCCGAAGCGGCTAATATCAGTAAATCAGAATTTCTTGCCAATATGTCTCATGAGCTACGTACTCCAATGCATTCAATCTTAAGTTTTGCGCGATTTGGCTTAGATAAATTGGGGGCTGGCGAAGTCCCTGTAGACAAACTAGAGAAGTATTTGTCGCGCATTGAAACCAGTGGAGAGCGCTTACTGCTATTGCTCAATAACTTGCTTGATTTGTCTAAGTTGGATGCGGGGCGATTTCCATTTAATCCCAGCGCTCAAGATATCTGTGCAATCATTAAAACGGCGATTGACGATGTGTCTGGATCGGCACTGGCAAAACATATTTCCCTGAAACTAATTGAACCAAAAGAGCCTTTGTTGGTGTTTTGTGATCAAGAGCAAATAAATCAAGTGATCCGTAACTTGTTAGGCAATGCGATTAAATTTAGCCCCGAAGGGGGCCTAGTTAGGATCAACGTTTTGCATACTGGTGATAAGGTAAATATTGAAGTACGTGACCAAGGTGTTGGCATTCCCGAAGATGAGCTTAGCCATATATTTTCTAAGTTTGCACAAAGCTCGACAACAAATAGTGGGGCAGGGGGAACCGGTTTAGGTTTGGCGATTTGTAAAGAGTTTGTACTGCTACACAAAGGGTGTATTTACGCAACCAATAACGATGATGTAGGCGCAACGCTCCATATCGAAATACCGCTAGATCAAAAGTAAGGTCTGGGTATTCGCATTATATAAAAACCGCAGCTATAAATATAAAAGGCAACAAAATCAAACAAGGAATTTATGTATGGCACTGCAACGCGTTTTGGCTGTGGACGATGAGCCTTTTAACCTAGAAATCATCGAAGAAATTCTTGAGGATTTAGACTTTGAACTCAGAACCGCCGCCAGTGGTCCTGAGTGTCTTGAGATGCTAGCAGAGTTTAACCCCCAGGTTATTTTACTTGATGTCAGTATGCCGAAAATGAATGGTTATGATGTATGTCGTGCTATAAAATCAAATCCTGATACCAGCCATATTGTTGTTATGTTTGTCTCAGCAAGAGGGTCTGTCGAAGAGCGTATGGAAGGGTATGCTGTTGGGGCTGAGGACTATATCGTTAAGCCGTTTGGGCAAGGCGAGTTAACCGCCAAATTGATCAAGCTAGGACAGTTGTTATTAGAAAAAGACATTCTTGAACAGCAAGTTGAGGATGCGACAACAACTGCTTTTAGCGCCATGGCGACCAGCAGTGAAATGGGACAAATAGTCAATTATATTGAGAGTATTGGCAATATAAACGATGTTCCTGCTCTTGCTGCTGCGCTCATGAATTGTATGGCGAATTTTGGTCTGAGTTGTAATATTGAATTTCGGGTTAATGGGGAGCAGCAACATTATGCAACTTCAGGTATATGTTCACCTATCGTCGTCGAGCTGTTTGAAATATTAAAGTCAAAGGGGCGCTTACACGAATTCACCAGTCGGATTTTAGTGAACTATGACTATGTAAGCGTGCTTGTGCTAAATATGCCAGAAAGTGATGATGAAAAGCATGGCCGAATTCGGGACCATATCTGCTTTATTGTTAGTGTAACAGAACAACAGCTACTTGCTATCTTGACCCGAAATGAACTTTGTCAGCAGCAGCAAAATCTCAATGGTGCGATTGCAATGATTAATAGCAAGTTTAAAAGTTTAATGACGATGCTAAATAACAATCGCAAGCAAAATGAGGCTGTGTTCAGAGAGTTGCAAGAGCAGTTTGAGCATCGTATTCCGACCATGGGGTTAGATGAAGACCAAGAATTATTTATTTATAATCATGTGGATAGTGCAATTCAGAGATCGGTTGCACGAGAAGAGGCGCTGATCCAAGTAAAGGAAGCCTTTACTGAGATAGAAGCCGATTTGGCAGAGTTAAGTCATAAAGTTGATGAAAATTAAGTTATGTTTTAGCTATATCGGGCCATTACTATTTGGCTGGTAAAGGCTCTGATATCGCATCATTTTTTACACATCATTATGCATCTCTCGGCAAGCCTTTTTCGATGATCCGAATTAACCGAGCTTGCTTTCTTAGCTGTAGTCCCTGCTTGCTAAGTTGTTGTTGCAATGCCCAAGTAATGTGTTCTTGAACTAGCTCAGAGACTTCAGCCATACGCTTATTTAATGCCGCTACTACTTGCTCATCATAAGGCGCATTACCAAGTCCAACGGCTATATTTCTAAGCCATCGTTGGTGGCCTATTCGACGTATTGGACTGCCTTCAGTCGCTTTTAAAAAGGTCTCTTCATCCCAATTAAATAACTCAATTAATGAGCGGTCTTTAATGGCGGTTCTTGGATTAAAGTCAGGCTCTTTTGTCAGTTGTCCAAAGCGATTCCATGGACATACAAGCTGGCAATCATCACAACCATAAACTCGATTACCGATGAGTGGCCGATATTGTTCTGGAATTGGACCTTGCAGCTCGATTGTTAAGTAGGAGATACACTTTCGAGCATCAACAACATAGGGTTCAACAATGGCCCCTGTGGGGCACAGAGTGATACAGGCATTACACTTACCACAACCTTCAAACTCATCAGGGGCGTCAACAGGCAATGGAATGTCCACAAATAGTTCCCCAAGGAAGAACCAAGAGCCTGCGTGTTTTTGGATGAGTAAGCTATTTTTCCCGCGCCAGCCAAGGCCTGCTTTTTCAGCCAGTTGCCTTTCGAGAACTGGTGCGGAGTCTACAAAGGGTCTAAACCCTAGCTCTGAAACTTCAACTGTGATTTTCTGTCCTAGCTGTTTGAGACGATTCCTCATCACTTTATGATAATCTCGGCCCAATGCATATCGGCTGATATAGGCTGTTTGCTTATTTTTTAAAGCTTTTGCAAAGCCCGCATCCGGTGGGAGGTAATTCATTCGTACTGAAATCACACGCTGTGTGCCTGGCACCAGCTCCGAGGGCCTTGCTCTTTTCATTCCATGGGCTGCCATATATTGCATTTCACCATGGTAGCCATTATCCAACCAGCGCTGAAGCTGCGTTTCATGCTTAGACAAGTCAATATCGGTTATGCCAATGTCGGCAAATCCAAGTTCTTTGCCCCATTGCTTAATTTTTTTTGCCAGTTCAATATAATTAATACTATCTGCAGTCACGGAATGTTTATCTTGCAAGCCAAATACACCGCTAATTTACCACAAGTTGCTTACTCAGCCCAGCAGGTGCAGCAATACGAAGAGTTCGCCGCAAAAAATTCGGGAACAAGTCTATCCAACTTAATGTTTCGAGCTGGGCAATCGCTATTTTCATTGTTCGAAAATGACTGGGTCAGTGCGCAGCGTGTTCTTCTGCTGGCAGGAAAAGGCAACAATGCTGGAGATGCCTATGTTTTGGCTAAGTTGCTTAATCAAGCTGGGCGTACAGTCACCGTTTACAGCTTATCTGATGCAACACTGTTAAAAGGCGATGCACTAGAGGCTTATCAAGCCGCTTGCCAAGCAAATGTTGAAATAGTCACAAAACAGCCTTGTTTAGATTCATACTGTGTCATTGTTGATGGGGTGTTTGGGACAGGGTTTCGTGGTGAGCTATCCGAACAAGTCCAAACGCTCTTTGCAGATTGTGACAAAGTGCAGGCAAATAAACTTAGCATTGATATTCCAAGTGGCGTCAATGGCTCCACGTCCGAGGTGGCAAAAGGCGCTTTTAAAGCCGATATCACTATGACTTTCATTGCGTTAAAGCAAGGGTTATTAACCGGTAAAGCTAAAGCGCACTGTGGTCAGTTAGTATATGCAAGTTTAGATGTGGCTGAGGCATTTGAGCAATTAGTGCAGCCCAGTGCAACTTATATGACCCATGAAACGCTTTTTTCAAAGCTGCCATCTCGTCCTGTAGATAGCTATAAAAATATGTGTGGTCATGTGCTGCTAGTGGGTGGTAACAAAGGTATGGCAGGCGCTATTCGATTGGCAGCTGAGGCTGCTCTTAGAGCAGGTGCTGGACTGGTTAGTGTCGCTACCCACCCTGATAATGTCGCCTGCGTGTTACAAGGTAGATATGAATTAATGGTTCATGGTATCGAGAATGCGCAGCAGTTGTCGCTTTTAATGGCCAAAGCTGACGTGATGGTAATAGGTCCAGGGCTTGGACAAAATGCGTGGGCACAAGCTCTGTTTTCACAAAGCATTGAATTTGCAAAGCCGGTTGTATGTGATGCTGATGGTTTAAATTTGTTAGCACAAACTGAGAAACGTTATTGCTGCGCTGTATTAACGCCCCACATAGGTGAAGCAAAACGTTTATTGAAAGAAAACAGCGGTGTTGATGAAGCGAACCGTTTTGAGCTGGTTGCGTATTTAGCCAAAACTTATGCTGCTAATATGGTGTTAAAGGGGCCTGGAACTCTCATTGCTGATAATAGTTGCATAAATATTAATCGCTCGGGATGTGCTGCCATGGCAAGTGCTGGGATGGGGGATGTTTTATCTGGTATAATCGGCGCTTTAATTGCGCAAGGTATGGCGCCGTTTGCAGCTGCTAACTTAGCTGTGTATATTCATGGTTTAGCTGCGCAAATTGCAGCAAAAGAAGGTGAAAAAGGGCTGCTTGCAAGCGATTTATTTATGCATATTCGACGCTTATTGGGGTGATCATGAGTAATACATTTAGTCAGCATTTGGCCGATGAGGCACAAACGGTGGCTATGGGCGAACGCCTATGTAAATATATAAAAAATGGCGCGGTGTTGTTTTTGCATGGAGACTTAGGTGCAGGCAAAACAACGTTATCTCGTGGTATTGTTCAGGGGATGGGGCATACCGGTAAGGTAAAAAGCCCAACATATACCCTTGTTGAACCTTACGAGCTTGAAGATGTCTCAATATATCACTTTGATCTTTATCGCTTAGGTGATCCTGAAGAGCTAGAATATATGGGGATCAGAGATTACTTTAGCCCCAACGCAATTTGCATCATTGAGTGGCCGCAAAAGGGCGCGGGTTTTATTCCTAGTCCCGATCTAAATGTAGAGATGGCGTATGATGGTGAGCAAAGAACAGTAACCGTGTCTGCAAACAGTGAACGCGGGCAAACAATCGTAATGCAATTAGGACAAGATGGGTAGTATAGGAAAAATATCAGGCATGCTGCTAAGTGTTGTGTTCATAATGCTTAGCACAGTTGTACAAGCGAAGAATGATATTGAAGGGGTGCGCGTTTGGCCGTCGCCAGATAGTACCCGTGTTGTATTTGATTTATCTGCAAAGCCTGATTACAGCTATTTTATGCTTAAGAACCCTCTCAGGCTGGTTGTTGATTTTGACAATACCAACAAAGCGGATAAGTTACCGGCAATACCCGCTGAGCATCGCTTAATCAGTAAGTTACGTTACAGCAAGCCTAAATCATCAAATGGTACTCGGGTTGTTTTTGATCTCTCCAGTAGTGTAAAGCCCGTGGTTATGGCTTTGGCACCGGCAGGTCCTTATAAAAACCGTTTAGTTGTTGATCTGTACGCCAAACAAACGAGCTTGTATAGCAATGAAAAAACTCAGGCCAAGAAGCGGGAAAGGTTAACGGATAGGGATATTATTATCGCTATCGATGCAGGTCACGGTGGGGAAGACCCAGGTTCGATTGGCCCATCAGGTACGTATGAAAAAAACGTCACGCTGCCAATTGCAAAACGTTTAGCGCGTCTGATAGATAAACAGCCAGGCATGAAGGCGCGTTTGATCCGCACGGGTGACTATTATCTAAAAATACACACACGCTCAGCCAAAGCACGAGAAAAGCGAGCAGATTTTTTTGTTTCTATTCACGCAGATGCGTTTTCAAGTCCCGGCCCAAGTGGCTCCTCCGTTTGGGTGTTATCGCTGCGTAGAGCAAATTCTGAAATTGGTAAATGGCTAGAGGATAAAGAAAAACACTCACAATTGTTGGGTGGTGCGGCAGAACTTATCAAAGATACAGAGAATGAAAAGTACCTTGCTAAAGCGTTGTTAGACATGTCTATGGATCACTCCATGAGAACGGCATTGCAGGTAGCGGATGAAATCGTTGATGAGCTGAAAAAGGTAACTAAGCTGCATAAAAAAAGCCCGCAATCGGCGAACTTTGGGGTGCTTAAGTCTCCTGATATTCCCTCTATTTTAGTAGAAACGGGGTTCATCTCTAATCCCAAAGAAGAGCGTTTATTAAAATCAGGTAATCATCAAGAAAAGCTCGCTCGCGCGATTTTCAAGTCGATAAAAAACTACTATAAACGCAACCCCCCTGATGACTCGTTGTTTGCTAGGTTAAAAGAACCCGGTCAACATGTAGTAAAAAGTGGCGAGTCTTTAAGTGTGTTAGCAAGTCGTTATGGCGTGTCTATCTCGGCGTTAAAAAAAGCCAATCAGCTGACCAAAGACACGCTGTATATAGGTCAAGTTCTCACAATTCCAAAGGCATAATTTGCAATGAGCATTGAAATTTTACCAGCGCGGCTTGCAAACCAAATTGCTGCTGGTGAGGTAGTGGAAAGACCAGCTTCCGTCGTTAAAGAACTTGTTGAAAACAGTATTGATGCTGGCGCAACGAAAATCCAAATAGATATTGAGCGTGGCGGACATAAATTGATCCGCATACGTGATAACGGCAGTGGCATAGTTAAAGACGAGTTAACGTTAGCACTATCAAGACATGCGACGAGCAAACTTAAAAGCCTTGATGATCTTGAATGCATAGCGTCTTTGGGCTTTCGTGGCGAAGCGCTGGCGTCAATTAGTTCGGTTTCTCGCCTCACCCTTAGTTCAAAACCCGCAGAGCAAGAAACTGCATGGCAGGCATTTGCGGAAGGGCGTGATATGGCGGTGCAAGTTCAGCCTACGGCACACCCCGATGGCACAACTATTGAAGTTAAAGACTTATTTTTTAACACGCCTGCGCGGCGCAAATTTTTGCGCACTGAAAAAACCGAATTTAGCCATATTGATGAATTGGTAAAACGCATTGCTTTGAGCCGTTTTGATGTCGCTATTACGTTAACGCATAACCAAAAAGTCATTCGTCAATACCGCGCTCGCTCCAAGGCCGATGGGGTGAAACGGATAGCACAAGTGGCTGGCAAAGTGTTTGAACAACAAGCTTCGTATATTGAGTCTGGTTCCGAAGGGCTAATGCTATTTGCTTGGATACTCCCTGTGGGCAGTCCCAACGGCGCGCAGTACACCTATGTAAATGGTCGAATGATGCGTGATAAGTTGATCCTACATGCCATTCGACAAGCATTTGAAGAAGTTGCGGGAGAGCAAGAAATACCAGGCTTTGTGGTGTATTTAGAAATAGACCCACGACAAGTTGATGTGAATGTTCATCCAGCTAAACATGAAGTGCGTTTTCATCAAGCAAGATTGGTACACGATTTTATCGTGCAAGCTGTTAGACAAGCAGTCATACCCGCCACTCAAGAGCTAAGTTCAGAAGCGCTTGATTCTAACTTGTCGGATTCGTTGCATCAACAATACCGAAGCCATCTGCAACCGTTAGAAAATGCTTCATCAAGCGATTTGTTTCAAGGGCAAACACAGCCTAGGGTGGCATCTTCATCGTATAGCGGTGTGCGAGATCATACGGGAGCAAATAAAGTCAATACACAACGAGAAGCTCCGGTACGACAGTATAACGTTAACCAGCTATATCAAGCGTTAAGCCACCAACAGGCCAGTGAATTTGATATCCCCCCAGAGCACAAAGAGCGTGATGAGCTGCGTGTGCAATACGCCAAAATGCTAGTCCTCGAAGGGGGCGTTACTTTGCTTGAGGATAAGCAACAGCTACTGGTTTCGCATTTTAAACACGCACTACATCTATATTGGTCAAGTGAGTTAGAGCGTGATGCTAGTTTGCCTAGCAAAGCACTATTGCTGCCAGTTCGAGTGAATTTAGATAAAGCGGAAATAGCGACACTTGCAAAACAAGAATCTTGGCTCACTTTGCTAGGGTTTGATATACAGTTTTTTGAGCGTTATATCATGGTCAAAAAACTGCCGGTTAGCCTGTATAGCGTCGATGTGGGAGTGTTCTGTTCAGAGATTCTTATAGCATGCAGCGGCTCGTTGCAAAGTATTGATGATTGGCTCAAATGGATGGTGAGCAAAACGCCTGAGCGATTTTATTCGAGTGAACACTTTGCCAAAGCTCAGCAATTTATTGAAAAAAGTCAAAAATGTTTGGCGCGTATTCAGGAAAAAGCAGTTAAAATAGAAAGTAAGATGTTTTTGCAATTACTACCACAAGAGTTTTAGAGTGAATAAATTACCTGTTATAACACTAATGGGGCCAACTGCCGCGGGAAAAACGGCCCTTGCGATAGAGTTATGTCAGCATTTAGACACGGAAGTGGTGAGTGTTGATTCTGCTTTGGTTTACAAAGGGATGGACATTGGTACCGCCAAACCCGAACCCGATGAACTTGCCTTGGCGCCACATCATCTTATTGATATCATTGACCCGCTAGAAAGTTACTCTGTGGCCGATTTTCGCCGCGATGCTTGTCGACATATTGATGCTTTACATCAAAAAGGTAAGGTACCTATTTTGGTTGGCGGCACTATGATGTATTTCAAGGGGCTTATTGAAGGCTTATCACCTTTGCCAGAAGCAGACCCTGTAATTCGTGCTCAGCTTGAAATTGAAGCGAATGAACAAGGCTGGCCCGAATTACATAAACAACTGACACAAATAGATCCACAAGCTGCAGCAAAGATCAGCGAGAATGATTCACAGCGTATCAATCGTGCGTTGGAGGTGTATCGTATTAGCGGCAAAACAATGACTGAGTTGCAACAGCAAAAGCAGGCACCATTACCTTATCAGTTTCATCAATTTGCTATCGCGCCGAGCGATCGCAAAGTATTACATCAGCGTATTGAAAAAAGATTTCAAATTATGTTGGATCAAGGGTTTAAAAACGAAGTTTTGGCCTTATATAAGCGGGGAGATTTACACCCAGATCTTCCCTCAATACGATGTGTTGGGTATCGGCAAATGTGGGAACACTTAGCTGGAGAGTGTGACTATGAGCAAATGGTTTTCAAAGGTATTGCAGCTACCAGACAACTTGCAAAGCGACAACTCACATGGTTGAGAGGGTGGTCGCAACTGACTTGGTTAGAGACCAATGAGCAACAAAACTTGCAACGCGTATTAACTTCGCTAAGCTAATAGTAGCTGTTAAATCAAGCTGCTGAGATTTAATCGACAGCGAAACTAATAATAACACCTAGAACGAAGGAAAAGAAAATGGCAAAAGGCCAATCGTTACAAGACCCATTTTTGAATGTCTTACGTCGTGAGCGCATTCCTGTTTCAATTTTTTTAGTCAACGGCATAAAATTACAAGGTAAGATTCAATCATTTGATCAATTCGTTATTTTGTTAGAGAACACCGTAAACCAAATGGTGTATAAGCATGCTATCTCTACAGTTGTACCTGCTCGAGCGGTTAATTTCCAAAGCGCTCAAGGCACGGAAGGTACAGAACAAACTGATGATGGTAACTATTAATTCACTTTAGGAGCGAAATGCTTGTTTGACCGTTATGAAGCCGGCGAACAGGCAGTCTTAGTTCACATCGACTTTCCTAACGAAGGTGATCGCGAAGATTTGCGAGAGCTGGAAATGTTGGTGTCTTCTGCAGGTGTTAGTAGTTTGGCGATTGTGCAAGGCAGTCGCCAAGCGCCACACGCCAAGCTATTCGTCGGTACGGGTAAAGCAGAAGAAATTGCTGAGATTGTCAAAATCCACAATGCAGATGTCGTTATATTTAACCACCAACTTAGTCCTTCTCAAGAAAGAAACTTAGAACGTGTTTGCCAATGTCGAGTACTCGACAGAACGACTCTAATACTCGATATTTTTGCTCAGCGAGCGCGCACCCATGAAGGTAAGTTGCAGGTTGAACTCGCCCAGCTTAAGCATATTTCCACGCGTTTAATTCGCGGATGGACCCATTTAGAACGCCAAAAAGGCGGTATAGGACTACGTGGTCCGGGTGAAACTCAGCTTGAAACCGATAGACGTTTATTAAGAGAGCGCATCAAGAGCATTCGCAAGCGCCTAGATAAGGTGGCCACAGTTCGTGAGCAAGGAAGACGTGCTCGTAGTCGTAACGAGGTGCCCACGGTATCTTTAGTTGGCTATACCAACGCTGGGAAATCAACGTTATTTAATTTGCTCACTAACTCAGATGTATATGCGGCAGACCAATTATTCGCAACCCTTGATCCAACTTTGCGAAAACTCCATATAGATGACATTGGGCCAGTTATTTTGGCAGATACCGTGGGGTTTATTCGTCATTTGCCACATGATCTGGTTGCTGCATTTAAAGCGACGTTGACCGAAACGCGAGAAGCGGACTTACAGATTCATGTTGTTGATGTGGCTGATAATCGACGAAAAGAGAATATTGAAGAGGTGCAGTCTGTTTTAAAAGAGATTGAGGCAGATGACATTGTGCAATTGTTGGTTTATAACAAGATAGACCTGTTAGAAGAGGTTAGACCGAGAATTGACCGCAATGATGAAGGGCAGCCTATTCGAGTTTGGTTATCAGCTCACAGTGGCGTTGGCACCGAACTACTCTGTCAAGCTATCTCGGAGCTACTAGCTAAAAAAATATTTGCTCATACCTTATGTATTCCGCCTGCTTTTGGGCGTTTAAGAGGTGTTTTATTTAATCTAAATGCGGTACAGCAAGAAGATTTTGATGAGCACGGAAACTGGCTTTTGAACGTGCGATTACCTCAAGTTGATTGGGAAAGGCTGAAAAAAGAGCAAGGTATGGACATAGAAAAATTTATTGATACATAATTTTTACACAGAAAAGTGCAGTTTTGCTCGTATTTGGGTATGAGAAACGCCTTATATTTGTTAGATTTACCCTAATTGACTTTAATAAAAATGGAGTATAGCTATGGCCTGGAATGAACCGGGTAATAATGGCAATGATAACGATCCGTGGAAAAATCGCGGTGGTCGGGATCAAGGCCCACCTGATCTAGACGAAGTATTCCGTAAATTCAGCAACAAGTTTGGTGGTTTGTTCGGTGGCAAATCCGGCGGAGGTAGCGGAGGCGGATTAGGCGGAGCGGGTATGACCTTCATTCTGCTTATTGCTGCAATCGTATGGGCTCTCAGTGGTATTTATACGGTTAAAGAAGCTGAGCGCGGTATTGTACTGCAATTCGGCGAATTTGATCGCATAGCAGAGCCTGGTTTGCGTTGGAAAATGACTTTCATTGAGCAAGTTATTCCTATTGATATTGAAGCTGTACGCTCTTTGTCTGCGTCTGGTTTTATGCTTACAGAAGATGAGAACGTTGTGAGTGTTGAGTTTGAGGTTCAATATCGTGTTATGGACCCTCGTCTTTATAAATTCAGCGTAACTGATGCCGATCACAGCTTGCAACAGTCTTTAGACAGTGCATTGCGTTATGTGGTTGGTCACTCTCGCATGGACCAAGTTTTAACAACCGGACGTGAGCTTGTTCGTCAAAGAACTTGGGATGAGCTAAACAAAATTATCGAGCCATACAACCTTGGTATTTTAGTGACTGATGTAAACTTTAAAGACTCTCGTCCACCCGCCGAAGTTAAAGATGCATTTGATGATGCAATCGCAGCGCAAGAAGATGAAGAGCGTTTTATCCGTGAAGCTGAAGCTTATGCGCGTGAAATAGAGCCGCGTGCTCGTGGTCAGGTTACACGTATGACTCAAGAAGCAGAAGCTTATAGAGAACGCGTTACTTTGGAAGCGCGAGGTGAAGTAGAGCGTTTTGAAAAGTTACTACCTGAATACCAAGCGGCTAAAGAAGTGACAAGACAGCGCTTGTACATAGATGCAATGGAAGAAGTGCTTACTAATAGTGCTAAAGTGATTGTTGATGTTAAAGGTGGTAATAACATGATGTACTTGCCACTAGATAAAATTATGGGGCAGGCAGGCGCTGGTGGCCAAATAACGCTACCTAGTAAGAACGACATCAATGAGCTTCGCAAAACATTGGGTCAATCACGCAACAGCTCTGTGAGTGGCGGCAATGACCGTTTTTCGCAAGACAGATTTAATAACGGGAGATAAGCGCAATGAAGAATTTTAGTATTGTGATATTGATAGCTGCCGTTTTATTGTCATTCTCTTCGGTATTTGTTGTAACAGAAGGGCAACGCGCGATTGTATTAGTGTTTAGTAAAGTACAAAAAGACAGTGAGGATAACGCGGTTGTTTACGCACCTGGTTTGCACTTTAAAGTGCCATTTTTTAGTCAGGTACGCAAACTAGATGCCCGTATTCAAACGCTTGACGGAGCGCCAGATCGCTTTGTTACTAGCGAGAAAAAAGACCTCATTGTTGACTCATTCGTAAAATGGCGTGTGAATGATTTTAGCGCTTTTTACCTACGAGCTCGTGGTGATAAGCAATATGCCGAAACACTCCTTAAACAAAAAGTGAATAATGGCCTGAGAACCAACTTTGGTTCACGCACTATTCGCGAAATTGTGTCTGGTGAGCGTAGCGAGCTAATGGAAGAGGCACTTGTTCAAGCTTCTGAAAGTGCTAAAGAGCTAGGTATCGAAGTGCTAGACGTGCGTGTTAAGCAAATTAACCTGCCAAATGAAGTGAGTAGCTCAATCTATCAACGTATGCGTGCTGAGCGTACTGCTGTTGCTAAAGAGCACCGCTCTGAAGGTCAAGAAAAAGCAGAAACGATCCGTGCAGAAGTAGATAGACGCGTTACCGTTATGTTGGCTGATGCTGAGCGAAATGCTCGCGCTGTGCGAGGTGAAGGAGATGCAACAGCTGCAAAGGTTTATGCTGATGTTTATAACAAAGATCCTGAGTTTTACAGCTTTGTTCGTTCGTTAGAGGCGTATAAGCGTACTTTCCAAAACAAAGGCGATGTAATGGTGTTATCACCAGACAGTGAGTTCTTTGATTATATGAAAGGCGCGAAAGGTAAATAACAGCAATTTACCTGTGAAAATTGAAAAGCTCTGAGATTTCTCAGAGCTTTTTTTGTTTTATATCATGTGTTTTTAACACTATTTTGGCGAATGAGGAAAAAACACTCAAAACGGGGTGATCTCCTCCCTGCTTTTCTGGTAAAATCTGGCCCTAATTTTTTCTAAGTGATTTTGCAATGGGTAAAAACGTCGTTGTATTAGGCACCCAATGGGGTGACGAAGGTAAAGGTAAGGTTGTAGACTTACTAACAGATAAAGCTTCTTTAGTTGTGCGCTATCAAGGTGGTCATAATGCTGGCCATACTTTGGTGATCAATGGTGAGAAAACAGTACTACATCTAATTCCATCTGGTGTTTTGCGTGACAACGTAAAGTGCGTGATTGGTAACGGTGTGGTGTTAGCACCAGATGCGTTAATGAAAGAAATTGGTATGTTGGAAGAACGTGGCGTGCCAGTTCGCGAGCGCTTATTGATAAGCGAAGCATGTCCATTAATCTTGCCTTACCATGTTGCACTTGATAAAGCGCGTGAGCTAGCTCGCGGTGAGAAGGCAATTGGTACAACTGGTCGTGGTATTGGCCCTGCGTATGAAGACAAAGTTGCACGTCGCGGTCTTCGTGTTGGTGACTTGTTCAATCCAGAGCAATTTGCAGCTAAGCTCAAAGAAGTACTTGAGTACCATAACTTTACATTAGTTAATTACTACAAAGTTGAAGCAGTAGATTTCCAAAAGACATTTGACGACGCTATGGCTGTTGCGCAAATTCTTAAATCTATGGTTGTTGATGTCACTGAGCTGTTAGACCAAACTCGTCTTGCTGGTGATAACATCTTATTTGAAGGTGCTCAGGGGACGTTGTTAGATATCGATCACGGTACATACCCATATGTTACGTCATCAAACACAACTGCTGGTGGCGTTGCTACAGGTGCTGGTTTTGGCCCTCTACACTTAGACTACGTACTAGGTATTGTAAAAGCGTACACAACACGTGTTGGTTCGGGTCCTTTCCCAACGGAACTATACGACGGTCAAGATAAGCAAGACCCAGTTGGTAGACACTTAGGCGAGAAAGGTCATGAGTTTGGCGCGACAACTGGTCGTTTACGCCGCACTGGTTGGTTTGATGCAGTGGCAATGCGTCGTGCAGTTCAAATCAACAGTATTTCAGGCTTCTGTTTAACTAAACTAGACGTTTTAGATGGTGTTGAAACTATCAAGATCTGTACTGGTTACCAGTTAGAAGATGGAACTGTAACTAACGTAACGCCTCTTGCTGCTGAAGGCTATGAAAAAGTAACACCAGTGTACGAAGAGATGCCTGGCTGGAGCGAAAATACTTTTGGTGCAACGTCAATTGAACAGCTCCCACAAGCAGCTGTTAATTACATCAAACGTTTAGAAGAGATCACAGGCGTTCCTATTGATATTATTTCAACGGGTCCTGATCGGATCGAAACAATGATTGTTCGCAACCCGTTTGGCGCGTAAACAAACAAGTAATGAAAAAAGCTGCAAAATGCAGCTTTTTTTGTGCCTATAATAAATATGATGCTAATAGCCAAAAGATTGAATAGCGTAAGCGAAATAGTTGGTATGGTCTTTGTATAATATTTTGGGTGTGCTAATTAGATTGGGTTAATTATGATTAAAAAGTGGTATTGGATTGGTTTGTTACTCAGCATGAATGCAGTGGCTCAAGAGCCAATTACTGCGGTGCCGCTGTATACCCAAGCTGAACTAATCGAGTTAATTAAAAAAAATGAGCACCTCAAGCGCGTCAAAGATGACGAATGTCAGCTCGTCAAAGATATTGAAGCGCGAGCCGAGACCATGGCCTTACCTTCATACCAGTTTTTATATGGCGATATGTTGGCATATGGTGTGTGCGTAGAGCGTAATGTTGAGCTTGGGCTATATTACATGCGCCAATCGGCTGAGCAAGGGTTATCATCTGCTCTTGAGCAATTAGGACGCTATTACGATGTGGGACAGTTAGTGCAAGCTGATAAAGCGATGGCTGTGGTATATTTACGCGAAGCTGCGTCTCAGGGGAATATCAAAGCACAACTACGCCTCGTTAATTTATTTAACGACGGACACGGTAGCCCAAGAGATTACGAAGACGCCTATCGTTGGCTATTTCACTCGGCCGTTGCTGATAAAAAACTGCATAAAACAATAGAGAAAGCGCTGGCACAACTGGCTGAGAAAATGCCACAAAGTGCAATCCGTCGCGCTCGTTTACCAATGTAGTGTTCATCATCAACATAGGCATTGCTATGTTGATGATGTATAAAGTTATTGACTTAGTTTTTCACCCAGTGAGGTGGCGCCTTCTTTCGTTTGCGTAGGCTCTTTAAGAATTGACATCTTAGGAGGCTGCAGTGCAATGATCCGCTCACCTTGTTCAGGTGGTTTTTTCATATCAATAACAAATGGCCTAATTTGCGACTCACCATCATTGCCATCGGTTGTAATAAATAACGGAATTGCTTCTTTATTTACTTCTAAGTATTGCTGCCAATCAAACTCTTCAGACAATCGTGTGGCACTGACTTTACCGCCTTTAGCAATTAAACTACTTAGCTTGGCATAGTAGCCTTGTTCACCAAACAGTATTTGTCTAGATAAAAACGTGGCGCTGTCTTTGTTCGCCTTTGCGTGGTTTGTTGATGAGCGTAATGAAAAAACATTTTGCTCACTCAATAAATGCGAGAAGTATTGCACACCCAAAGCGTTGTGATGGCGGTTAGGGGATAGCGCGAGCACAGATTGGATTGACGTGAGTGGCAAATAGCGTTCAGCGTGTTCTGATTGTGGGTTACCATAATAACAGGGCAGGCCATCCATCCTTGCCATTTTACAGTTTTCCCATGCCGGATCTGACAGATATACATCAATATTCTGCTCTTTTAATCCTTTTGCAATCGCACGTGCGACGTGGTTAGCACCAATGATAAGCAGCGTATTTGGACTGGGCTGACGTACTCCCAGCAATTTTGCTAGCGGTGTTGCCGTTAAACTTTGCAATACCACAGTCACAATGATCACGGTAAAAATTAACGGAACGAGTTTGTTTGCATCTGGTATTTGCGACTCCATCATACTGAGTGCAAAAACAGAACCGACCGCCGCGGCTACAATGCCTCGTGGTGCAATCCACGACAGCAATATGCGAGACTTTAGTGGTAGGTCGGTGTTGTAGGTGGATATTGCAATACAAATTGGCCGCGCGATAAATAATACAATCGCTAAGAAAATAAATATCTCTGCATCTAAGAGCATTAAATCGCTCAACTGCAATCTAGCTGCAAGCAAAATAAATAAGCTTGAGATTAATATCATTGAGAGATCTTCTTTAAACTCTAGAACAGAGTCAATTTCCAAGTCATCCTGATTAGCGAGCCAAATACCGAAGATGGTGACAGCTAGTAGTCCTGACTCATGGGCTAAATGGTTTGAGGCTGTGAAACTAAATAACACCAATGCCAAAATACCAAATTTATGAAGCTCATAAGGCAACCACTCTTTGCGAATTAACGCGCTGGTGATCCAACCTGCTACAACACCTACGCTTATTCCAACACCTAAGGTTGAAAATAGGGCGATTAATGTATGGCTTAATACTTCGCCTTTACCGACAAAGCTAACCGCTTCAAACACTAAAACAGCAAAAAGTGCGCCTATTGGGTCTATTACTATGCCCTCCCAGCGCAGAACTCTGTCAATATCCTGAGTTGGGCGCATTGAGTTTAGCATGGGGGCTATTACCGTAGGGCCCGTCACAACAAGCACTGCACCTAATACGGCAGCTACGCGCCAATCTAAATCTAAAATAAAATAAGCACTTAGTGCTATCATAACGAATGTAGAGAACATGCCAATTGAGCATAAGTTGCGGACTATTTTTCCGATCCCCTTCAATTCTCTAAAGTGAAGGGTTAATGAGCCTTCAAATAAAATAATGGCCACAGATAGAGAAACGACAGGGAATAATAAGTCACCTAATAAGTCATCTGGGCTAAGTTGCCCTGTTAGTGGGCCGAGCAATAGGCCGATAATTAGTAAGAACAAAATGGCTGGTACTTTGAGTACCCATGCTAGCCATTGTGCAAGAACCGAAAAAACGGCAATTCCAGCGATGTAAATAGCTGACATAATCTCTCCAGTTAACCTATTGGTTAACATAGTTAAAAATATACTAGCGGGTTTATACCATAGTTATATGACGGCTACGAATTTAAGCTTTAACAAAAGCCGAGTATCTAACCTAAACATAGTCTTTATAATCAGAAATGGATCATTTCATTTTAAATTGTACCCATAAAGAGTTATTCATTGGTTTTATAGTGAATATAAGTACTCATTTTGGTATTGAGTTGAAATCGCAGGGAAGTATACGTTATGCTAATAAGCGTTTGGTGCGAGTCACCATGATTCTTTTTGGTTTTGTTATAGCAATTATAATGAACTAACTTTTAGTATTATGTTTTAGCCTGAAGGGTTAGATATTAAATACTGTTCAACAATTTAACTATTCTTTGCGCAATTATTCATTGCGGCTTAGGTCTTTTCAGCTTCATCAAACAATGGTGTACCAGCTGAAAACGGCTCGACGTTGTAGATAAATTACAGTGTCACAATCCATTTTTTAGTAAAACGACAGCCAGTGTTGGGCACATATGTGTGAACGCGTAAGCTGTATTGTATATTTGTTTTGTTCAACTCTGGTTGTTTTTACTCACGCACGTCTGCTTTTTGCGGGTATTGCGTGGAATTAATTTAAGCAAGGGCAACTGCAGGAAACAATATGAACATTTCAAATTCTCGGCGTATAGTGATTAAGATAGGTAGTGCATTAATAGCACCCGACCAAGATGGCTGTCGTGCGCGTTACTTATTGACTATTGCACAGTTTATCGTGCGCTGTCGCTCTATGGGTAAGGAAGTCGTGCTGGTTTCTTCGGGATCAGTTGCGGCGGGGGCCCACTTATTTCCTGAAGACGCCAAAAATTCATCAGTCGTATTGAAAAAGGCCATGGCAGCGGCCGGGCAAACAGAGATGATGGCAACTTGGGACCGTTTTTTCGATTTTCCATCAGCACAAATTCTTTTAACTCATGGTGATTTACGAGATCTAGAGCGCTATAACAGTATTCGTGAAACGATATTCACTTTACTTGAGCATGGCATTTTACCTATTATCAATGAGAACGATGCGGTTACCACTGATGAGTTAAAAGTGGGTGATAATGATAACTTATCAGCCATGGTTGCTGCGGCAGCTGACGCAGATGTGTTATTAATGTGTTCTGATGTCGACGGCTTGTATGACAAAAACCCAAATCTCCATGACGATGCCCAACTGATCCCACAGGTCCCAGATATCTCTGAAGAGATATACGCAATGGCGGGGTGTGCTACAAGTCAAGTGGGTACTGGTGGTATGAAAACTAAAATAGAGGCGGCCGAGAAGGCCACTTCGCATGGTATTAGCACTTATATCGTAAATGGCTTTAAGGAAAGTACCTTTGAGCAGCTATTAGCAGGAAATAACCCTGGCACTGTTTTCTTACCGTATGATGAGCCGATGCATTCTGTGCAACATTGGATGACACACACAGCCTCTGAGCAGGGGGAGATCATTGTTTAGCACAGCTATGCCGAAGAGCTAAAAGATCATGCTGAGCCATTAGGTGCTGAAAACATCTCGGATGTTCGCGGTGAATTTTCTGTTGGTGACACAGTATTGGTTCGTACTGAAAAGGGCGAACGCCTAGCTAAAGCGACCACCAACTATAGTAGTTGTTTGCTTAATTTTCTTGCTGAGCAAGAGCAAACATCCGATAACGGCCATTTACAAGAGAGCATAGGTCCCGTTATTTCAGAACAAGATATTACAATTTTGGAGAAATCTTAACTCATGAGTTTAATTACCGAATTATCACAGCAAGCTGCCAGTGCAGCAAAGCAGCTAGCGTTATTAACCACAGAGCAAAAAAATGCTGTGCTAACTGATATGGCTGAGGCATTGGTTGCTCAAAGTAACGATATCTTGGCTGCCAATGAACATGATTTATCTTTGGCTAGAGACAATCAGCTATCAGCGGCAATGGTTGACCGCCTAACGTTAACACCTGAGCGCATTGCCGATATGGCCGATGGTATTAGAACGATTGTTGAACTGGATGACCCAGTTGGCATAACTCGAGATCTGGGCGTTAGACCAAACGGTATTAAAATCAGCAAAATGCGAGTGCCTTTAGGGGTTGTGTGTATGATTTACGAAGCACGCCCAAACGTAACTGCTGATGCCGGTGCTCTGTGCTTTAAATCAGGTAATGGTGTTATTTTACGTGGTGGTAAAGAAGCCCTGCAAAGTTCACAAGCGATTGCTAAAGTAATGCACCAAGTGCTTGAGCAGCATAATCTACCTACGGCCCTAATTACCGTCATACCAGACCCAGACCGTGCTTTGCTGATGGAGTTGATGCAGCAAAAGCAATACATAGATTTGATTATCCCTCGTGGTGGTGAAGGCTTAATTAATTTTGTGACCGAAAACAGTACTATTCCTGTTATTCAGCACTTTAAAGGGGTTTGTCACCTTTACGTTGACGAAGCTGCTGATTTAGATATTGCGCTTAAGTTGGCACTCAATGGTAAAACTCAGCGCACTGGTGTGTGTAATGCGTTAGAAGGGATTGTGGTGCATAAGTCGATAGCACCTATGTTCTTGCCTCGTTTACAAAAAGCATTCGCGCACAAGCAGGTGGTGATCAATGCCGACAGCCAAGCCGCGCAATATTTTGAGGGTGCAAATGTGATTGATGAGTCACAGTTTGGTGAAGAATACCTGCGTTTAGAG
The DNA here is from genome assembly GCF_014694405.1 of Pseudoalteromonas sp. S16_S37. Classification (GTDB taxonomy): domain Bacteria; phylum Pseudomonadota; class Gammaproteobacteria; order Enterobacterales; family Alteromonadaceae; genus Pseudoalteromonas. The sequence continues at coordinate 100,959 of NZ_JAAUWV010000001.1, forward strand.
GTTGCTGTTCGTATTGTTGACGACTTTGCTGGCGCATTGGCACATATCGACCGTTTTGGTAGCCATCACACCGAAGTGATTTGTACGCAAGATGTGCAAACGGCTGAACTATTCCAGCGTAGCGTTGATGCATCAGTGGTTATGGTTAACGCATCATCCCGTTTTTCGGACGGTTCGCAATTAGGTTTAGGTGCGGAAATTGGTATTGCAACCACCAAGCTACATGCATATGGGCCGATGGGTTTGGAATCGCTAACAACTGAGAAGTTTTTAGTAAATGGCGAAGGCCAGATCCGAGAATAAACAGAAAAAGATGTTAGTTTAAAGCGGGCGCAATAGTCCGCTTTTTTATTTTTAAAAAGCGATAGATTAGCGTGTTTGCTTGTGTTTTAAAAAGGATATTAAAAAAACAGGAGTGCGGAAAGTGGTGGAGCTAAGCAGGATCGAACTGCTGACCTCCTGCGTGCAAGGCAGGCGCTCTCCCAGCTGAGCTATAGCCCCACATTCCGGTTTGGACGTTGCGAAATTTATAGTTTTTTAATTATCTCGTCAAGTCTTCGCTGGCAAAAAATTTTCACATTTTTACAATTGCCTTTGGTAGACTGGCTGAAATGAATAAAAAAATAGAATGATTGATGCTCCATAAGAAAATAAGCTTGTCATTGCTAGGTGCATGTTTTGCCTTGCTAATGGGGTGCTCTTCAGCACCAGATACCCCAGTACTTGAAATCGAAAAACAAGTACTGCATACCAAAATGTCAGACGCAGGCCAACAGTTGTTTGTGTACATCGTAACTGTTGAACCTACCCCAGTCATGGTTTTAGATACCAGCAAGCCGTTATCACGCTCTGATCTTAAAGCATATGCAAAACATCAACGAGTTGAAGACTCTCCCGAATTAAAATTATTGCTCGAAGAGCGTGCTGTTGAGTTACTTAAAACAGCGCTCGCTGAAGAAAGTTATTGCACGCAGGGACACAAAATTAATCAAGTATATTGGCGTGCGCGTAGTGTGCAATTGCGAGGGGCGTGTGAGTGAATCATCAACGTTACGCTTAGAACGTGTTTTACAGCAATTGGATATTAAGGCGTTACAGTATGAACACCCACCGTTACATACCTGTGATGAGGCAGACAAACTGCAGCTTGAACGAGAAGGCACTCGCATCAAAAATTTATTCCTCAGAGATAACTATGGTCGTCGGCATCTTTTATTGTTGCTCAGAGCACAGTTAAAGGTAGATTTAAAAGCGCTGTCGTCTCAACAGGGGGTGTCACGTTTGGGGTTTGCCTCTGATGCCAGGTTAGAGAAATACCTTCACATAAAGCCTGGTTGCGTGTCGGCATTAGCTTTAATTAATGATACCGAGCAGCAAGTAGAACTTTGGATTGACCGAGGCCTTTGGAGCGCCGAGCAGTGGCAGTGTCATCCATTAAACAATACTAAAACATGGGTGTTAACTAAGCCGCAATTGCAAAAATTTTGGCAGTACACCAATCACACGCCTCATGTGATTGATATCCCTTGTTTATAAGTTGTGATACTCAGCATTAGGCCTACTCCACAGATCAGCAGCAGCGTTATCAAAAAGGCATGATAGCCAAAATTTTGCAGTATTAAACCTGGTATAAAAGAGCCCAGCGCACCGCCGCTATAATAAAAAGACACATATGCACCATTTGTAACCGTTGGTGGTGCATCGCTCAGTTTATTAGCAAGGGGAGAAGCACTGGAATGGATCATAAACATGCACGCACAAAATAGCGTAAAAGCGATAAGAAATAGGCTCAATACAGGGAGCTGCATGGCAACAAGGGTTAAACAGTAAAGGGCGAACAAGGCACTTAAAAATAGCCACGAGTTATTAAAATGGCGACTGATGTAGGGCGTTGCCATAGACAGTATTGCGCCAATTAAGTAGCCCGTGTAGACCCACCCAATGGTTTTGCTATCGGTGATATTAAACACATCTTGCAAAATAAAAGGCAGGTAGTTCATCAAAGCGGCAAAGCAAAAAAACATACAAAATACACAGCCAAATAAGCGCGCGATAAGTGGGTGACGTAAAGGCTTTAAGTAGGCTCTGGGTGAGGCAGGCTCTCGCTTAGGTGGCTCACAGCGCTTAGGTTTAATAAGTAGAGCCAAAATAATCAACGACACCGCCAATACATAATAAAAGCTTTGCCATGAGAACCAACTAGCAAAATTAGCTGCCAATACTCGCCCTAAGTACCCACCTAAAATAGAACTCCCAATGTAGCGGGTCATATTTTGTTGTAATTGTGCCGCGCTATATTGCTGACCAATAAAGCCTGTCATCGCGGTAAGCGCCGCAGGAAGCGTTAGGCCTTGGATAAAACGCAAAGTGAGCAATAGCTCAAAAGAAGGGACCAAAGCAAAGAGTAAGCTGGTGATACTTAAAATCAGCATTGCCACTTTGAGAATCGACAGCGGATTCTTGCGGGCAAACATCAAGCCATAAAAAATAGGCGCAACTGCCAGCGGTAGCATGGTGAGTGACATCAACGCGCCACTGGCAGCTGTTGATACATTAAAGTTGTGTGCAAATATAGTCAGTAGAGGTTGCGGTGCATAGAGCACAAAAAAGATGAACATAGATGAAATCAGCAACTGCAATAACGGCATGAACCTTCCAGGATACTATTTGCACGACTGGTTCATATTATGCGTGGCTTTGTATACATTGAACAGTTTTGTATCAAATAGTTAGTGATTTCTTGCGTTAAATCATGTTGTGGCATAAAAGCCTTTGCTATGGTGGGGCTAGGTACAAAAAAATCCCTTGAAGCGTGCTTTGCATATGGTCAAAAAAAACCACTGCGTTAGAATATGGCTATTAATATTTTATGGAGCAGCACAATGGGTTCGTTACAAGAGCAGCTACTAAAAGCGGGGCTAACGACTGAGCACAAGGCTAAAGTGGCTAAGTCGGAAAAGCGCAAAGCACAAAAGAAAAAGAAAAAAGGCGCAACCAGTGATCCTAGTGATCTACAAAAGCATATTGAACAAACTAAGCTTGAGCAGCAAAAAAAGGCTGAAGAACTCAATAAGGCCAAGCAAGCTGAGTTAAAAGAGCGCGAACAAGTTGCACGTGTTAAGCAAATTTTAGAGCATCACAATCAAGACGAAATTCGTGGTGATGTTACCTTTAACTTTACTTATGAAAACAAAGTTAAAGAGCTTGATGTAAATGAACAAACCAAAAAAGCACTATCAAAAGGCCGATTGGCGATTTGTGTGCTTGAAGGGCAATTTTACGTATTGCAAGATGAGCCAGCTCGTAAAATTGCTGAGGTTGACGAAAAATATATCGTCTTCCATGTTGAAGACGACAACAGCGGCCCTGATGAGGATGACCCATACGCGGGTTATGAAGTACCAGACGATTTAGTGTGGTAAGTTAATTTTACTCATCACAGCGCCTGCTAATTAATGACGATGTGTAGCGCTTATAAATGGTCTACACTGTAAGAGATTTGTCCGTTAATTAACAAAAAGAGTAATGTTATGAGTAAGATAAAAAATATAATCTGTGGGGTTGGGCTCTCAATTGTGGCGCTGGGTGCAAACGTAGCGAACGCAGAAGACGGTAAAGCATTATATACAGCTAAAATGTGTCAAACCTGTCATGGTGCTGAAGGTAAGGCGCCAATTATGGCAATGTACCCTAAGCTAAATGGTCAAAATAAAGAGTATTTAGCAGCACAGATGAAAGATATCAAATCAGGCGCGCGTAGCAACGGTATGTCAATGGCAATGAAGGCCATGGTTGCCAATGTATCTGATGCAGAAATTGACGCCATTGCAGAGTATTTATCACAGGTTAAATAACCACTTTTGTGAATTTAAAAAACCACCGCATGTCGGTGGTTTTTATTTGGTTGAACAAATGCCCATACTCATTTAGACTTCTATACATCTAATTGGGCTTATCTAAGGACCCTCTATGTTTGAACTACCTAAACTCAACTTAAAAGGCAAAGTGTCTGAGCAAGAATGGCAGCTGCGTGTAGATTTAGCAGCCTGTTATCGCTTGGTTGAGCATATGCGCTGGGGCGATTTAATATACACGCATATGTCGGCGCGTTTACCTGGCACCGATCAGTATTTGGTCAATGCATTTGGTTTAAGTTTTGATGAGGTGACTGCGTCAAATCTAGTGAAAGTAGATTTAGCCGGTAATATTTTGGATGATACGCCGTTTAAAATAAACCCTGCGGGCTTTACGATTCATAGCGCTATTCATGAAGTAAGAAACGATGCGCATTGCGTTATTCACTTACACACCAAAGAGACCGTAGCCGTAGCCAGTCTTGAGTGCGGTTTATTACCCCTGAGCCAGCATTCGATGTTCTCATTACCTTCTTTGTCATATCATGGCTACGAAGGCTTGGCGGTGAACGACGATGAACGTAAGCGCTTGCAAGACGATTTGGGGTCGACCAATCACATGTTGTTGGTTAACCATGGTGGTTTAACGGTCGGGCCTACGGTGGGCGATGCGTTTATGCGTTTTTATGACTTACAGCGCGCCTGTGAAATTCAACTGGCTATTCAGTCGTCAGGTCAACAAGCCGTGCCTGTACCGCAGCCCATTATAGATAATATTTACAACCAAGCTAACGTTGTTCATAGCGGCAGTACGGGCGGGCAAGTTGCTTGGCCTGCCATGCTCAGAAAGGCATACCGCTTAGACCCAAGTTTTGCACAATAGGAATTCATAATGAAAGTTAATCGCGTCGAAGTATTTGATATTCACTGTCCTGATAGACCCGCTTGGACTCCGGTATTTGTTCGTATTCATACCGATGAAGGCATTAGCGGTGTGGGTGAAGCAGGTCTTGCTTATGACCTAGGCCACAGCGCAGCGGCGGCCATGATAAAAGAAATGGCAGACGCCTTTTTAATTGGTCACGACCCATTTCAGACTGAGCTTTTATGGTCGCGCATGTTGCGCGAAAGTTTTTGGGGTTTAGGCGGCGGCCCTGTGGTGTATGCGGCCATGAGCGCCATTGATACGGCTCTGTGGGATATTAAAGGTAAAGCACTTAACTTACCTGTTTATCAACTACTTGGCGGTAAGGTTAACCCTGAACTAAGAACCTATGCGTCGCAATTACAGTTTGATTGGGACAGCGAGTTTAAAGCGCTTGTGGAGCCTCAAGAGTATGCCGAAGCGGCACTTAAGGCTATTGCCGAAGGCTACGACGCGGTTAAAGTTGACCCAATCCAATACGACAAGTTTGGCAACACCTATTACGACCGTACTAAAATAATCTCTCGCGCAGAGATGAAGCTATACCGTGCACGTATGCAAGCCATTCGTGAAGCGGTGGGTGATGAAGTAGACATTATTTTTGAGTGCCACAGTTTACCGGGGGCAACTTCAGCCATTCAAATTGGCGAAATAGCCGAAGAATTTGATTGCATGTATTACGAAGAGCCTGTGAACTACCTAAACCACTCTTTACATGCCAAAGTAGCCGACAAAGTCGCCGTGCCCATTGCCGGCGGTGAGCGCTTGTATAACCGTTGGGGAGTGCGCCCATACTTAGAAGATCAAAGTATTGACGTGTTGCAACCTGATATTGGTTTGTGTGGCGGTTTTACTGAAACCAAAAAAGTGTGTGATTACGCTGATATTTTTGATGTGCGCATTCAAGCTCATGTATGTGGCGGCCCTGTTGCAACGGCAGCCTCGCTACACCTAGAAACCGCCATTCCAAACTTTTTAATTCATGAACATCACACCTACGCCATCAAAAAGTGGAACCGTGAATTATGTATTCAAGACCCACAACCTAAAAATGGTGTATTCAAGGTATCGGAAGAGCCAGGCATTGGTATTGAATTAAACGACGAAGTTGTGATGCGCTCACAACGTGTTGAGATCAAATAACGGATACACTTATGTTAGAGGGTTAAACTGGTTTAGCCCTCTTGTTAAGCTTTTTGAGCTTCGGGGGGAAGCCCGTAGTGGTTGTTAAAATTGTTTAACTCACCTTACGCAAAAGAAACGCACTCACTGCGTTCGCTGTCGTTAACTTTTGCATCTAACTAAGCCAGCTGTTTACTTTTTCTTACTGTTAGCACGCCCCCTTTTCGCAAAATATTTGTTCAACTCATACTTAATCAGTAACATAACACTACTGATATGCATCATTTTGTGCTATATCAGGTACGAGAATATTAAAAATTTCATACAAACCAAACCTTTGCAAAAAATATAGTTTGTTATCATGTTGCCAAGTTGTGTACGCTGGGTTAACATTGGTAGCCGAGGTGAGGGACGTATGCCAAAGATAAGGACTTGGATAATGAAAACCTCTATGACATTAAAAATCAAATCAAAGAAATTAAAAGAGCTAACGACAGAGCGCGCTAAGCTGGTTGGGGGGGGGAGCACCCCAATTGGTACTGAACCTCAACAAGTGCAAGGTGTGTCGTTAAGCGCACTATACTCAATTCTCTGTTAAGGAAAATTGCTAAAGGACTGATGATGAATGAAGTTTTATATTATTTAGGATATTTTTTTAATACTATCGTATTTTGTATCGTACTTTTTTGGATGAAGAAGTTTTATTCTAAAAGATGGAAGCTATTCTTTGGCCCTAAAAAAGACTTGGCTACTGTTCAAGAACATGAGCTTTACTCAAACTTTTTAACTGCATTTTGTTTTTTGGTTTTTCTTTTGATTAGCTTTCAACTGGAGTTGTTCTTGCTGTCTTTGGAAATGGATTTAGTAGAGAAAATAAAGCTGTTTTATACAAGTATGGTTATAGTCCAATTCTCATGGTTATTGACTCTTTTTTGCTTGCATTTGGTGCGAGGTTGTACTTTCTCTTCGGCAGCTCGAATTTGTACTTATTCTACAATAGTTGTAATGATGTTACTTGGTATGCAACTCATTTCACGGGGGTACTTCGATTATCACGAGTTAAGTATTATTTATAAAGTAGGGCTTTGGATCTGTAAAGTCATAATCCTTACAGCTTTAGTAACTTACCCAATTCGCTCTATTAAAGATTATTTTAAACAAAAGCGCGCAGCAGCGTCATAAACTGCCAATCTTAACCCTATAAAATTTCATTCATGCAAAGTGGCGATGATAAAACACATCGCCATTTTTTTATTGTAATTTTTATACAACCTAGGCTCTAATCGTGAATTTTTTGAAATGTCTATTGGGCACTAAGTGCAAGGGCATATAATGTGAGTTTCAGCTAATTTAACAGAGAAGATTAAAATGAATGAACTGGTTTGGCAGCTCGGGTGGATTTTAAAAGGCTATGAATTAGTCATTTTATTCTGGTTTATTGCCTCGCATTATCCTCGCCATAAATGGTCATTGTTCTTCACTAAGAAAAAACATCTAACAACACTTCAATTGCATGAAATGCATTCATGTTTTATCACAACCGTGATTCTTACGTGTTTTCACTTTTTTGGTAGTGAAATTGAAATGTATATTTTATTATTAGTTTTTGATCTAGAAAGCAAGATAAAAATATTTTACTTGTCGTTAATGGCGGTAAAATTCTTACTCATTTTAATTGTTTTTTCTGTACACAGACTAAGAGGGTGCCTATTTTCAAAAACAACACGTATTTGTCTTTACTCAACTCTAGCTTTTATTTGCTTATTGTTTATGCAGCTAATTGCAAGAGGCTATTTTGATTACCATGAACTAAACATGACTTATGTTATCGGGGGATGGTTATGTAATTTAGTCATGGTCTCTGCTTTATCTATCTACCCAATTAGGCAAACACTGGGGTATTTTCAAAAGCGCAGCGTGGCTTAACTGATGTTAGATGGCGCTTTAGACTTTTCTAACCTGCGAATATTACTACTGATATCACAATAAAAATATGGATGTTTATCAATGAATCTTAACGATTTTCTCTACCATTTAGGATGGATTTTTCATGGTTACGAACTAATTATCGTTTTGTGGTTTATTATCACGCAATTTCCTAAACACCGCTGGTCTTTATTTTATGCCAGTCATAGCTCGTTAAACTCGTTAAAAAAGCATGAAATGCATTCTTGTTTTATGAGTGCAGTGGTAATTATGCTATTTCATACTTTTGGTGGGGAAGTAGAACGGTACTTAGTTTCGTTGCAGTTTGAACAGGTTAATCGGATAAAAATTTTTTATGCAGGTATGATAGGGTATTTGTTTGTGTACAAACTTACATTGTATACCCTCCATCGGTTGCGAGGATGTTTGTTTTCAAAAACAGCTCGTATTTGTATGTACATGATTTTCACATGTGAATCGTTTTTGTTCATGCAATTAATCGCCAGAGGTTATTTTGATTATCATGAATTAGGGATGGTATATGTCTTTGGCGGCTGGATATGTAACATCGTCGCAATTGCCGCTCTGTCTATTTACCCAATCAGGCAAACGCTGGGGTATTTTCAAAAGCGTAGTTAAAATCCCTTGGGGGGTGTTAAAACGGCTTCTCTCACCGACGAATTCCTAATACGTTTATGACGTCTAATGTACATAGCTTAATCACATCAAGGTGATATATGCTGGGCTAAGCAAAAAATAAAGGAATAAGGCGATGAAATTAACTAGTAACACCATTTTAATTACCGGGGGCAGCCGCGGTATTGGGCTTGAAATAGCCAAAGCTTTTTTAGCACTTGGTAATAATACCGTGATTATTACGGGTCGTAATGAGCAGCAGTTGCAACAAGTACGCAAAGAACTCAAAGAGGTTATCACCATAAAAAGTGATGTCAGCAATATTGACGATATTCGTAATCTATACAGTGAGGTGGCAAAGCAATATCCCACGCTGAATATGCTGATTAATAATGCAGGGGTGATGAAAAAGATTAACCTGCAGGCTCAAGGTGATGATCTGCAAGCACTCACCAAAGAGATAGATATTAACGTGAAAGGGCCTATTTGGATGGTAGATACATTTTTGCCATTGCTTAAGCAAAACCCCAATGCCGCTATTGTTAATGTGTCATCGGCTTTGGCGTTTGTACCTATGCCTGTTGCACCTGTGTATAGTGCCACCAAATCAGCGCTTCATTTTTATACTTTGTCTTTACGAGCGCAGTTAAAAAACACGGGTATAAAGGTGTTTGAGTTAGCCCCTCCTGGCACGAAAACCGAGTTACTAGATGAGTTTACTGATGCTGATTTACAAGGCAGTAAGCCGATGACGGTGCAAGCTTTGGTTAGCGATTTTATGAAGGGCTTGTCAAAAAACAGCTATGAAATAACACCAGGTCAGGCAAGTTTACTGAAGTTTATGGGCCGCTTTTTCCCTAATCTGATTTTAAAGGAAATGAGTAAAAGCGTAGATGAAATGAAATAACGTGGTATCGGGTAAGACAACCTTACCCGATCTGTTTTAACTATAATGCTTTTGCTTTGTTAGTTTGATGAGCCTTGGCAAATGAGAACTCCCGCATAGATACAAACGCTTTTATATCAGAGGAAATAATCAACAGCGTAGGCATCAGCACCAAGCAAATTGCCGTTGCAAATAATAACCCGTAAGCCAGTGATACCGCAGCGGGGATCAAGTATTGCGCTTGCTCTGAGGTTTCATTCAGAAGCGGCAATAACCCCGCAAAGGTAGTGATGGTGGTTAAGAAAATAGCCCTAAAACGGTCTAAGCAAGCTTGTCTTACCGCATCTACTTTACTGTCTAGTTCATGGCAAAGCTGATTGTATCGATTGACGATTAATAAGCTGTCGTTCACCACAACCCCAGAGAGCGTGAGCATACCTAGCCATGAGTAAAGGCTAACACTTAAGCCTAACCACACGTGTCCTAGTATTGCTCCCACAAGGCCAAAAGGCACCGAAAATACAATCAATAAAGGCTGGCCGTAGCGTTTTAATGGAATGGCCAGTAGTACATAAATCAGCGCGATTGCTACGATAAAGGCAACCCCTAAACCTTTGGTTGACTCAACGTTTTGCTCAAGCTCTCCCGCGCGTTTTAGGCCCGCACCTGGATACTGAGACTGCACATGGCTTGCAAACACTGACTCTAACTCGGTATAGAGTTGCTCTGGTGACAGCACGCTTTTATCAACGTCAATTTTTAACGAGCGGGTCAGTTCACCATTAAAGCGAGTTAGGGTGTTATTGACCGTGGTGGTTTCAACATTCGCTACCGCTGACAGTGGAATTGGCTGCCCTTGCTCGTTATAAATATACAGCGAGTTGAGATCGGAGCGTGAGTCACGTAGTTGCTGATGCAGTGTTAAATACATTTTTACGCGATGCTCATCACGATAAAAGCGGTCAAGCTCCAATCCGCCATATGCTGTCGCCAGTTGCTCAGAGAGCATACGATGAGTAATACCAAACAATTGTGCTTCAGGTTTTAGCGTAAAGGTGAGCTGCGGCATAGACGATAAGTTTTCTTCAAGCACATTGTTCACGCCTTCTTGGCGTGCTAACCACTGTTTGGTGTAGTCACTGATCTCATTAAGCACGCTCAGATCAGGATGACTGAGGCGAATATAAGTACCAGCCCCTGTGCCTTCTAATGAGACAGTTACCTCAACACTTTGCAGTGCTTCAACGTTCAGTAGTTCTTTGCGCCATTGGTTTGCCACTTGTTTTAGGTTGATATTGGCGCGTTCACTGCGCTGTATCGGCTCAGCAAATACCAGTATGTTGCCTTGCTCAAACGTTACCGTCATTGCTTTTTCAATAATATCACCGCTTAGCTGGTACTGCTGCTTGTATTGCTCATTAATACGCGCTCTAACGGCTTTGACTTGTTGTTCGGCTTTTTGTAGCAACGACACTGGAACGTTTTGCTCTAAATTTAGCTCAAGAATGATCAAATCACTGGGCACATCAGGGAACATCACGCTGCGAATAGAACCATTTTGCAAGCTTCCTAAAATGCCTAACACCAGTGTAAAAAAGCCTATCAAGCATACGTAGCGGTATCTTAAACATGCATCCAGCACTGGGCGATACAGTTTATGGGCAAACAACTCGAGCAATTTGCGCGGGTAAACGGTGAGCTTTCTAGTGAATGACTTTGCATCGTTATCAAACTTTAAAGAACGTAAATGGGCAGGTAGAATAAATTTTGACTCAAGCAGTGAAAACAATAAGGCAATGATCACAACCCATGCAAAGCCGGCAAATAAACGCCCGGTTTCAGACGGAAAACGGGTCATCGGTAAAAGGGCGGCAACCGTCGTCAATACCCCAAAAATAGTTGGAATAGCAACGCGCTCGGTGCCCTTGATGGTTGACTCAATTGAGGCGCCATGTTTTTCTTTGTAACTGTAAATACTCTCACCTACCACAACGGCGTCATCAACTAAAATACCCAGCACCAGAATAAAACCAAAGGTGGTTACTTCGTTAATGGTGTATTGAAAGCCAAGCTCGCCTAACACAATAAAAGTACCCGCGATTGCCACTGGCAAGCCCATGGCAACCCAAAAAGCCAAGCGCATATTCAAAAACAACGTCAAAATTATAAAGACCAGAACAAACCCTTGTATCGCATTGTTTTGTAACAAGTCTAATCGCTCTTGAACGTAGTTGGCGGCGTTAAACCAAATAGTGATGTCTAAGTTACTAGGTAGGGTTGCTTTGATCTCCTCCACGGCGAGTTTTGTTTGCTCTGAGATCTCAAGCACATCGCTGGTGGCAGACATTTTAACTGCAAAGCCCATGGTCGGCTTATTATTAAAAGTTACATTTGAGTCATGCTCGGTGATGTCGTCTTTAATATCAGCAACATCAGATAAATAAATAATGTGGCCCTGCTCAGTTACGCTGACCACCAAGTCGGAAAGCATTTTTTCAGTTTCAGCAACGTGATCAGAGTAGAGCAAATATTTACCATTCGGCGTTTTTAAAATACCACTTTTAGCACGCACCGATTGTTTGGCAATTGCCTCTGAAATATGGTCAAAGCTCAGTCCATATTGGCGCATTTTGTATGGGTCAATTTGAATATAAACGGCATAAGAATGCGCGCCATATTCTTCAATTTTTTGAATAGCAGGGTAGCTTAGTAGCTTTTGTTTTACCGCCTCACCTACTTTAATCATGCTATCTGGGTCGGTGTCACCATGAAGCTGTACCAGCAAGGCGTCAAACACCAGCGTTTCTTGGTAAATTTGCGGGCGCTCAGCCAGCACTGGCCAGTCGTAAATACTATCGATACTTGACTTTACATCCGCCATTAAACGGTTCATATCATAATCAAGTTGCTTAACAATGGTAACAGTCAGACTGTTTTGTCCTGCAACACTGTTGATTGACTTTATGCCACTGATCCCTTCAAGCGCGCGGTCAATTTTTTGGCCGATTTCTCGGTCAACCTGATCGGCCGTTTTACCTTCATAATAGGTTGAAATAATCAGTTGGTTTGAAGGCAACTTGGGAACAATCTCTTTACGCATGTTGTTGGCGCTGAGCAAGCCGCCCAGCAACAAAAACATCATTAATAAGTTAGAGGCAATCGGATGGCGGATAAACCACTGGATCATAACGCCTCCTTGCTCTGAATCGAATCGTTAGGAGCAGAGTCTTTTACGGCGAGTTGCATACCTTGACTTAAGTAACTTCTAGGAAATTCTACAACGCGCTTAAATTGCGTGTTTTGCATGGGGAAATACACCATGCCATCATTGATGGTAAATTCTTTTAACTTGTGACGATACGCTTTATTTTGCTCGTCGATTAGCCAAATTTCGTATTTTTCTGTCAATGCTGATTCTGGTGCTGAGTAGGTGAACTGCCAATTTTTATGCGGAAGTTGCACATAAACGTTTTCACCAAACATTGGCAAGCTGTTGTGTTCACTGTCGATACTTACATACAAGGTACGTTGTTGGTTTTCACTAAAGTGACTGACCCCAGTCACCTTGCCATGCCAACTTTTTAGTTTGTTTAAACTAAACACCTCAACTTGTTTGCTTAGTAAAGGCTGTTCTAAGTCATCGAACTCTTCGATATTAATAGGAACACGAATTTCACGTGTTGCTTTAGGTAATGCTGATGCCACACTGGTGCCCGCTGCAACATACTCACCTAGATTGGTTTTTATTTGCACCAGCTCACCTTCAAATGGCAGTGCTATAATTGTGCGTTTTAAATCAACTTCGGCTTGCTTAACTTGTAGTTCAGCAAGTTTTAGCTGACTTTGCGCCGACTTAACCACCAAGCTGTTGGCGTCGTACTGAGTTTGTGCGTTTTTTAAATTCGTTTTGGCCTCTAGCAACTGCGACTGTGCATTAGCCAGTGCCACTTCGTATGGTAATGGGTCAACATGAAGTAAAGGGCTGTTCTTATCAAGTAGTTGACCCTTACGAAAAGAGTCTGTTACCGAGATAATACGCCCAGATACATCACTCATCACCTCGGTGATCTTCAGTGGCTCAACATAACCCAAGCGCATTAAGCTGGGTAATTGCGAAATGGGTTTAATCTCAACCACAGAAGCTACGTGTAGACTCGGTTCTGAGTTAGTCGCAGGTGACATGACGTTAGCTTGCTCCGCCTTTTCTAGCTCATCTAACACCACTAGTAAAATAAACAATGCGAATACCGTGGCAATCGCTTGTCTTACTCGTAAACTCGAAAATATACGCTTCATAGCAAGCTCCAATCATCTTCTACTGTAAATTAATAAATACTTGCGCTAACTGACTGTTAAACGTGAATTTGCTTTGTACAAAGGTGGGCGACTGATTTTGTGCTAAGTCAACGCCGCTTACAGCGAGCTTTTCTTTTGGGGCACCCAAAAAGTTTTCGTCTAGCTCTTTGTTTTTATTTTCGTCGTGGTAAGCAAAAATGGCATATTCGCCGTGCTGCAGTTTGTCGAACTTACACAGCGCCTTTAACTTATCTATAGTTTGTCTACATACCGCAATAGGGGTTTCTTTTGAGTCAAACTGGGCGGCATTGTTCATTAATGTGACTTGTATTTCGCCATCATCATTTTTTGCTGAATTAACAACAACCTCAAGAACACCTTCTTGTTCTGGTGTTGGGTTGGCTGATGCCAATGCGGGTAATAACATGGCACAAAGTAGGGTAGTTCGAATCAACATGGTTCTCTCCTTGTTTATGGTAAATTCAAAGACAAATTTATGCTTTTATAGATGAGCATAATACGGGCTAATAACATGCGGGTCAGTAAGCCTTTGTAAAGGCTTTTGTAATCAAAAAATACTGTGGGTTTATGGTTTTAACTAGTTGTAAGTCTGAGGGATTTGGTTGTTTTTAGTATTTTTTATTAGTCAAAAAAAACACTGCTACTGATAATTTAATGCAGAGTATGGTGTGCTGGGTATTGAATATATGCGAATAAAGGAGAAAGCGATAACACGTGTACTTTCTCCTGCTTATATCTAATGGAGTGAGATATTAGAAACTGTATACAAAGCCAATTGATGCGCCATAACCCATGTCTTTGTCATTATCTATCAGCGGGCTATTTTTTACTTCATCATCCAGTGAGTAGGCACTGATCTCGCTAAATAGCGTTACGCTAGCTGTTAGCTTGTAATCTAAAGAGAGTGCAGCACCAAAGGTAGAGGCTGCATCAGGTGTATAGGCAGCACGTGTTGCCGTTACTTCTTTTGTTTTAACACCATAGTAGTAGTTGATTAAGTCGTCACTTTGCCAGCGCCAGAAAACACTGGGTGTGATGGTGAGTGCTTTGCCTTCAATTGGGTATGCCCAAATCGCAGACACCTCGTTACCCTCTGAAGTGCCAGTTACGTCAGCAAGCCACTCCAACGACAAGAAACCAATTTCTTCATTGTAAAAATTGATACTTGCGCCCAAATCAAAGCCGATGTCTCTGTCGTCCATGCCTTTAAATGTAGCGTTATCATCAGCATCATAGCCTTGTAGTCTGAGTGCGCCAATTGCGCTTACCCACATATTGCTGCTGATTGGCAAATGAAATTCGCCGCGAGTAGGCGATAAGCTGAAGCTTTCACCTTCGTACATTAGCACCGGTAGCAAATAAACTTCGGTGTCGATGTCTTTATATTCAGTTGAGCCATTAAATAGCCCCAAGCCAATGCCAAAATTACCTTGCGCTTGTGCTGTACCAGTGGCCCCTAATAAAAGCGCCGATGTTAATGTCAGCGTGTACAAATGCTTTTTCATTTCGTATTTCCTTTTCAATCTTAGCTGTGTTCACAGAGATAGTTGCTGAACTAAGCCCACGCTTTAAGTTGCTTGAGCTGTTCGTTCACAGCACTGATTTCCTTCAAAAATGAAAATTGGCGTGCTGTTGTAATGCAATACATTGGATGAACGCTCGTTGGTAAAGTGTGCGAAAACGCTGTTTACATTTGAGCATATGAGCATCAGTTGTATTTACGGGACCTAAGATACTCAGTGCCAAAATACAATTCAGTAAGCGATTGTAAGGACCTGTAGTTTCTTTAAACAGCTGAGTATATGATATGTATACCCAATAAAGGTAAACATCTTATTTTTCATGGCTTTGAAAGGGTTTTATGATTTTTGTCATATTTTTTTAAAGCATGTTGAAGTATGAAATTTGTTATTTTTTATGCAACAAAAATAGAGCAACCTATTGTTTTTTAAATTGTTAAATTGCCTTTTTAAAGATTTTAACAATTTTAAACATTTGGGGAACGAGATGTGTGGGTGTTTTTTATTTGGGTACATTTAGCTTTGTACAATAACAATGCTCATGGTGCTGTGAATTAGCTAACGCCAATCTAGTTGAGTTTAGAGCGGTAAATACAGCTTAGTTTTAATGATCATATGTCAAACAAGATATATGCAATCGCGCTGCGCGCTTTTACAAAAAGTTTAGGGAATTGGAACAATGAATGTATGGCATGACTTCGCTTTAGTTGCCAATCAGTATCGCTCAAATACGGCGATAGAATACGGTTCGTTAAGATATTCTTACGATCAACTTAGCCAAGCGGTTGCAAGTTTGCAGCAACAGGTGTCGCAACAGCTCGCTAGTCAAGGCCACGCAACGGCACAGCCTGTACGCATTGCCGTTTACCTAGATAAATCACCATTGTGGGTAGCCAGTTTGTTGATGACTCAAAAAGCTGGGCATATTTTTATTCCAATAGACCCTAAATGGCCAGCAAAGCGCATTGAGCTTATTTTACGCCAAGCGCAACCTAATCTTGTGTTATGTGACAAACACACCGTCAGTTGCTTATCAGATATAGCTAATACTTTACTCATCAACGATACGGCTTTTGATGCTCAAACAAGCGAAGAGTTAACAGGGCAAAACGCTCATCAGGCGGGCTATCTTTACTTTACCTCGGGTTCAACAGGTGAGCCAAAAGGAATTTTAGGGCGCACAGATTCGCTAGCACATTTTATTCGTTGGCAATCAGATTTTGTACAGGTAGGGGAACAAGACAAGGCCAGCATGCTCACCTCGGTTGGCTTTGACCCGGTACTGCGAGACACCTTATTGCCTTTGTGTAACGGGGCAACATTGGTTATTCCTACGCATGCTGATATTTTGCTCGACCCTCAGGCAACACTAAAGTTTTTAGCTGATTCAAAAGTGACCCTAGTTCACCAAGTGCCTTCGATTGTTGAGCTATGGCTTGGACAACCCAAGCGCAGTATTGTGGAGGCGTTTTCTCATATTCGCGCGCTGATGCTGGCAGGTGAAAAGCTGCGCCCTGAGCTGGCTGCCAGTATTTATGCACAAGCCCCTGAACAACTAACCCTGTATAACTTGTATGGCCCAACGGAAACAACCTTAGCGCGCTTTTGTTACCCAGTACCTAAGCTGTCATTAACAGAACTTAAAGCGCTGGGCGCAACAATTCCGGTGGGTAAGCCAATAGCTGATAGCGCATTTTTGCTTAAACAAAACGAGCAAGAAAATGAAACGCAGAGTCGTGGTGAAGTGGTCATTAGCACTGAGTATTGTTCAGCAGGCTATTGGGAAGCAGAGCAATTAAAGGCGATAGCTTTTAGTGACTCTTCACAGCAGTGTGACTATGCAACGGGCGACCAAGGCGAGCTGAATAGTCAGGGCGATTTGGTAATTTTGGGGCGCCTTGATAAGCAAATAAAAATTAACGGTCAGCGCGTTGAGTTAGCTGAAATTGAGCTTGCGTATGAGCGCCTTGCTGAAGTTGATAAAGCGGTTGTGACATATCATCAAAATGCACAAGGTGTTCACCATATTTGCGCGCATTTAATTGCACCTCAAACACTTGAATTGGAACAGTTGCATCGCCAATTGGCAGAGCAATTACCCGTTTATATGATCCCGAGTAAAGTCTTCCAGCATGCACGTTTTGAGTTATTACCAAACGGTAAATCGGACCGCATGTTATTACTTAACTTTGCAAAAGGCGATGTGCAGCTAAGTGATGTAGTACAGCTGGCATCAATACCAAGCGATGACAGCGCGATATCATGGCCATCAGAGCTGCCAATAGCGCAAACAATCACAGCGCTTTGGCAGTCAGTTTTTACAGATGCACACTTTTGTGCAGCTGCCTCTGCATTTGCCTTGGGCGGCTCTTCGCTGCAGCTCGTCTCTTTACTTGCTCAGCTTAAATTGCAAACGGGTGTTGCGATACCGTACTTTGAGTTTGCCAAACAGCCAACACCGGCGCATTTGTTAGCCTTGTATAGTCAGTATGCAGATACACCTGCGCAGCAGCAAAGTACTGAGCTTGTTGATGCAAACTCGCTGACATTGGCGCAAAAAGGGCTGGTGTTTACTCAGCAGCTTTACCCGCAGCAGCCACTGTACAATATGCCTTATGCAATAACCTTCGCGGGCAACGTAGACGTTGAAAGGCTTTCACTGGCATTAGCAAATCTCAGCGAAAACGAAGGGTTATCACAGGCCATCGATTTAGATAATTTGCAATGGCGCAGCGGACAATGCCCTAGCTTAACCAGCTTGCAAGTAGAGCAGCTAGTGGATGCCAAGCAAGCGTTAGAGCAGTGGGCTGCAGCGTTGTTTGACTTAGAAAACGGCCCGCTACTTAAAGTGATGGTGGTACAAAGCCAATCACATTGGCAACTGGCCATCTGTGCGCACCATTTGCTGATGGATGCCGATAAGTTTGCGCTTATATTTGAGAACTTGTTAGCGCTTTATCACCAAACAGCGCCTATTGAAGCGCCTGCGCAACAAGACAATCGCCAATTGCTGGCTGATTATAACAGTGCGCAAAACTACTGGCAGCAAAAGTTAGCTGGGGTAAATACTGAGCTTGACTTAACGGGCATGCAATATAACACCATGCCTTTTAGTGGTGGTTTGCACTCGTTTGAGCTTTCTGAGCAACTAACCAAGTCTTTGCTGGGCCTAGCAAAGCAGCAGCAAGTATCAATAAATAGCGTACTGTTCAGCGCTTTTCAGGTGTTTTTATTCAAATATTCCTGCCAGTCACAAATTATCACCGGCTTACCATTTAAGGTTACGAGTGCTCAGCAGACGCGCTTTAATATTAATCCGCTGCCCATTGTGACTGAGTTTGATATGCAGCAGCCATTTAGTGAGCTGCTGGCGCACGTATCGCAAGATATTCAAACTGCTATTCATTATGGTATCTACCCATTTGCCAATATGGTGTGTGACTTAAACTTACAGGGCACACTTGGTTTTCATCCTGTTTTTCAAAGCTTATTTGCTTATCACGAAAATACCTTGCCCGTTGTTTATAGTACAGCAGGCTTAGAGCGCATCGACAGCAAAATAGCACGCTATAGCTTAAGTGCAGATATGTGGTTGCATGGCACGCAACTAAAAGGCTTGTTTGAGTATGGTGCTATTGCGTTTGATGCGTATCAGGCGGCTCACATTGTTGCTCACTTCAAGCAATTGCTTGAGTCGATTGTGGCACAGCCCAATGCGCCATTATCACAGTTGAGTGTGTTAGATGAGTGCCAGCAACAGCGGCTTCATGAGTTGGCTAGAGTCAGTGGCCAAATGCCAAAAATTCATACCATAGATGGCATGATTAAGGCGCAAGCTTTGGCAACACCAACACTTGGTGCAGTGACCTATCAATCACAGACCATCAGCTATGAAGAGCTAGAGGCGCGAGCCTTGTCGTGGGCTAAGCAACTTTATCAACTGGGCGTGCGACCTAACACCCGAGTGGGATTAAGTATCTCGCGCTCAATTGAGCTGGTGGTGGGCTTTTACGCAATATTAAAATTAGGCGCGGTATATGTGCCGCTTGACCCTGATTACCCCGCGCAGCGCCGAGAATTTATCATTGCAGACACGCAAATGCGCTTTTTGTTATGTGAACCGCAAGTGCTTGAGCAATATCAAGCGATGGACGTACGTTGCTTAGTTTTTGATAACAACAGTGCTATTTATGAGCACGGTGCAAGCGCCCCATTATGTTTGGATGAATTGGCAGAGTTACCTAGCTATCAAGCAGAGCATACCGGCCAAGATGTGGCTTACATTATTTATACTTCTGGCTCCACGGGTAAACCTAAAGGGGTGGAAGTCCCTCACATTGGGGTATGTAACTTAGCCTATGGCGAAGTTGAATTTCTCGATATGAAACCAGGCAGTAAAGTGCTGCAGTTTGCTTCATTTAGCTTTGATACCTCTATCTGGGAAATCGTAATGACGCTGTGTTCGGGCGGCGTGTTGGTAATGGCGGATAAACTGGCTATTTTACCCGGGCCTGACTTGGCCAAAACGTTACTTGAGCAGCGTATTACTCATGTGACTTTGCCTGCATCGTCTTTAGCGGCCTTGCCTTATCAAGAGTATCCAGATTTAAGCGTGATCATTACCGCCGGTGAAGCCTGTGCCATCGATTTATTGAGGTTATGGGGTAAAGGTCGCCGTTTTGTCAATTCATACGGACCAACCGAGGCATCGGTAAGTGCCAGTAACGCCGAGCTGCAGTGGGATGATGAGTTGGTTCATATAGGTCATCCACTTCCCAATGTGCAAACTTGGATTTTAGACAGCGCACAACAGCTGCGACCACAAGGTTTACCCGGTGAGTTATATGTTGGCGGAATTGGCGTTGCCAAAGGCTATTTAAACCGCCCAGAGCTAACAGCAGAAAAATTTGTTGCCGACCCATTTACCGCAGATAAACACGCCAAAATGTATCGCACGGGTGACTTGGTACGACTCAATCAGCATGGTCAGTTGGAGTTTTTAGGGCGCATAGACGAGCAGGTTAAAGTGCGAGGCTATCGCATAGAACCCAGCGAAATAGAAACCGTGCTCAGACAAGATGCCCACATTATTGATGCCAAAGTGATTGTAAAACACTTGGAGTCAGTCCCTTTGCTGGTGGCTTATGTGAGTATTGGGCAACATACATTCGATGAAAAAACGCTACGTGGCTACTTAGCCAAGCAGCTGCCGAGCTATATGCAACCAGACCGCTTTGTGGCAATGGAAGACTTTCCGCGTTTACCAAACAATAAAATAAACGTAAAAGCGCTGCCTGAGCCGCAAGTGCAAAGTGCGCAAACGTACGACTTTGATGGTGATGATGAAGTAGCAGGCCAAGTAGCCTGTGTGTGGCAAGACTTTTTAGCCGTAGAGCACATAACACAAAGTGATAACTTCTTTAGCTTAGGTGGCAACTCATTGTTGGCCGTGTCGATGATGCGGGTATTAAGCAAAGCATTTGCCGTTGATTTAGGGGTCAGTGAGTTATTTAGATACCCAACGGTGGGTGAGCTGGCGCTGCACATCACCCAGCTGTTACAAGATAAGCCAGAGGAAGCCAATCACGGCAAGCTGCAAATTGAAAGTCAAACTTGGTATCCCATGACTGCCTCGCAGCAGCGTTTGTATTATTTGCAGCAACTAGATGAACAGGCGATTAGCTATAACTTGGCATTTTGCGACTTTCTGACTGGTGAACTGCAAACCGATAAGCTCTATAAGGCATTAGAGTTAACACTTAAACGCCATGGCGGGTTGCGCTGTGAATTTAGACAATCAAGCGCGGGTTTAGAGCAACGTGTTGTTGATAATGCACTGCTGCTTAAGCAAATCGATTACTCGGCTCAGTCAGAACTATTTTTTGATTTTTGCCAACAGTTTAGCGATAAAGCGCGAACGCAAGTGTGGAACCTAAGCGATGGGGTGCCACTTCAGCTTACTTTTATCACCGATAACTGCGCGCATCACGCGGTCATTTTAGCATGCCACCATATCATGCTCGACCAAGAGGCATTGGCGCGTTTTCGAAGTGATTGGCAGCAAATCTATTTGCAACTGTGCGATGTAAATTATGATGAATTAGCAATACAGCAAGACACTGTTGATTATCAAATCATCAAGCATGCACTTTGGCAGCAGCAAAACCGTGGCTCTGTGGCTTGGCAAAACAGCCTTGATTTTTGGCTATCACAGCTAAGCGATGCTCAAGCACAATTGAATTTACCGATTGCTAATAAAACTCACAGCGCTGCGCAAGTGAGCATCGTTCAGCAGCAAGTTGATGAAGTTGTTCAAACGTGGGTGAGTGCGCTTGCAAAGCAGCTGCAATGTTCTGAATTTAATTGCTGGTTTGGCTTATTCTATGGGTTTTTATATCGCTATTGTGGCGCGCAGCAAGATATTACCTTATTACTGCCAATATTAGGCTTATCAACGCAAGAAGACTATGTGGGTTTGCGCTTAAATACCCTTGCGCTAAGGCAGCAATGTGATGGTAAACAAACGCTTAGTCAGCTTATCAGCCAAACTCGCAAACGCTTTTTAGATGCCACCCGTCATGGACAAATCCCTTTTGATGAGGTGGTTGATGCCCTTGGATGGGGCGGTGACAAAGCCCCAGAGGTGATGTTTGTTTATAAAGAAAGCTCAAGGCAGCAGACGTTACCAAATATACATACTCAGAGCTTAGCGCTTGATAGTCAGCAGGCTAAGTTCCCATTAACGCTGTTTGTTGAGGCAAGCGACCAAGCATACGGCGCAAACTGCAAGTGGGAATATGATAGCGCACGCGTAAGTGAGCAACATATGCAGCAGATACAAGCTGCATGGCACCTGTTTTTGGTGAATTTAAGTAAGCTTGATAGCAATACGACAGCGCTCAGTGAGGTAGCAATTAATGCACACACTTATCAGCAGCCCAGTTTTATCGCCCAGCAGCAGGCTTTGCCTGCAACTTGGCTCGTTGAGCAGCTACAACATGCCGAGCTGCAACACGCTACTCAATTGGCTTTATCACAAGGTGATGTACAGCTCAGTTATGCTCAGGCCAAGCAGCAAAGTGGACAACTGGCTAATTGGTTGCAAGAACAAGCATGTAATAAGGCTCATCAACCGCGCTGTTTAATATTGCAAAAACACAGCCCGATGTTGGTGATAAGCATTATGGCCGCAATAAAAGCGGGCTGGTGTTATATCCCCGTTGACCCAAGTTATCCCGCTGCACGTGTTGCCCATATTATTGCTGATGCCAAGCCTGATATGATTTTGACGGATAGACAAAGCGCAGCCGATTTTGCCTTAGATGAGTGCACCCCTTGGGTAGCTGTTGACCAAAGCTCGTTACCTTGGCAGCACTACAGTCAAGATTTTCAAATCGCAAAGTGCGCACAGGCGGCGTACATTATTTATACCTCAGGTTCTACCGGTAAGCCAAAAGGGGTGGAAGTTGGCTTATCCAGTTTGGCGCATTACTTAGCGTTTGCGACGTCGACTTACTTACCTGCATCGCTCGAAGGCGGCATGATCTTTCACAGTTCGGTGGGCTTTGATGCAACGGTTACGAGTTTATTTTTGCCGTGGTTAACGGGTCGTCCTCTTTACATCGTTGAGCCTTCAAAGCCGCTAGAGTCACTATGTGAATTATTTAGCCAGCGCCATTATGGCGCAGTAAAAATCGCTCCTGCACATTTAGATGTGTTACGCCAGCATGTGTCTGCTGAGCACTTAGATAATGCAGCGCACCTTATTATTGGCGGGGATGCGCTGCATTATGGTGCGCTTGAATCATGGCGTGACACCGATGTGGTGGTATTTAATGAGTATGGCCCAACGGAGGCCACGGTTGGCTGTGGTATCTATCACTTTGCACCTAAGCGATGTAATGACACCGGCCCTGTGCCAATCGGTCAAGCGATTGCGGGGACTGAACTGTTGGTACTCGATAAAGACCATAATCTGGTGCCTTGTGGGGTGATTGGTGAGCTATATATTGCTGGATTTAGCTTGGCCCATGGCTATGTAAATATGCCCGAAGTAACCGCTGAAAAGTTCAGTGACCATCCTTTTGATAACACCAGAAAGATTTATCAAAGTGGCGACTTAGTTAGGTATAACGATGCGGGCCAATTGGTTTACTTAGGGCGTAAAGACAACCAAGTGAAATTAGCGGGCAATCGTATAGAGCTATCGGATGTAGAAGCCTGTGCCCTTAGCATTGATGTAGTGAGCGATGCGATAGCCTTGATTAAAGACAATGCCCAAGGCAATAAGGTGTTAGCGCTTTATTATGTGTGCAGCGACGCGATTTCTCAGCAGCAGTTGCGTGCAAAATTAAGCGATGCGTTGCCACAGTATATGATCCCTGCGCAATTGTTTGAATTGGCAGCGATGCCGTTGACTCACAACGCTAAAGTGGACCGCGCTGCACTGCTGGCAATCGAACCAAACAATAACAACACAACTGAAGATGAGCACACTTCTCCTGTAATAGAGACTTTGCGAGCAATTTGGCAAGAGGTGTTAAAGCTCGAGCGCATTTCGGTCAATGATAACTTTTTTGCTTTGGGCGGCGACTCTATTGTTAGCTTGCAGATCATCTTCAAAGCGCGTGAGCAAGGGCTTAAGATCACCCCGAGAATGATGCTAACGCATCAAAGCATTTCGCAATTAGCGGCAGTGGTGTCGTTAGAAACGCAGCAGCAAGTTACGCAACAAGAGGGGGAGTTTGCCTTAACCCCTATTTTGCAGTGGGCAATTGAATACAACGCACCACAAATTAACCACCTGAATCAATCACGTATAGTGACGTTACCTGATAACTGCGATTTGGCAATGTTACAACAAGCGTTACTGAGTGTGATCAATCACCACGGCATGCTGCGCTTTAAGCTATCTCAGACGCAGCAGCAATGGCGAGCTGAAATAGCTCCAGCGTTGGCAGCGCTACAATTAAGTGAGCCTGTGAGCCTTAGCCATGACGAATTTGATGCGTGGCTCAAAATACAACAAAGCAGCTTAGATTTAACACAGCAGCCATGGTTATTGCGCCAATTTGTGTTAGCCGATAACCAACTACGTTTGCTGTGGGTGATGCACCACGGTGCGGTGGACCATGTTTCTTGGCAAATCATCATCGACGACTTAAATCGTGCTTATCAGCAGTTGCTAGCTGGGGAGTCGGTGCAGCTAGCAGCAGTCACCTGTGGCTACGGAAATTGGGCGCAGTGGTGCAATACGCACAGTGTTGCGACGATGGCTAAGGTGTCAAAAAGCAGTATTGCACGTTTGCCGTTATACGATGATGGCATGAATACGCTTCTTTTAGCGGGAGACACCCAAGTCTTTACTCAAACACTGCAATTTGATTTATACCAAGAACTGAATGACAGTGTACTTGCACAGCATGCTCAGCAAGTGTTATTGGTCAGTGCCATGGCGCAAGCCGTACGCGAGTGGGCCGAGATAGAGCGGGTACTGATTGTCAGTGAAAATCATGGTCGCGGCGTTGATGCATTGGATGTCAGTCGCACCGTAGGGTGGTTTACGCACTTTAATCCGCTGTTTGTGCAAACATCGGGGCGCTTGTTAGATACCCTACATGCCAGCCGACAGCAGGTTATGTCAGCAACGCAGTTAGCCAGCGTTGACCGTGCAATTGATAAAACCGTGTTAGAGCAGGCGCATGTGTGTCTTAACTTCTTAGGTAAAGCATCAACAAGTAACAACAAACAGGTGTTAGCGCTTGACCCTGAGCTATTACTACCTTATCAAACTGGCGCGCAAAACCGTCGTGGCTTTGCATTAACCTTGGATGTTGAAGCCACTGACAAAGGGTTAAAGTTATATTGGTCGCATGCGGCGCATGGTGACAGTGCACAGCGGGTGAAAGAGTTAGCAAACTGTTTTGAGTCTAACTTAAATGCGTTGCTGGTGTTGCTACAGCAAAACCAAAGCACTGCGTTTTTATCAATATGTGACCCGCAAGCGAACATCAGTGCCGCACAATTAGCACAATTGAGTGAGCAGCAACCAATAGAGCGAGTGCTAAGCGCAAATAGCATGCAACAGGCCATGGTTTTCCATAGTCAGCACAATGAGCAAGGCCATTTTTATCACGAGCAATTGTGTTTTGATTTACCGCAGGCTAAGCCTCATGAGCAAAGTCATTATCAACACTGTTGGCAGCAGCTGGTCGATACCCACCCAATGCTCAGAGCAAGGTTTGTTAGTACCTTGACCGATGAACCGCTGTTGGTGGTTGATGCCCATGCGCAAGCTGCTTGGCAAGCACTGAAAATTGACAATGATGAACAACTACAGGCACTACTCGATGCTGACAAGGAGCTGGGCTTTGCCTTAGAGCAAGCGCCTCTGCACAGAGTTTATTGGCTTGAGCAAGGCGAGCAAATCAAGATGCTGTTGGTACATCACCATGGCATTTTGGACGGCTGGTCGGTGAGCTTACTGCTGGCACAGTTTACTGACTTGCTTAATAACAAACCCATAGCTAAGGCCAACTACGATTTAGTTGCGCAAAAGAATGACTTCACCATTGTGGCACCATTTTGGCGCTCGCAGCTGGCCGATTTTGCGCATAGTAAACTACCGCTAGATACGTTGTCTGTTATGCAGCAAGCAGAGGGCGAAGTTGGTCACTACATCAGTGAGTACTTGCAGCTTTCACAGCTTGAAACCAATGCGTTAAAAGCTCTGGCACGCAGTGCCAATGTGTCGATTAATACCGTGTTGCAAGGGGCTTGGGCATTAGTTTTACAGCGTCAACAAGGCCATGCAAAAGTATGTTTTGGGGTGACTCATGCAGGTCGTCAGCCTGAGCGCGGACAATTGCAGCAGTCGATAGGCTTGTTTATTGAAACGCTACCATTACCAATTGATTATCAAGGTCAAACACAGCTCGGTGAATGGTTAGCTCATATTCAGCAGCAAATGGGGCAGGTGCAAAGCCAAGCGGCTGAACTTGGCGAGCTTAAAGTTATTGCTGGCCTCAGTGCCGACAGCCGTTTATTTGACAGCTTAGTGGTGTTTGAAAACTACCCGCATGAGCGTACACCTAGCCACTTTGTATTTGATTTTGCAATTGAGAAAACAGAAACCCCACTCACTTTAGTGATTAGTGAGCAGCAAGGGTTAAAAATTAAGTTCAACTACCATAGTCCAAGCGCAGCGGGTCATGAGCCGTTGCAAGGCTTAATCGCTCAATTAGAGACCGCATTACAGCAGTTGACAGCCTCGCAGCTAAACACACCACTGGCACATATCAATACCGTGCCAGCGCAGCAACAAGCGCGTTTGCTCAATGACTGGCAAGGTGAAACCATCCCCCTTCCAGCGCAAGACTTTGTGAGCTTATTCGATAATATGGTTGCGAAGTATCCGCAGCAGAGCGCGGTATCAGCACCTAACGGCGAGCTGACGTATGCGCAGTTGGCGCTTCGCAGTGAGCAATTAGCAGCAACATTAATCGCCAAAGGGATTGTTGCGGGTGAATATGTAGGTGTTTGTTATCAAGCTCATAGCGACTTATTGGTTGCCATCATCGCGCTGCTGCGCGCTGGAGCCGCTTATATCCCTATTGAGCCAAATTACCCTGCACAGCGCAAACAATACATGCTTAAACAAGCGCAAGCACGTGTGCTGCTAAGTGATGACACACAAGCCGATTGGCTACAACACATTGATGTATCAGCGTATCAAGTGGATGAACTGATACAGCAACCAGTCCCGCGCCCCGAAGTATGGCCACATTTATCGCATAAATCCCCTTGCTATGCGATCTATACTTCGGGGTCGACGGGTCAACCGAAAGGCGTTGCCATAAGCCACGGCGCATTGGTTAACTACGTCACTCATTGTCAGCGAGCGTACCACTACCCTGTTGGTGGTAAGGTGCCTGTAACCACATCAATTAGCTTTGATGCAACGGTAACCAGTTTGTTGGTGCCAATTGCTTGTGGTGCGCAAGTGCAGCTATTTAGCCAAGACACCCAGCTGATTGAGTTAGCAAAAGGGATTCAAGCTGGCAGTTTTTGTTTAGCTAAATTAACCCCAGCTCACTTAGACCTAATACACCAAGATTTAGGCCACGATTTTAAAGCCAATATTCACACCCTAGTGGTGGGCGGTGAAGCGCTGCACCGCGCAACATGTCAGCCTTGGCTTGCGGATAATGCCCGCATTATCAATGAATATGGACCAACTGAAGCCACGGTCGGCTGCTGTATTTACTCAGTGCCAGAGGCTGAGCAATTAGCCGATGTACCAATTGGTAGCGCAATTCAAAATACCCAGCTGTATGTGCTGGATGAATACTTAGCGTTATTACCCATTGGCGCAGAAGGCGAGCTGTATATTGGGGGGATGGGCCTTGCCCAAGGTTATGTTAACCAACCACAATTAACGGCTGAAAAATTTGTGCTGCATCCGTTTAAGGCGGGTGAAACCCTCTATAAAACTGGGGATAGAGCCTACTTTGATCACACTGGACGATTGCATTATCGCGGTCGTAGTGATGAACAAGTCAAAGTGCGCGGACACCGTGTTGAGCTCAGTGACATTGAGCAGAACATTCTTAGCCATAAGGATGTTGCCCACGTCGCTGTGGTACTAAGTCAAGGCGATAGCACACAAGCACATGCTCGGACTCGCATTATTGCCTTTGTGGTTGCGCAAGACAGCGTTACAGACTGGTCTGCATTGCAGACCAGCCTTCAAGATGAGCTGGCAAACACCTTACCTGATTTTATGCACCCAGATGTGTGGCAGCACGTCTCGCAGTTGCCACTGACAGCAAATGGGAAAGTAGATCGCAAAGCACTATTGGCTTTAGCAGTAGAGCAACCAGTCACCTTTTTGGAACCTAGTACGCACACCGAAAAGAAACTCGCTCAAATTTGGCGTGAACAGCTGCAAGTTCAGCAAGTTGGTCAACAGAGCAGTTTCTTTGATTTAGGGGGGCATTCGCTCAAGGCGAGTCAGATACTGGCTCGAGTACAAAAAGAATTCAAAGTTAAAGTACCTCTGTCGGCGTTTTTGAGAATGCCTACGCTCAGTGCTTTGGCTGGTGCAATAGATAAAGCACCGAAAGTGAGCACATCGAATATTCGTATAAGTTCACGTAGAAAACGTCAATAAAGACGAAACAAGGATAATAAACAAGTTTGCGCTTAACGTAGCGGTGATGAGGATAACACAATGACTGAACAACTTTCTTTTCCAGTTTCAATGGCCCAGCAAGGTATGTGGCTAAGTGAAACTCTTTTCTCGGGCACAGGGCATAATCATGTCTGTCAGGGATTTTGTATAAATAAGTCGATACGCAATGACTTAATAGAACAAGCTGTATCACTGATTGTGCAGCAGCAAGAATCTTTGCGTACGGTATTTAAGTTTCAGCAAGGCGAGGTAAAACAGTACATTTTGCCCGAACTTGATTGGCATATTGAGCAGCTGGAGTGTGTGCAAAGTGAACAAACGCAGTTAGTGCGACGCTTAACTCGCGAGACATTTAGTTTATCTCAGGCGCCATTATTTCGTGTTATTCGCTTAGTTCAGCCTGAGCAAGACAAGCTCCTATTTATTTTCCACCATATCATCACCGATGGCTGGTCGGCTGACATTTTTAAGCGCCAGTTATGGCAAAATTATCAGCAATTAGCGCAAGGAATTACACCACAATTAGAAGAGCTTGAGCTGCAATATGGCGACTTTGCTGAGTGGCAAATTGAGCAATTGGCAGAGCAACAGGCGCAGCAGCAATTGGCTTATTGGCGTGAACAGCTGGCAAATGTCACACCTTGTACTTTTCCTGCAGATAAAGTGCGCCCAGCGCAGCCGAGTTTTCAGGGTAAGCAATTAGAAATAGCCTTGCCTAAGCAGTTAGTGCAAGGGGTAAATACCCTAGCACAACAGCAGCAAACAAGTGCATTTAATATCTATTTAAGCGCGTTTAAGGTGCTGATCAGTCGTTACACTCGCCAAGAAGACATCACCGTAGGCTCACCAGTTGCTGGTCGTGATATGGCAGAGCTTGAGCCGATCATCGGCTATTTTGTTAATACCGTGGTTTATCGTACTCAGTGCGATATGTCGCAAAGTTTTAGTGCTTATTTAGAGCAAGTTAAAAATACCGTGCTTGATGCTTGGGAATACCAACAGTTACCATTTGCCAAGTTAGTCAGTGATATATATGGCGAAAGAAGCCTAGATACCTCGCCATTTTTCCAATTGATGTTCGCCTACTATCGCCATGATGGTGACGCTGACGAGCAGATGTCTGATCTGGGAGTAAGCAGCTGGCAGTTGCACAACGATACCAGCAAATTTGACCTGACTTTATCGCTTGAAGACAATATCGATGCTGTTTCCATGGCCTTGGAATACAGCACAGAGTTGTTTGAAGTGCAAAGCATTGAGCGTATTGCTGCGGCATACACGCAGTTATTAGCCTCTATTATTGCCGCGCCTAATTTGCCTTTGTATCAATTGCCTTTACTTGATGAAGAAGCGAAAAATGCTCAGCTTGCGCGATATGCATCCACTTCTGGTGATTATTCATCACCGTTTAACAGCATTTGCGAAGGCTTTGAGCAGATGGTGGCGCGCTTTGAAAATAACGAAGCAATTGTTGATGGTGAGCGCACGCTAACTTATCAGCAGCTCAATGTAAATGCTAACCAACTAGCTCGTCATCTGCTTAACGTACAGCCACAATTAGGATTAGGGTCGAAAGTGGCGATTTGTTTATCGCCAAGCGTAAATACCATGGTGGCGATTTTAGCGGTGTTAAAAGTCGGCGCGGCTTACGTGCCAATTGACCCAAGTGCGGGCCAGCAAAGACTGGAATATATTTTAGATGATGCCAATGTGGATGTGGTTATCGGCAATCAAGACAGCCTTGCTTTATTTGCGCAGCGTAACTTACAACTGGTTTGTTTAGATACCCATGCGCAGCAGATAGCAAGCAACGATGACAGCAATTTAAATTGCCACATAGAGCGCACTGATCAAGCTTATATGATTTATACCTCGGGCTCTACGGGTAAACCAAAAGGCGTGAAAACAACACACCACAACGTGTTGAGACTCTTTAGTGCCACCGATCATTGGTTTGAGTTTAACAGCCAAGATGTATGGAGCTTATTTCACTCATGCGTGTTTGACTTTTCGGTTTGGGAAATGTGGGGCGCATTGTTATACGGTGCAAAATTGGTGGTGATCCCCAAAGAGGTGACTCGTGCACCAGACGTGTTTGCACAGTGGGTCGAAAAGTATCAGATCACGGTATTGAATCAAACACCGTCGGCATTTAAACAATACGCCGCAATAGGTAAGCCCTATAGCTTACGCTACGTCATTTTTGGTGGCGAAGCGCTGGATATTCCCTCGGTATCACGTTGGTTTGAGCAATACTCGCAGCAGCAACCAAAGCTTATCAACATGTATGGCATCACTGAAACCACAGTGCATGTCACTTACCAAGAGCTGTCGGCTGAGCTATTAAAAGGGCGTATTGCGGCGCCAATTGGTGAAGCTATTCCAGATTTATCTATGTACGTATTAGACCCGTGGTTACAACCTGTGCCAGATGGCATGACTGGCGAGCTGTTTGTATCTGGAGACGGCGTTGCTGATGGTTATCATAACCGTGCACAGTTGAGCGCAGAGCGTTTTCTTAACAACCCATTTAATGACGCGCAGCCAACACTTTATCGCTCTGGGGATTTAGTGAAAGTAGATAACCAAGGTGAACTAATTTACCAAGGGCGTGCCGATCACCAAGTAAAGATCCGTGGTTTTAGGATTGAATTAGGGGAGATTGAAAACGCGTTATTAGCCTGCAACGGCATCAAAGAGGCTTTAGTGTTAGCACACGAAGCGCCGCAGCAAGGTGCGCAATTGGTGGCTTATGTTGTCTGTGATGCGCTTAGCGTGCAAGCGTTGCGAGAACAACTTGCCAAGACCTTGCCTGAGTATATGATCCCCGCCATTTTTATGCCGTTAACGGCATTTCCACTAACCATTAATGGCAAAATTGACCGCCGCGCATTGCCTGAGCCTAAAGTAGATAGAAGCACCCTCACGCAAGAGTTTGTTGCACCAAGTAGTGCCATAGAAGTAGGTATTGCAAAAATTTGGCAACAAGTACTGAACGTTGATAGCGTTAGCGTCAACGATAACTTCTTTGCACTGGGAGGTGACTCATTACGTGCGGTGCAAGTGAATGAGTTGTTAGAGCAACAAGGGATTTCTTTACCACTAGAGCAAATTTTTAAGACCCAAACCATCAAAGCGCTCGCTGAATATCTAAGCCAACACGATGCAGACTCTATGGGCGTTGTAAAAGATGTTCCAGCTTTTAGCATGATAAGCGAGGAGCAGCGCGCGCAACTACCTGAAGATGTCATTGATGCTTATCCTTTGAGCGGCATGCAGGCAGGTATGTTCTACCATATGATGTTGGCGCCAGAGTCGAATATCTATCACTGTACGGGTACCTCGCACATTTGCTTGGACCATAAGCTCAACGAAGCACTGTTTTATGAAGCGGTGCAAGAGTTGGTGGCTCATCACGAAATTTTGCGCACAGGATTTGACCTACACAATGAGTATCAACCCATTCAATGTGTGCATGCCCATGCGCTGTTGCCTGTGGAGTTTTCTGATATCACGTCGCTGGATGAGTCACAGCAAGAAGCGCAAGTGATGGCACTGATTGAACAAGAAAAAGCCTCACCATTTGATTTAACTAAACCTACGTTGCTGCGCTTTTTTATTCAGCATCGCAGTGCCACAAGCTTCCAGTTTACCATGACGGAATGCCACCCGATTTTTGATGGATGGAGCTACCACTCGCTGATTGTTGATGTGTTTAACCTTTATGCCGAAAAAATGGGCCGTCGTGCGCCCACTGCATTGCCACAGTTAAACTGGCGTTATGCAGACTTTGTGGCTACCGAAAAGGCGACCATCAATAACCCGCAAAGCATCGATTTTTGGACAAATTATTTGGCTGATTTTGAGCCACTGGCATTGCCGCTGCAAAGTGATGCGATGTGTCAATCAAAGCAATTGCGTGCGGTACACCTGCGAATTGAAGATAACATTTACAACGGCTTAAAAGCCTTGATGAAACAAGCCAATGTACCTTTGAAGAGTGTGTTATTAGCAGGTCACATTAAGGTGATGAGCTTGGTCAGCTCACAACACGATGTACTAACGGGTATACCGACCAATGGCCGTTATGAAGGTAAGGGTGGTGATAAACAGTATGGTCTATTTATCAATACATTACCGTTTAGACAAAAGTTAAAAGACGGCACTTGGCAAGCCCTCATTCAAGATACCTTTGCGCTTGAGTGTGACCTTATTCCACATCGTCGCTTCCCACTGGCAGAAGTGCAGCGCTTAGTCGGCCGAGAAACCGCACTGCTAGAAGATGTGTTATTTAATTACATGGACTTCCACGTATATGAGGCGCTGTGCCCTGAATTAGGGTTAACAGTGAAAAATAACCTGCGTACCGACCAAGTTCATGAAGGCACCAACTTTGCCCTGACAGTGCATTTCCAACACTTAACACTGTCGTCAGGTCTAAAAGCCAATGACGTGTCATTGCAGTTGGACTACGACAACGACCTGCTAACACGTGAGCAAGTGGTGGCGCTGGGCGAGTTATACATGGCGGTATTTGCGCAAATGGCTGACAACGCCCATGCACAGCATCAAGAATTTGGTCACAGCGCTGTTGCGATTACCCAGCGTTTAGCAACAGTTACAGCCAGTGATTTAGCGCAATTAGACAGTGCCTCAATGCAAGAGTCAGTTACTGAGCAAGCGGAGCAACATGCAGCGGAGCAAAACGGGGAGCCTATTGAGCAAGCATTGCTTGAGGGGGTTCGTCGCGTTTGGCATGAATTATTGCAAGCGCAGGTAAGTGATACCGATAACTTCTTTGATGCAGGTGGTCACTCGCTGTTGTTCTTACCCTTGCTCACAAAGCTCAAAGCACTACCAGAGCAGGGGCCTATGAGTGATGAAAGCACCGTGGCACTCAAAGCAATTACCACGCTTGATTTAATTAATTACCCGTCGATTGAACGCTTTTGCCAGTTTATTTGCGGGACAGGGCAAGCTACTGCGCAAGCTGACAGTGACAAGGCAAAAAATAAACAAGATGCGAGAGCAAGAATGCTCAAGCTGAGAAACCGACAAGGTAAAAGGGCATAAGCATGGAAACGGTAACGGGGCTTGAAGTCGCAATTGTCGGTATGGCCACTCGGGTGCCGGGCGCGAACTCCATTGATGAGTATTGGCAAAACCTACTGGCAGGCAAAGATATCCTAAAAATGCAGCAACAAAGATATCCCGATCAAAGCGGTAATTTGGGCGGGGTATTAGACAATGTGCATGGTTTTGATGCGGCATTTTTTGATGTTGCAGCACGTGAGGCTTGCCTTATGGACCCTCAGCTTCGCCAGAGTCTAGAAGTCAGTTGGCATGCCTTAGAAGACGCGGGTTTGATTAACCAGCGCACTGGCGCACATATTGGCGTATTTGCAGGGGCCCCAACCAGTGCCTATTTAACCTATGGTATTAGCAACAAAGATAAGTTAGACAGCGCGGTAGAAATTGATGAGTTAATTCATCATAACTCGCAAGAGTTGTTTGCTAGTAAGCTTGCTTATCAGCTGGGGGTGAATGGGCCAGCATTGTCGCTGACAACTGGGTGTTCCACGTCATTTGTGTTACTGCATTATGCGTGCTTAGCACTGAACAGTGGTGATTGTGAGACGGCGCTGGTGGTTGCCAGTCGTATTGGTTATCCCCATTACGAAGGCTACACAGCAACACCCGGTGGACCGCTCAGCCCTGATGGCTTGTGTCGACCTTTTGCCAATAATGCGACAGGTATGGTGCCTGGTAGTGGTGCTTTGGCTGTGGTGCTTAAGCGCTATGAAGAGGCACTCGAAGATGGTGACCGCATTTATGCGGTGATCCGAGGCAGCGCACTGAACAATGATGGTCGAGACAAGTTGGGCTTTGCGGCACCTTCGGTCAATGGCCAAGCGCAAGTTGCCAAGCAAGCGATGATGAACGCCGATATCGAACCGCACGAAGTGGCGTATGTGGAGGCTCATGGCACAGGCACTGAGCTAGGTGATGGTGTAGAGCTAAGAGCACTACAACAGGCATATGGCGAAGCTGCGCCAAGTCAGTCATGTGCGCTGGGATCTGTCAAAGGCAATATTGGGCATTTAGATGCCGCATCGGGGTTGGCAAGTCTTGTCAAAGTGAGCTTGATGCTACATCACCGGACACTTTTGCCCACCATCAACTGTGACGACCCGTTAGAACAGCTACAATCGCCAAGCAGCCGTTTTTATGTACAGCGCGAGGTTACGCCTTGGCCTGAGTCTAAACCACTGATTGCTGGATTGAACATTTTTGGTATTGGTGGCACGAACGGTCATGTGCTATTGCAAAATGCCAGCGCTGTGCCCTTAGCTGCGAGTGAGCACAATGAGCAAGTATTATTTTTAAGTGCTAAAGACCCGCAAGCACTACTACGTAATCGTGATGCGTTGCTTGCTTGGCTGCGCAATAACCCACAATGTAACTTAAAACAATTAAGTTGGAGTTTACTCAATTGTAAAGAGCCGATGCTTTATCGCAGCGCTGTCAGTGTCTCTTCTTTACAAGATTTTCAAGCGCTTAAAGCTATTACCAGCGATGACATTAGCAAAGCTCAGGGGGCACCAATCATTAGCATTGAGGCCATTACAAGTGACGACCTGATTGTGTTAGAGCGTTTATTTGATAGTGATGATGCTCTGAATACGCAATTTAAACGCTACCTTGGTGAGTCAAGCGCAGAGCTAGATGCTATTTGTAAGTCGCCTTCACTGTGGCATGAGCTGCGTATTAAAATGGCTGATGACCCAAGTATTGAAAGGCTACTAAACCGCGCGGTGTGGTTGAGTGTGCTCGCTCGGTTGTCACAAATGGGGTTGGCGCTTAAAAACATTCACGCCCGCGGTGCGTTGTTTATTAGTGCTGCGCAGTGGGCTGGCGTATTAAACTCAAGCCAGGCGTTATCTTTACTTAATAATCAATCAATCGCGCACGTTGAAAGCCTACCAAATCAGGCGCGCTGCGTACTAACATGTAATGACTCTGCTGAGCCTTTAACAGCCAAATACTGGCAACAAGAAGCATTTTGGCAGGCTTTGTGTGAAAGTAAAAGTGATCAGCAACTGCGTCCTTTATCATGTAGCCGCCTTGTGGTCGATGCGAGTGTGCATCGCATGGCGGCACAACTTTGGATGCAAGGCGTTGCTATTGATAGTGACGCACATTTTGGAGAAAAGTTTGCGCCCCTGTCTTTACCTGGATATGCGTTTGCATCAACGCGCTTTAAGCTGCCTTTGCACAAACTTGAAAGTACACGTTGGCAAATGCAGCAGTGGTCAAAAGTGGCGCAGCAAGATGACACGCAACAGCAAATCTTATTGCTGATGCCCAAAGGGGAAGCGGCTAAAAAAGTGCAGCACTGCTTTGGTGGCAGC
The DNA here is from genome assembly GCF_014694405.1 of Pseudoalteromonas sp. S16_S37. Lineage (GTDB taxonomy): Bacteria > Pseudomonadota > Gammaproteobacteria > Enterobacterales > Alteromonadaceae > Pseudoalteromonas. The sequence goes on from NZ_JAAUWV010000001.1 coordinate 136,749, forward strand.
GACAAAAATGTTTGGTATATCTATTGCGCATCGCAATTTAGTGTGAGCAACGATAATATGTTATATGCGGATTTAACGCAGCAGGCGCATTTAGAACAAATTGAAAGCCATATTCAACAGCAAATTAGTGCCCCTTGCAGTTGGGTAGATGCGAGATTGAGCGCGTTCACGAGTAAACCTGAAGACATGTTAAATGCCATGGTGGATGTGCCATTGCGTCGCAGTTGGCAGGCTCTTGATGCGCACCTGCAAGATACAAACTCAAGGTGGGCGCAACTTTGCCTAATACCCAGTGAATCCGCCTATAATAAATGCGCGCATTTGGGGCGTTATATTTTTGATTTTTTCTCATACCAGTATCAAGACTTAGCACTTGGCAGCCCGCCAAAAACACTGTGGTGTGAGGTTGCAAAAAACGCCACTAAAGTGCCACAGACAGCTGTGCTTTCAAGTACGCTTTCAAGTGTGCTTTCAAGTACACTTTTGAGCCAAGCAATGGTTGCCAAAGCAAGCCAATTTAAAATTATGCACAAGCAATTATTTTGTTTGACTCATAGCCGGTTTAACCCCAGTGGCTACACGCCAGTTAACTATAATAAGGCACTTTTGCTTGGCATTGAGCAGCCAAATGGCGTTGCCATCGCATCTACTTTGCCTGCATTGTGTGAACATATTCATGTGGTGTTGCCCGCAGACTTTCCTGCGCAACAGCAATGGCAGCAGTGGTTACTTGCCCATGTTGAAGGTAATTTATACAGCAAAATTATTTTACTGCTCACTCGTTGGTTAGAAGAAGGTATTGCCTGCTCTTGGCATAACCACAAAGCAAATCGTCCTTTACACAAGCAGCCAGAGTTACTGTGTAGTGATATTTGTATCAACTTAGTGGCCACAGAGAATGCCTTTAGTCAGCCTGAAAATCTGCTAATGAACGTTGAACATCAGGCGGCTTACACGCAACTATTAACTAAGTTAATGGCCGCTAACCCTTTGCTATGTTCATTAGTGTTGCTGCATGGGCCGTGTACCGCAGGCTTAACAAGCAATGCCAGATTGTGGCATCAGGCCGCCAAAAACTGCTTCTCAAGTGTTGTGCTAGCAAATCAGCAGATAACCGCAGAAGACCTTGGGCGGTGTTTTAGTGCTTTGTCGCAACCAACGCATAAGCTACTTGTTGATGACATGTTAGTGAGTCACGTGTCATCGGCCACATTAGTCAAACAAACACAGCAATCTGATGAGCAACAATATGCGCCACGCCCAGAGTTGGCGCAGCCATTTGTCGAGCCTACAACGCCATTAGAGCGGCAAATTGCACAGATTTGGCAAAGTTATTTCTATTTATCACCCATTGGTCGTGACGATGACTTTTTCAGTCTGCATGGACATTCCTTGTTAGCACTGAAGATTGTTAATCGTATCAATGAGCAACATGCGACGCAGCTTACATTGCAGGATGTGTTGGAAAATCCAACGATAGCAAAACTTAGTGAGTTAGTTAGTACTAACAAGTCTGCGGCAAGTGAAGGAGCAGAATGATGAATATCAGTATTGATAAAAATAGACAGGTGTTGCCACTGACCAATGGTCAGCTTAGTTTTTGGTTTATTTATCATATGACCAAAGAAACGGCGAATCATTTTTTGCCATATGAGTTTGAGGGACCATTACGCTCAGACTTGCTTGAAAAAGTCCTCAATACACTGCTACAAGACAACGAGATCCTGCGCGCATCTGTAAGTGATTGGTGCGCGCTACAGTATGTTTATCCCTATGAATATTTTCATTTACCTTATGAAGACCTAAGCGGTTTATGTGAGCAAGGCCGCACAGCCTCCTTAGGGGCATTATTTTTAAAATACAGTGAGCCAAACTTTGATTTAATGAAACCTCCTTTGCTGCGCGCTTGCTTGATTAAACTCACGCCTGAAAAACACCTGCTTATGTTAGTGATGCCACATTTTGCAATGGACGGTGCGGCGTTGCATCAAATGGACATAGAACTGCGCGCCTTGTATCAAAAAGCATTGCACGGAGAGCCGCTCAGAGGAGGCAGAAAACTGGGGCTGGCTGATTATGTTACTCAAGAGCAAGCAATTAGGAACTCGCAAAGCCAGCAAGCCACACAGTTTTGGCAACAACAACTCAGTCAAGCCAAGCCAACGTATCTAGCGCCTGCATTGCTGGATATCACTAACCGAGCACGACGTGGAATATTTATCCCTCTGAGTCAAACCCAGTTACAAGATATTGGGCGCTGGTGCTCGCAAAATAAACTAACCCAACAGATGGTATTTTTAGCATTGCTCGGCAAAGTGATGGCTAAATTATCTGGTAACAACCGCTTATGTTTAACCACGGTGCAAGAGAATCGGGATATAGATGGCGCAAGATCGCTTTATGGAGCACTGCTTACATCATTGCCCGTGCCATTACAAATCTCTGATAGCCAATCACTGCTTGAGTTGTTTTTACAAGTGAAGAAAACCACGCTTGCTGTATATGAATACCGACATGTGCCTTGGAGCATTCCATTGTCAATCTTGGCGCGCCGCAAACTGAGCAAGCAGCCTTGGTGGCTAAAAGTTATTAGTAAGCTTAGTGGAGCGTATCACAGTATCAGTAAACAAACTGGTTTATATCCACAGGTGTTGGCTGATTTTGCTGCGATAGCGGCAAGCGATATCGAAGAAGATAAAAAGACCTTACGTTACGGGCCGCACCATCAAGCACTGACAATGAACGTCAATATGCTGCCGTCATTTTATGAACAGGGTATTGATACCACAGCCGCTGAGCAAGACACTGCGCAGGCGTGTCGCATTACCTTACGTCGGCAGCTGGACTTTCCCGTGCCACAAGATGACAGTGAATGGGAGCAAAACGTGTTGAATTTTTACATTGAAAAGCATCCGCTCAAAGGGGCGGGGATCCGCTTATCTCATCAGTGTTTAACTGAGCAAGCTGAGCAAACCATACGAGAAGAGCTGTATACATTGCTAAGACAATCATCTGAGGTAGCGCAGTTAGTTGAGCACAGCGCTTGATAGCCTTTAGTAAGACTTTGTAAGCAAAGCGCTAAATTCGCAATGATTCGATTGACCTAAAATGGGGAAAATTTATACTCGATATGCTTGAAATAACATTGTTTTGGTCCGTGGTCGCGTTGTTAATGGTAAAAAAGAACTAGATGAAAATTGAGAATATCGCAATGCATTCAATAATAAAAATCGCCAGCGTGCTATCGCTCGGTTTGGTTATCGCCGTTATTTGGTTTTCGAATTACGACCGTCATGCCGTTGAGATAGCCAGCCAAGAAGAGACCTTGTATGGCTCTGTTGTGCTGCCCAAACTCAGAGCGGATAAACCAGTGCCTGTGGTGATATTTGTGCATGGTGACGGGCCTATTTCAAGTGGCGGTTATGGTTACTACCACCCGCTGTGGCAAGCCCTTGCTCAGGCAGGTGTTGCTTCGCTATCTTGGGATAAACAAGGAGTGGGCGGTTCAAGTGGTCACTGGCTTGAGCAAAACATGACACAACGCGCCGAAGAACTGAGCGCAGCGATTGATTGGATATCCACGCAACCAAAGTTGGATAGTCAGCGCATTGGCGTTATCGGCTTTTCACAAGCAGGATGGGTGCTTCCCACTGTGCTTGCTCAAGATAAACGAGTCAAATATGCCATTATGGTGTCAACCGCGGTTAACTGGGAGCAACAAGGCCATTTTCAAACGGTGCAACGCTTAAAATCATTAGGGCAAGATGGTGAGGTGTTAGCTCAAAATCTTGACTATAACAGTGCCTTGGATGAGCTATTAAAACAACGAGTACCTTATAAAACATATCAGCAATTTATTACCCAAAACGCACCGCAAAGCTATGGTGGCAAGGTGATGAGCCCAAGTCGCTATGAGTTTGTGATAAACAATATGCATGTTGATGCAAGTGCAACGCTCAATCAGATACAGCAGCCGGTGTTAGCGCTATTTGGCGACTCTGATCAGGTTGTAGATGTGCAGCAAAGTATCGACACCTATCAAAGCCAGCTATCAGGTCCGTTTAGTTACAAGGTGTATGAAAATGCGGATCACGGCTTATTCAAAAACGAATACTTTTCAGGCATTAGTAAAGATTCAATTTGGTTTGGTGTAAAAATGAATTGGTTGGGAGCCGATGGCTTAACTGAGCAGTTTGTTGATGATGTACTTCGCTGGGTAACAACCCATACTCAGTTAGATGCTCAAGGAGTGCTTGTCGATGGAGAATAATTTTGCAACTTGGTTTGCCAAGCAGCGTGAAGAATTACTTTGGGATCTGTTGTTTTCGAGCGTGCTGGAAGTTTTGGCTATTTTCGCTGTGATGCTGCTTATCACTCCCTACTTTGAAACATTAAATCCGTTTTGGTATGGATTTTTCTTGGTATTAATACCGTTATACGTCTTTAGCGAAGCTGCTTCTGTGCTTGCAAAGCTAAAAACCGCCACACAAAAACAGCTAAATGATTTTAGCCATATCGATATTTCAGCGCTCAGTGAGACGCCAATTACCCAGCAATGGCAATGCGTCACTATTAAAACTGCATTATTGGCTTTACTGCCCGCCATAGGCGGCGCAGCACTATATTACTTTAGTTCAAAGAGTGTTGGCATCATGCTCTTAATTGCGCTGTGTGTCGGAGTTGGGGTGTTTATTGTCAGTGCTGTGTTATTTGAGCGCTATGCCAAGTCGCTTGTTGCGGGTACTTTGCACCAAGCGCGGGGCACAAAGCAGCTTGATGAATCGCAAAGTATTGATTTGCTGATCACTTTTCATTTACTGCCATGGCTTTTATTCGCTGCGCTGGCGTTTGGTTTGCTGATGAGCAAGTACTACACCGGATATGTTGCAGATGCGGGGCAAATTAGCCTATCGAGCTTAGCAACATATAGCTATATCAGTTGTACTTTTGTTGGTTTTTGGAGCTGCTACAACGTTTTGGAGCCAATTCAAACAGATATGAAACTACAGTCATTGTTTTTGTCTGGTACGGATAAGTTCTCCCATTCAGAGTTATTTGGCATGATTTTAGGCGCAGGGTTTATTCCTTGGTTGGCCTTGTTTGTGCTCGGTTTTTTTGTGCCGTCATTAACCAGTGGCATATGGTTAAGCGTGATAGCTGTCAGCATTATCGTTTTTGCAGTGGCTGTGGGGGTGAGCGCCGCGGCACTCTTTGCGTACAGTCAATCGCAGCAACAAGGGCAAGGTGAGTCTTGATCATCGTAACGTATTTTTGTTAATCGCATGGGTAGGGAAGTTAGGCTGAATTACCCATTATATGTACATGTGTTTATGAATTTATTTATAAATTAAACGTAGCTGTTCAGTTGTATAAGGACGTTGTTATGAGTATGACCTTTTGGCAAAACCAGTTCGTTGATCTTGATACGCTTGTTGTTTCAGATCCATGCGAAGATGAAACACATATAAGCCAATATGGCGATCACTATCTTGTAAGTTTAACTGAGCAAGAGGTTGCGTTGCTAAAGCAGCACTTAGCGCAAACTCAGTGCGACTTGCGAACCTTGTTGTTACTTAGTTACTACCTCACTTTGCGTACCTTATCTGGCCAGACTCGCTTTGCAATTGGTGTCAATCAACAGCAAATAACACCGCCAAATGTATATACTCCAGTGGTGTGCGACCTTTCGATGCAAAGCGCTGTAGAGCAGGCATTTACAGAGCTGGCAAATGCAGTGAATACAGCTTTAGCACACAGTTTAGGGGATGACGCAAAGCACAGCCAAGATGCTATCTGGCAAGCGGCTAACGATGCTGGATTGGAATCTCTTTATCAAGCCACGTTTAGTCTCACAGACAACCCGTTGCAGTTGGTGCCTTTGGTTAATAATCAAAGCTGGCAGCTACATGCCCAAACGTTCGAAAACACCATCGCAATTGAGATACTTTGCCCACGGCAATATAGCCACTCGGGTTTAGCGCTTTTTGCAAGCTGTTTTACACACACGCTCAAAGGACTCATCAGTGGTACGGCGCAAAACTTAACTGAGATTGACTTAGTACCTTTTGAACAAAAAACGCAACTACTTGAACACTGGCAAGGTAATACGGTTGATTGGCCCGAAGATGACACCTTAGTGAGTCAACTTGAGCGCGCTGCACAACAGTGGCCTGAGCGCACCGCTATTCTCTTTGAAGATAAAACAGTGAGTTATCGGCAACTACATCAACAAGCTGATGCACTGGCATGTCGCATTAAGACAATGCTCTTAGCCAAAGGCGAAGGGCATCAATCAGACAAGCAAAGCATAGTCGCGCTTTTGCTGGATAAAAGCGTAGAAATGGCTGTTGCAATCTTGGCGGTGTTAAAAACGGGTGCAGCATATGTGCCCATTTCACCGCAATTTCCTGCCGAGCGACGACACTTCATTCTTGAAGATACACAAAGTTCGCTGATTTTAACTCAGTCGCATTACCTTGATTATGTCAGTGAAGCGCCTTGTATGAGTATGGCGATAGACACGCTGGATGAGCAACAAGACTTGCAAAATCATACGGGGGGAGATGCGCTTTCACCCTCACAGCTTGCTTATGTGATGTATACGTCAGGTACTACGGGACTGCCCAAAGGCGTGATGATCACTCATCAAAGTGTGGTTAACCTGATTAATCATCAGCGCCGCGTATTTGATTTTACACAGCAAGACAAATCGATTTGGTTAGCTAACTATATTTTTGATGTATCCGTTGAGCACTTTTTCTTAACTCTGAGTAGCGGAGCATGTTTAGTGGTGCCAACTGAGTCGCAAATATTAGACCCAGCTTGTATTAAATCATTGTTACAAAGTGAAAAAATCACACACTTTGAAGCAACGCCAACTTACCTAAGTGCACTTGGCGAGGTAGATGCGCCTAGCATAAAAAGAGTGATAACTGGGGGAGAGGCCTGTACCAAAGATGTGCAAAATCTTTGGCAGCAAAGATTGGTCAACGGTTATGGTGTTACTGAAGCAACAGTCACACAAACGCAGCGCTGTGATAGAAAAACCAGCGGGCGTATGAATAACATTGGTAAGCCTTTAGCAAATACCCAAATTTTTATCTTGTCGGCAGAGTTAAAGTTGTTACCCATTGGTGCACCGGGTGATATGTATATTGGCGGTGTAGGATTGGCGCAAGGGTATCTGAATCGCCCAGAGCTTAACCTTGAAAAATTCATTGCTAATCCCTTTGTTGAGCAAAGTGACAGCGCTACCCCTTATGGCAGTATTTTGTATAAAACGGGTGATAAGGCTCGTTGGTTAGAAAATGGCGATATTGAATATCTTGGTCGTGACGACTTTCAGGTTAAGATCCGCGGTTATCGCATTGAACTTGGAGAAATCGAGTCAGTTATTAGTGCTCAACCTGAAGTAGAAAGCGCAGTTGTAATTGATAGATGCCGTGGTGAAGTTAAATACTTGGCCGCGTATTACGTACTCAAATCAGGATGTAGCATTGAAGGCGCAGCGCTCAAAGCATGTTTACAGCAATCATTACCCAGTTATATGGTGCCTGCAACCTACACTCAGCTTGAGCAGATTCCTATTACTATTAATGGCAAGTTAGACAGACGCGCATTGCCTGAGCCGACGTTATTTCATGATGACCAAGTTGAGCAACCGCGCAGCGAGCACGAAGCAAAGTTAAAACCGCTTTGGTTGCAAGTCTTGTCATTACAGGAAATAGGTATTCATGATGACTTTTTTGCACTCGGTGGTGATTCTGTCAGTGCCCTAAAATTAATCGGGTTATGCCAACAGCAACTTAATTGCTCTATATCGCTGGCGCAACTATACCAACACCCAACCATTGCAACATTTGCGCTACAGCTTAGTGATGCTCAAAGCGTTATAGAAATTCCCCACTCAGACGCAAACAAGCTATCTTATGCGCAGCAACGGATGTTGTTTATTGAGCAGTTTGAAGGTGGCACAGATGCCTATCATCTGCCCTTTTTTACCAAGCTTGCTGGGGATGCCGATATCTCTTTACTAGAGCAAGCCCTGCAACATGTTGTAGCCAGACACCCAGTATTAAACAGCTGCTATAGCCAAGCTGAAGATGTGGAACAAGCTCGGCTTACAGAATTGATGCAACCCATTGAGATTGCGCGTGTTGAACTACAAAGCGAGCTGCAACTGAGCGCAAGAGTGCAAGCAGATTATGAATGTCCGTTTGACTTACAATATGGTGCGCCAATGCGCGTGTTTAATTACAGCGTATCGCAACAGCAATTTTTGTTTATCGTTTGGCACCATATTGCCTTTGATGGTTGGTCTGAGCCGGTCTTTTTTAATGAATTGGCATTGATTTACCATGCTTTGAAAACAGGCACACAGGCAAAGCTGCCTGAATTGCCAATTCGTTATCGTGACTATGCGCAATTTCAACACCAAGAACAACAGCAGTTGGTGATGCGCCAACAGCTAGATTATTGGCAAACTGAGCTCAAAGGTCATGAACCTCTGGCATTGGCAACGGACTTTGTGCGTCCCGCACAATTTGATTATCAAGGTGCAACACACGATTTTATAATCGACGCCAGTTTAACAAAGCAATTAAAGCGTATTGCAGCTGCAAACAATACCACTTTGTACACCGTGATGGCCGCTGCGACATTTGTTACTTTTTACGGCCAAACAGGTCAGCGCGACATCGTGATTGGCACGCCTACAGATAACCGACACTTACCACAAACGCATGCTTTAATTGGTTTTTTTGTAAATAGCTTGGCGTTGAGATTAAAGCTGTCTGAGCAGCAGTCTTTGCAGACGTTAATTCAACAGCTTCACCAAGTGATTATTAATGCCAAACAAAACCAAGATGTGCCCTTTGAGCAAGTTGTACAGGCGTTATGTGATAGCCGTGACACGTCTCGCCATCCTATTTTTCAAGTGATGTTCAGCGTCGTACCGCCAGATAATACCAATGAGCTGGGGCTGTTACCTTTTGTTGCTGGCGAAGAAGACGTGACTTTACAGGAGTCGGCAAAATTTGATTTAGATATAACGCTTACCGATCACTCAACACACTTAACTGGTAAATTAGTGTATGGGGCTGCGCTATTCTCTGCGCAACGTATGCAGTGGTTGGTTGAGAGTTACCTTGATGTATTGCAGCAATTTGCTGATAACCCGAATACCCAGTTGCAAGAGATAAACTGGGTCACGAACCAACATCTACAGCAGTTGCTCAGTTGGAACTCAACGCAATCGCCATACCCAAAAAATAAAACACTGACAGAGCAAATTGATGAGGTGGTAACGCAAAGGCCCGATGCAATCGCTTTATGTTTTGCTGATAGGCAAGTGAGTTATGCTCAGATGAATGCTTGGGTTAACACACTTGCAGTGAAAATCCGTGAGCAATATCAGCAAATATATGGCGTTGCGCTCAGTGCAAACACATTTATTGCATTGCAGTTCGATAAGAGTATCGAGATGGTTATTGCGATTTTGGCGGTGTTACGTGCAGGGGGCGCCTATGTGCCTTTATCTCCAGAGTTCCCTGATGAAAGAAGGCAGTTCATTCTCGAAGACACTAAATCGGCATTGCTACTTTGTACTGACAACTACCAAGCAGTATTAAAAAATACTGTCGTGCCAGTTATTAACGTTGATTATGCTGAGCTTGCCAACACGGCGCATCACTTAGTGCTTGAAAGCGTTAGCCAAGCAAGCGATCTTGCGTATGTTATTTATACCTCAGGTACTACCGGTAAGCCAAAGGGGGTAATGCTCAGTCACGATAATGTCAGTGCGTTAATCGCCTCGCAGACACAGGCATTTGGCTTTAGTGATCAAGAACGGGTGTTGTGGCTTGCAAATTATATTTTTGATGTGTCAGTTGAGCACTTGTTTATAACCCTTATCAATGGCGCATGTTTGGTGATCCCAAGTCAGTCACAAATAGTGCAACCAGATGTGATAAGTGCCTTGCTCATTGAGCAAAAAATTACTCACTTTGAAGCCACACCAACCTATTTGAGTGCGCTTGGCAGGGTTACTTCAAATAGTTTAAAACGGGTGATCACCGGTGGTGAAGCCTGTACCGCTGAGGTTGCAGAGCTTTGGGGGGAGTTACTTATCAATAGCTACGGTGTGACCGAAGCCACCGTGACTCAATTGCAAAAACTACAGAAAACACAGTTTGATAGCATCAGTAACTTAGGTAAGCCACTGGCGAATACGCAACTTTACGTGCTAAACGAGAGGGGTCAGTTTGCGCCTTTAGGGGCTATTGGCGAGCTGGTGGTTGCCGGAGATTTAGTGGCAAAAGGCTATTTAAATCGCCCAGAGCTTAACGCGGAACGTTTTATTAGCCAACAGCCCTATGCGCTTAGTGATGGTTTAGATGCGCTAAAGGCCTATAAAACCGGCGACCTTGTTCGATGGTTGCCAAGTGGTGAAATTGAATACCATGGTCGCAATGATTTTCAAGTTAAGTTAAGAGGATATCGCATTGAACTTGGAGAGATAGAAGCGGCACTGTGTCAATTAGAGCAAGTACAACAGGCGGTGGTAGTTGATATCAAAGAGTCGCAAAACGTATTTTTAGCCGCTTATATCATGCCAGCGCCTGGGCAGGTATTTGACGAAGCGACGATACTCAACCAGCTATCTGAACAGTTACCAAGCTACATGCTGCCCAGCACGTTGACACAAGTGGCCTGTATCCCGCAAACACTTAACGGCAAAGTGGATAGAAAAGCGCTGCCACAACCACGTTATACCTTAAAAACGCAAGCAGTTGCGCCGCGTAACGAGTCAGAGCAGGCGTTACATGTTATTTGGCAGCAAATTTTAAATGTTGAACAATTTGGTGTAACCGACAACTTTTTTGCGCTTGGCGGGCACTCGTTGAGTATTGCCAAGCTTAAGGTGTTAATCAAAGAGCAGCTAAACGCCCCTGTTGAGCTGAAAAGTTTGTTTGACAACAGTACCATAGAGAAGCAAGCCAAGTTGTTGCAACTAACTGATTTACATGGCGAGAATCAGCCAGTTCATGAGCAAGGGATCAGTTTACCTTCGTTGGTTGCGCAAAATTGGGATGTGATGGAGCCCTTTCCACTGTCTTATCAGCAAGTGGTATTTTGGTTAATTAACGATGCCAACGTTGGCACCGTTAACAATGTGCAATGTATTGAAATAAAAGATGTTATTGATATTGAAAGTTTGCAACAGTCGTTACAAATGCTGTGTGCACATCATGATTCATTGCAAGTCGAGATAGACCTTAAACGACCACTACAACAAGTAAGTGACAGCGTTAAGCCAATAGAGCTAAACATTATAGACTGTGAAAATATGACACCCAGCCAATTGGCTGAAGTGTATGATGCTTTAGAAACCATTCGCCTTGAGCCTTTTGATTTAACAAAGCCGCCACTGTTGGTTGCACACTTATTACAGTTTGCACACGATGATTATTTACTGTTTTTATGCGCCCCTCACATTATTTTTGATGGCGCAGCGCTGAGCATTTTTGCTCGTCACATTGAACAATATTACGTCAGCATTGTTAATGGCCGCGAATTTCCTTTAGCGCAACATAATGCGCAGCTCAGAGATTTTGTTTATTGGGAGAGAGAAGCTTATCAAACGTGCCAAGATGATATCACCACATTTTGGCAAGATGCGCTGCGCGACCTACATTACCCAACTTTTCCGGCGCAATATCAGGCTGAACAGTTAGCATTGCAAAGCGCCTTGGTGGTTTTGAGTGAAACACAGTTAGATAAGCTTAAAGAGTACGCTCAGCAATTTGATGCAAGTTTGCAAATGCTAATGAATACGCTCATCGGCATGAGTTTATCTCGTGTCACTGCAGACAAAGAATTTTGCATCACTCACGTGATGGAGAATCGCTACGACACGCAAATGACGGATCTCATTGCACTGTTAGCTGGGGAGAGCGCCTTGCCAATTCGTGTTCCTGCAAACGGCAGCGTTGCACAGCTACTGAAAAGCGTGAAGCAACATACCATCGCTGCTTTAGAGTACCCGGTCATTTCTTCGGTGATGTTGGATGCCATCATTGAGCAAAGGCGTTGGCAAAAAGTACCTCGTTTTTATAAGTGGATGCTCAATCTAGGTAGCCGTTTATTCAGTTGGTACTTTAAATCAGCTCAGATATATCCAGACTACTTGCAAGAAATGATGGCTGTTGATGACATTCCCAAGTGGATCAGCAAATTAATGGCAAATCAACCTTCGCAAAAAACCTATCGAGGTTTTAGAGAAGCGCCTCCGGTATCAATCAATATCTTGCAAGACTTTGCTTTTGTGCAAAAAGCGGATGAAGGGCTAAGTTGGCATCACGATGCACAAGTTGCCAAGTGTATTGCCCAACATGGCGATGAGGCATTGCAATTAGAACCAAAAAATAACGGCTGTGAAAATGCCATCTGGGGGGCAACACTTGAGTTTGTTTGCACGCGAACCGCCACCCGCCAACCATGTATTGAAATTAATGCGCGTAGCTTAACTGTTGAAGCTGTAGAGGCATTACAACATGAACTGGAGTTGCAGATCCAAGCGCTTTGTGAGGTCAATCGCGAAGGCTCTGGTACAAAGGGAAAATTAAAGGATCATGAATGTTAAAGGAACATAATATGACGCAAATTGATGGCAAGCTCCCCAACCTGTATGGTCGCTGGAGTCTATACGTTGCCTTAGCAGGACTGGTTTTTGTTTTACTGGCTATGTTAGACAGTGCGCCTTACAGCAATGTAGAACAAGACTTTACTGTCGATGGCTCGATACGAACAGGCTCTTTGATATTGCCAACAAATAGTGAGACTCCACGCGCGGTGATGATCTTTGTACATGGTGATGGCGATATGGGACGCAGTGCGTTTGGCTATTACTACCCGCTTTGGCAACGTTTAGCAAAGCAAGGAATTGCTTCATATTCATGGGATAAAGCTGGGGTTGGGGGCTCGGATGGTAATTGGCTCAAGCAAGATATGCAAAGTCGTGCACAGGAAATACATGCTGCCATTGCTATGCTACGTCAACAGCAGCAACTAAAAGATGTGCCTATTGGACTCATTGGTTTTTCACAAGCTGGATGGGTGATGCCTAAAGCGCTCAAAGATTTTACGCAAATATCCTTTGCTGTATTTGTATCAACGCCCGTTAACTGGCTCAAACAAAGTGAATTTTTGACGCAAATACGGTTACAAAAAGAGGGCGTGTTGGGAGATGCAAAGCTACAGCAAATGCAACAGGCACAAAACGTTTCAAAGCTGATAGCACAGGGAGAGGCGCACAGCGCTTACGTTGATTTTTTACAGCAAACTGACCCTGATGCAGTTGACTCAGCCATGAGTCCCGAGCGTTATCATTTTGTGCAGCAAAATATTCTTGCTGACTCTGAGCAAGACTTGTCTGGTATCAAGCAACCTATATTTGTTGCTTTTGGTAATCACGATAGCAATGTCAACGTGCCATATAACGTTCGCCAATATGAGCGAATTTTTGCCAACAACGCGTCGCAACTACAACTCAATGTTTATCAAAATGCCAACCATACCTTGTTAAAAAATAGCGAGTTTGGCCATTTGTCACCCTCTCTTTGGTGGCTGATAAAAATGTCGTTATGGGAAGAAGATGGGTTTTCCGAGCAGTTTGTTGACGATGTCATGCTGTGGCTGAACACCCAGTTGACACAACTGGCCACCCAAAAAACACAGTCATTAGGAGCGTGAAATGAATCAACTTACTGAGTTAGTCAGAGCACAATATCCCAGTTATTTGCTAAGGACGCTATTACTTAGCCTATTTGAAGTGGTTATTGTCGCGTTGCTATTTTTGCTGACCAAGCCGTATTTTGAGTCCTATCAAGTATTTTGGTACTTGTTGTGTTTGATTCTGGTGCCAGCATGTGGGTGCTCGGTGGCGGTAAACAGTCTTACCAAAATAGCGTCGCAGGTTATGGTACAAGCTAATAAGCAAAGCATAACTTTAGAGCCAGGGAGTGAGGACGGCAAAGCGACCTTGGCAGCGACCTCGGCAGAGACCTCGGCAGAGACCTCGGCGTGGCAATACATTAGTTGGAAAAAAGTGGTTCTTATGGTGGGGACGGGCTTGCTAATAGCATTATGTTATAGCGCAAGTGCACAGACCTTTGATGATTTACTGATGCTATTTTGTGCCCTCATCATTGCCACTTTTTTGTTTGCCAACTGGATCATTCTCAACGCGGCATTGCCTTTTTCTATCGCGGTTGTCAGTGCATTTCGTCATCGTCGCCAAGTTTATGATGAAGCACAAAGTGTCGATCATATTATCCGTTTTCATTTACTACCATGGAGCGCTATCGCAGTCACAACACTGTTTACATTTTTTGTTAAATACTATTTAGGGCTTGCAGATGAGCAAGGTTATGTTGAAACCGGCGCAGTGGTAAAAAGCACCTATATTTGCGGCGCTGTAGTGGCAATATGGTTGTGGTTAGAGGTAGGGCAAATAGCCCGCTTGGAGCACATCTTAGGGCATATTAATTTAACGGGCATTGGCCATATTTCAGACTCAGAAGCATTTAGCTTGGTGATGGCTGTGCCTTTAGTGTTGGCGGTGATCGTCGCTGCTATCAATGGCTTTTTTGATATTGAACATTACCGATATCAAACCGCAATTGCCGTTAGCATGTTGTTCATGCTGCTAGCTGCGTTTGCAGGTGTGAGTATCGCAATTTTTAAGCTTTGCGCCAGTAAAGCGCTAAGCGATCCGCAATTTGAAAACACGTGAGAGATAAATCTAGGATGATTAGTAAAACAGTACGCGGTCGTGTCCACTATTTGGATAATTTACGCGCATATATTATGTGGTTGGGTGTGGTTATTCATGTTGCTATGTTGCAAATGGTGTCTGACACGCCGCAGCGACTCAGAGAAATTGAGCTTAGTGAATGGGCTGATATGCTGGTATTTTCGATCCACAGCTTTCGCATGCCTCTGTTCTTTATTTTATCTGGCTTTTTTGTTGCCGCGATATTGGGAAGAAAAGGCTTAGTTGAAACCATCCGACTACGTTTGTTGCGGATTGGCATTCCGTTGATAATTTTTGGTCCGATAATTTCTTACTCTCTCGACTCAATCATTGTTGAATACTTACAACTTATGCATACCAGCGGCATCGAGATTGATCAAGACTGGTTGACGCAAGCGCAAGCACATCATTTCAACTTCGCCCATTTGTGGTTTCTATATTATCTATTTATCTGCCATATCATCTTATTACCCTTGTTTTATAAGCTCTCGTTGAGTCGTTCATTGCTGCTGACACGGCTGCGATATTGGGCCAGCCACCCCGTTGCTATCATGTTTTATGCGGCAATGATTGCGTATGTTGATAGCCATTTTGAAAGAGGCATGATCCCCGCCGATGGTGAGCTTATACCGAACCCTTTGCAGTTGTTGCACTACATTCCATATTTTTGTTTTGGCTTTATGGCTTATAAATTTAGACGTCTTTGGCTCAATCACTATCAACGCTGCTGGGGGCGTTATACGCTCTTAGGGTGTGTAATGATGTTTGCAACCTTGGTAGTTATTGAGCCTCTTCTTAGCAGTTCAGGTACACAAGTTGATAATTTTGTGGTCGCGTATTGTTACGGTCTTTGGGGATGGTGTTGGAGTTTTGCGCTATTTGGATTTTTTAAGCGCTGGTTGAGTGGCTATCAAGGCTGGTTGCGTTATTTGTCTGACAGTGCATATTGGGTTTATATCGTTCATTTACCAATTGTATTGCTTGTTAGTTATGCCCTGTATAGTTATGAGTGGGAGTTCTATACAAAAATGGCGGCAAATATCGTGATAACGTCAGCTATTTCATTGCTTAGTTATCACTTACTCGTTCGTTACACATGGTTAGGCCAGCTACTTAACGGTAAACGTAGAAAGCTGCAGTGGACTAAAACCCAAAGCACTGCAAAACTTGGCCAAGCGTAGCACAAATATATCTGAACTCAGATAAGCAAAATATCTAAAGGTAATGCTAGCTTTCAAACGCATTGCTTTTTTAAAACGCTTATCCACACCTTTGATTAACCATTTATGAGTTGATACCGGTTTTTACGCGTATCAACTCCCTCATCATTTTTATAAAACTTTGCCCTAATCTCTTTTTCCTCAAAAAATAATTTCGCTTACAGCGAGTTGTAATAAGTTTTTTCAAGTTTGATACGCGTTTGAAATTTGCTCTGCGATTGTGTCGCAAATTTGTGGTTTAAATAAAATGTTACTGAGCCTGCTTTACGATGCATTAATTACAAAAAATTAAATCCATGTAAATTAAATGTAAGTAATGTAATTGATTTTGAGTGTGTGATTCTGGACCGACCAGTTGTATGTAAAGCGGGCGAATTTTATTCGGATTAATAAAGCTTGGTTTTGTCTAATATTTGTCATACAACGTGAATAATTCTCATTTTTATATCTGTAAAACTCTGTTTATATGGTTCACTTTGTTTTAAGTTGTTGTTTTTGTGGCTTTTGTTTTTTTGTTTGCGCTATTTGAGTTGTGCATTTTCTTGCTTGTGTTTTTTTAGTTGTTATTAATCAATTAGTTATAGTTTTTCTGTGAAGGTTGGCGAACAAGCAGTGTGTTTGTCGATTAACAAACAATAAAGTCTGCTTCGGCTCGTTTGTTTTTATATGTTTGATTTTATTTGTTTTATTTTGGTTTTTATTTCTTTCTGTTTTTTGTGTTAGCTGCTTTATTCGGTGAGTGTAAGCCATGTAATTTGATTGTAATTGTCCTTTTTCTGGGAAAATAAATATTTTCATAGATAACCGCATAAAAACTAATGAAATTATTTTTTGTATAAAAAATTTCATATTTTTTGTCTTCATTTTACAGACAAAAAGTGTTTTGATATGTAACAAATGTTAAACATTTGTCGTTCCTTAGCGGTATTTGATTACGACTAATTTGAGTGTTTTGCAAGCGCAAGTTAGATGGTTTTGTAATCAAAGTTGGAATTTTTGACTTCACTAATTTTTATAAAAAGGACGAGTGATATGGTCACCAAGAAGTCGCCTACAAAAGCAAAAGCTAAAGCTAAACCAAGTACGGATAGCAAACCTACACCGTATGAGGATGAACCAATCGCCATTGTAGGCATGGCGAGCCAATTTCCTGATGCTGACAATCTTTACGATTTCTGGAGCAACATTTGCCAGAAAAAGGACTCGATGACCAGTGTCGATGAAAAAGACAACATGACGTATTGGGATAAGGATGCATATTATGATCCGGACCCAAGCAAAGCTGATAAAACTTATATGTTCAAGGCTGGTTTCATTAAACCAATTGCCTTCGACCCAATCGAATTTAAGATCCCACCCGTATTGATCGAGTCGATCAGTACCGCGCAGTTGTTTGCATTGCATGTCGCTAAAAAAGCGATTGAAGATGCAAATTTACTCAAAGAAAACAGCTCACTAGATCGCTCTAAAGTAGGGGTTATTTTAGGTGGTGCAGGTAACGGAAACACGGCGTTTTCACTCCTTGCTCGCAACCAAACTCCTATGGTTCGCAGTGCGATGGTTAGCCAAGGTATTCCAAGCAGTGTAGTTGATAGTGTTGTTGAAAAGCTCAACGAATGCTACATCGGCTGGAATGAAGATAGCTTCCCTGGGTTTTTAGGTAACGTGGCATGTGGTCGTATTGCTAGTTACTTTGACTTTGGCGGTACATCTAACATGGTTGACGCCGCCTGTGGTAGTAGCCATGCCGCTATTAAATCAGCGGTAAATGAGCTGAGAATGGGGAGCTGTGATGCAGTATTAACCGGTGGTGTTAACTTAGAAAACTCTATTTTCTCATTCTTATGTTTCTCTAAAACACCTGCGCTTTCTAAGGCGGGGATCTGTCGTCCGTTCGATGAGCAAGCGGATGGTATGTTGTTAGGAGATGGTGTTGGCTTAGTGGTACTTAAACGCTTAAGCGATGCCGTAGCTAATGGCGATAGAATTTACTCAGTCATCAAATCGGTTGAAGCGTCAAGTGACGGTAAAGCAAAGAGTGTTTTTGCACCGCGTGACCAAGGTCAGGTTTTTGCGCTAGAGCGTAGCTACGGCAGAACGTCAGTTTCTCCTGAAGATATTGAGCTGATCGAAGCGCATGGTACCGGCACGGCGTCAGGTGATGAAACTGAGCTGCGTAGCTTAGGCATGGTATTTGGTAACTATGATTTGGCACCACAGTCGATAGCTGTGGGTAGTATTAAGTCGCAAATCGGTCATGCTCGATGCGCCGCAGGTGCCGCTTCTTTGATTAAAGTGTCGCAAGCGCTGCATCATAAAGTGCTACCGCCAACAATCAACGTAACAAAGCCAAATAAGTTCTTTGCTGATGAGAAAAATCCTTTCTACATCAGTGCTGAAGCAAGACCTTGGGTGAAAAAAGATGGTAAAAAACCACGTTGTGCAGCAACCAGTGGTTTTGGTTTTGGTGGTACTAACTACCACATCATTTTGGAAGAGTTTCAAGATGAGCATACAGATGCTTACCGTCAATCAATTTTGCCAGAAGTGGTCGTTTTAAGTGCATCAACACCGGCACAATTACAGCAAGTTGCTGAGCAAGCGCTAGCTGATTGGCGTTCAGAAGAAGGTGCTGCCAAATTCCGTGAACATCTTGAGCAGCAAAAAATTGCTGTAGCGCAAGGGGATGCTCGTATCACTATGGTAACCAGCGATGCGTCACATGCAGCAGGTTTACTTGAAAAAGTACTCCCTTTGGTGGCAAATCAACCAGAGCAAGCATTTGAGCACCCATTAGGCGCTTTCTATCGTCCTACGGGGTTGGTTGAAAATAAAAACCAAGTTGCGGCATTGTTCCCAGGTCAAGGTTCACAGTATCTCAATATGGCGCGCGATATGGCCATTGAATACCCTGAATTTAGAGACTCTTTAAGAATTGCTGATTTAGAGATCCGTAAAAAGCTTGGTGAGAAACTATCGACCGCTATCTATCCAGTGCCTGTCTTTACTGAAGAGCGAGAGGAAGAGCTACATAACAAGTTACGTCGTACTGAGTTTACTCAACCTGCGCTAGGTGCCGTATCTGCCGCGTATTACAAAACGTTATGCAACATGGGTATGGAAGTAACGCGTTTCGCAGGCCACAGCTATGGTGAGCTAACAGCACTTTGGGCCGCAGGTGCCATGTCTGAAAGCCAACTTTATCTGGCGTCTGTTGAGCGTGCTTTGTCGATGACCAGCGCACTGAAAGGCAAAGATGAAAAAGGCGTAATGTACGCAGTAGAAGCAGACGGTGAAACCGTGCAGAGCGTGTTAGCTGAGTATAAAAACCTAGTAATTGCAAACTTCAACTCGCCAAAGCAAACGGTGTTTGCCGGCGCACAAGATGAAGCACAGCAAGCAGCACAAAAATTAATTGCAAAACAACTTAGATGTCAGCAGTTAAATGTCGATGCAGCGTTCCACTCACCTTACATTGCGCAGGCGCAAGGCGCGTTTTCTGAGGTGTTAAAGTTCATCCCATTCAAAGCACCTAATCACCCTGTGTATGCCAATACAACGGCTAAACCGTATAGCGATAAATCAGCACAAATGCGCGAGACACTCTCTTCGCAGTTAACCAGCTCAGTGCGTTTCGTTGAATTGGTTGAGCAAATGTATGCTGATGGAGTAAGAGTATTTGTTGAGGTTGGTCCAAAAGGCGTTCTTAGTAACCTCGTGAAAAATATTTTAGGTGATAAACCTTTTGCGGTTGTGCCTGTTAACCCATCTTCTTCAGCGCCAACGGTTGCACAGTTCTACAAAGCAGTTGCTCAAATGGTGTCATTGGGTATTGAACTTAAGCATATTGATAAATATCGCTTAAGACAGCCGCTTCCTGCTAAGCAGTCTGCTATGACGATTTTGCTGGACGGTGGTAACTACGCAACACCTAAGCGCAGAGCCGTGATGGAGAAGTTACGCGACACTGACGACAGCTTACTTAGAGAATATGTTGACGAACAAGTGCAACAGCTGGTTGCTGTAGAGCAAGCGAAGCTGGCGCAAACTATTGCACAAAAAGATCAAGAGCTAAAACAGTTGCAATTGGCTAACCAAGATTTAGAGCAACAGTTAGAGCAAAAATTACAAGAAGTTAAGTGGGCGGCTAACCAAGCTACACACTTTAATCAGGCATCTTCAAATTTAAACCAACATCAGATCACAAGGGAATTGACCATGTCTCAAAACGACACAAACGCACAGTTCAGCGCCGTTGCTGGACAATTACAAGCTCAACAGCAACTAAGCGATGTTCATAGCCAATTTCAGGCTAACCAACAGCAGTATTTAAACATGCTGACGTCGGTTATCAATCATCAGCAAAATGCATTGAGTGAGTTCAGAAATCACGACAGCTTTAATCAAGTACTAGGTCATATCGATCACACATTATCTGTACTTGAAAAGAACCAGACTCTTTATCATGTAAACCATGAGCAATATTTCCGCAGCCAGCAAGCGCTTTTGGGCAAAGTTGAGCTAAGTGCAGCGGCTTCTGTGTCTGACATTGCCAGTGTAAACACAGCGCCTGCGGCTCCAGTTGTTCAAGCTGCACCTGCACCTGCACCGGTAGCATCTGCACCTGTTACACCAGCCCCAGTAGCCCCAGTAGCAGCGGTTGCTTCAGCGCCAGTTGCGCCAGCAGCCCCTGTTGCTCCAGCGCCAGTAGTTGAAACACCTGCGCCAGTTGCAGCTGCACCAGTTGCTCAAGTAGAAGAAGCGCCTAGTTCATCAATGGACCTAGAGCAAAAATCATACTTTGAGTCGTTGGATATCGATAAGATCTGTGGCTTGTTAGTTGAAATCGTAAGTGATAAGACGGGTTATCCGACTGATATGATTGACCCTGATATGGACCTAGAGTCGGATCTTGGTATTGACTCAATCAAACGTATCGAAATTTTCGCAGCATTGTTTGAACGCCTATGGGGTAAAGACTCAGACGATGGCATGGATGAAGATAACTTAGATGGTGACGTTAACTTTGACGCTCTGAACACCATTCGCCGCATCGCTGAATTTGCTCACAATTCAATTCAAGAAGTATTAAACGCAATTGATGGTGGCGCAATTGGTGCAGCACCAGAAGCTAAACCAGCTGTAAAACAAGAAGCTAAAGAAGAAGTTTACGTTGCTGATGCTGACGTGAAAAAGAAAACTCAACAAATCGGATTCTTTGTGTCAACTGACACTCAGGAGGGTGCCGTAAAAAAGTCCCAGCTGCAGAGTAAATCTGCAGCGTCCCCCAGTTCAGTAGGCCGTTATGTTGCTAAAGTAGCAGCGCTTGCAGAGCCTGACCGTATTGAAGTTTTGCCACAGCAAAATCACCAATGGTTAGTGCTAGCAAACACCAAGAAAAGTGTGACGCTGTTCGAAGATACTTTCAAACAACATCAGCAGCACATGGTTAGTGTATTGGTTGGCAGCAAAAAGACCAGTACGACAGGCGACTTTTACTTAACGCAGTGTACAGAAGATGCGGTGAAAGCTTTGGTTGATGAGGTTGAGTCTAAGACCAAGCGTAAAATTGCGGGTGTGTTGTATGTAGCAGATCCAGTTAAGCAAGAATCACTGGACTCGTTGTACGACCAAGCGCAAGTGTTCAGCTTAAAAGCACTCTTTATGTTGGCTAAAGTACTACAACCTAAGTTGCAAGCTGAGTCTGCTAAAGTACCAGCTTACTTCTTCACGGTTGGTCTAAATGATGGTCAGTTTGGTACGAGTGAACAAGCTAAGAGTGGCACCTTAAATAGTGCATTAAGTGGCTTAACCAAGTCGTTAAATTACGAATGGTCTAGCGTTTACTGCCGCCACCTTGATATGCAGGCAAGCTTAAGCAAAAAAGCCATGAATGAGGCATTTGCAAAAGAACTTGCTGACTCTGACCGTACCCTCAGTCATGTTGGTATTAGCAAAGAACAACGCGCTGTGCTGGTACTTGAGCGTGATGAAGTGACGCAACAAACAGCCACACCAGTGCTAAATGAGCAGTCGGTGTTATTGGTCAGCGGCGGTGCCAAAGGGATCACAGCAGGATGTGTGATTGAGTTGGCGAAACGTTATCGATGTGGCTTTGCATTACTTGGACGTAGCGAACTTAAAGCACTGCCGCAGTGGGCGCAAGGTGCTAACGATGATGCGCAGCTGAAAAAGCAAGCGATTGCACACTTAAAAGCACAGTCTGAGCCTATGACGCCGGCAAAAGTAGATGCGTTAATTCGCTCTACCAAAGGTACGCAAGAAATCCAAGAGACCTTGGATGCATTGGCCAAGATAGGTGCCCCAGCACGTTATTACGCTGCCGATGTGCAAAGCAAAGAAGCTTTAGCACAAGTTATTGAAAGTGCAGAAAAAGAACTGGGCACAATTACTGGCGTAATGCATGGTGCGGGTAACCTTGCTGATAAGAAGATTGAACGTAAAACGTTGGAAGATTTTGCCTTAGTGTTCGATACCAAAATATTGGGATTGCAGAACATTTTGTCATTGCTTGATAAGAGCAAATTAGAAACGGTATTACTGTTCTCTTCAGTATCAGGGTTCTTTGGTAATGCAGGTCAAACAGACTACTCAATGTCTAACGAAGTACTTTCACGTGCTGCCGACATGATCAAACGCCAATATCCGAGCTGCCTTGTACGCTCTATTAACTGGGGTCCGTGGGATGGTGGCATGGTTAATGATGTGCTGAAAAAAGCTTATGAAAGCCGCAACTTAGTGCTAATTGACAAGCCAACAGGTTTTGCTGCATGTGTGAGCGAATTGGATGCACCACAGCAAAGTGCAACCCAAGTGATCATTGGTGGTCGTGCATACCATGCAGATAAAAAGCCAGTGTTAGTGCAATACAGCGAGCCGCAAAAAGTGACGCGCACTTTACTTGCATCGGCAACGCTAGGTCTGGCGGATCATCAGGTGGGCGGCAATATTGTATTCCCTGCGATGTTCTCTTTGCATTGGATGATAGAGCAGAGCCTTAACTTCTACCCTGGTTTCTCTTTGAGTGAAATCAATGACTTTGCTGTGCTAAAAGGCATCGTGTTTGATGGCAAACAAAGTGACAACTACGAGTGTGTTATCAAAGCTGATAAGCAACAAGCTAGCAAGCTGAACTTAAGCTTAGAAGTAACAGGGCTTAAAGACGGTAAAGCAGTTAAACATTATCAAGCCAGTATTGCTTTGGTTGCTAAGGCTGAGGCCAGCAAAGAACAGCTCGATGCTGCAAAATTGCAAGGCGAAAAGGTTCTGCCATTCCCTGTTTATCATAACGGTGAACGTGGTTACATATTCAGCGGACCTTCACTACAAGGTATTGATTCAGTTTTACAAAATGACGAACAAGGGATGTTGGTATGTTGTCAGCTAACAAGCCAGCAAGTGGGTCTCGGTCAGTTTAATGACGTCAGACAGTTCAATGGCTTTATTGCAGACATCTTTGTCCAAGTCCCTTATCTGTGGCTTCGTCATAACAAACAAACTGTGGGCCTACCGCTTGGCATACAGCATATAGAAAAGCATCGCGATATTAATTTTGACGAGCGCTTCTATGTTGCGGTTGATGTGGTGTCTTGTAATAAGCAAACGTTGCTATCTGATATTTCGGTATATAACGAGCGTCGCGAGTTAGCGTATCGACTTTCAGGGGTCAAGTACACACAGTTGGCGTCGATTTCTGCTTCAGAAAACGCGTTGTTAAAAGGTGTGAGTGAACATGAAAGATAAAATAGCGATTGTCGGTTTGGGGTGTATTTTCCCCGAAGCCGACAACCCAGAGCAACTCTGGAAGGTCTTTGAACAGGGAACCGATGTAACGAGTGAGATTTGTGAGCAAGAGCTCGGGGTATCTCCCGCTCTTTACAAGCACCCAGAAAAAGGCACGATTGATAAGATTGGCTACAGCAAAAATGGCTATGTCAGAAAATCCGACATCGAGTTGAACGGCTTTCGTGTTGCACAGCAAACATTGCAGCAGTTTGATAAGGTGTTCCAATGGACTTTGCACGCAGCAGCTGCAGCATTAAAAGATGCAGGTTGTAGCGATGTTGAAGCGCTGTTGTCTCGTACGGGTTTAGTACTTGGTAACATCAACATGCCAACGCATGCGGCCAAGCAATTAGTTAGTCAGATGTATCATGAGATTTTGACCCCGCATATTCAAACGCTGATAGGTCGTGAAGACTTTGCGTTTAGTAAATATTGGCAAGGTCATGACTGGTCATTTGATAACCTATTGATTGGTAGTCACAACGCCGTGGTAACGGCGCAAGCGTTGGGCTTGCAGGGGCCAACGTATACCATTGATGGTGCATGTTCTTCGGGGATTTATTCTATTAGCCTTGCTTGTAAACACTTACAAGCGGGTGAAGCGGATATCATGCTTGCTGGTGCTACGTGTCAAGCCGACCACATCTATATCAACCATGGTTTTAACGTCCTTAAGGCGTTTCCTGATAAAGGCGAAGAGTCTTTACCTTTTGATAAGCGCTCAGGTGGTTTGAAAGCGGGTGAAGGTGTCGGTGTTTTAGCACTAAAACGCTATAGCGATGCAAAAGCCAGTGGTGACAAAATTTATGGTGTGATTGACGCCATCGGTCTGTCTAACGACGCAGGTGCAAAACACATGTTAGTACCTGATAGTAAAGGCCAACAACTCGCCTTGTCGCGCGCTTATGAACAAGCGAGCCGTTACCCTGACTATGTTGAGTGCCATGCCACAGGAACGCCTGTGGGTGACAAGGTAGAACTTAATTCTATCGCCAGCTTCTTCGGTGCCGATCGTTTACCAAAAATTGGTGCTAATAAGCAAAACTTTGGTCATGCACTAACTGCTTCTAGTATGGTGAGTATTTTCAAAGTGTTGCTCTCTATGCAGCACGACAAAGTACCCGCTACACAAAAAGTCGAAGACTTTGTGGGCAGTGAGTCAGGTATTTTAACAATCAATTCAGTTGTTCGTTCAGCCATAAAATGGCCTGCTCAAGGCAAAGGCAAAGTGGCAGGGGTTAACGCCTTTGGTTTTGGTGGTGTGAACGGTCACTTAGTGATTTGCTCTGAAGATGCCATTAAAGCGGTCACAGAGGCTGAGCCCGAAAAATCACCAAGCAGCTTGGCGATTGTCGGTCTTAGTGCTTGCTTACCTCAGGTCAAAGAACTGGTTGAACTTGATGCGTTGATTGAGCAAGGTGCAGATAACTTCAGCGAGTT
This sequence comes from Pseudoalteromonas sp. S16_S37, assembly GCF_014694405.1. Classification (GTDB taxonomy): domain Bacteria; phylum Pseudomonadota; class Gammaproteobacteria; order Enterobacterales; family Alteromonadaceae; genus Pseudoalteromonas. The sequence goes on from NZ_JAAUWV010000001.1 coordinate 162,030, forward strand.
GCCGTTAAAGCGTTGGTCGGGTATTGAACAATGTCAGTCATTGTTAGAAAAGTACAATCTAAATGAAATTCCGACAGGCGCATTTTTAGATAACTTTATCTTTGACTGTCAGCGTTACAAAATCCCACCTAATGTGGCCGGCTTACACTTGCTATCTCACTTATCGCTGATGCCGCTTGCAGAAGCTGCATTTTTAGATGCGGGCTATGAGCGCGATGGTCAAGTACGCAACATCGCGGTGATAGTGGCAGGTGATGATGATGTTAACAGCTTACGTTATCAAGCCAGAACCGAGATGGCTTGGCAACTAAGAGACAGCCTAGCCAAAGCAAACATTGAACTGACGGAAGAAGAGTTAAAACGCTTAGAGACGATTACAAAAGATGCGCTATTCCCTGAGCCTACAGTAGAAGGCGTTACGGGTGGTATCGGTAATATTGTATCTAGCCGTATCTCAGCACTTTTAAAACTCAATGGCCCTGCGTTTACTTTGCAATCGCATGAAAACTCAATTGCCAAAGCCATAGATGTCGCACGCCTGCTGCTTGACGCCGGACAGGTTGATGCTGTAATTGTTGGTGGTGGCAGTTTTGGTGGTAGTGCAGAGGGCGTTATGTTCGCCAATCAGCGCTCTCCTATAAATAGTGCTGAACCTGGTAAGCCATTACTAGAAAGTAAAGGTTGGAAATTAGGTGAAGGTGGTGGTGTTGTGGTACTTAAGCCAAGCACTGCAGTTAGCGAGAAAGACCGCGTTTATGCGACGATTGAAGCGCTTAGTTTTGTGCAATCGGTTGATAATGGTACGACGTTCGTTCCAGATGCAACATGCATCGCGCAAGCCGCGAATAAGGCTTTGGAAAAAGCCGGTGTGGATGTTGAGCAAATTGGGCTGTTAGAAGTTCATGCAAGTGGCATTGATGCTGAAGATGAAGCCGAAAAGCAAGGATTGTTATCGGTTTATGGTGACGTGAGAAAACCTGTCACGGTATCTAACATCAAACAGCACGTTGGTCATCTGCATGGTGCATCTTATATCACTAGCTTGATTGGAACTGCGCTTAACTTGTATCGCAGACGTTTGCCTGCTGTACCACAGCTGTCGCAACAACAGTCTATATCAGAGCAGCAACAAGGTTTGGTGCTACGTCATGAGCAACAGCACAGCGATGACTTATGTTATGCCGCCATCAGTGGTATGGGCTTAGATAGAACATACAGCCATATGGTTTTGAAAGCGGCTGATAAGTATGAAGAAAAAGGCCTTACTAGCCTATTTGCTAACTTATCTGATGAAAAGCCAAAAGGACTGTTCAAGACAATCTGGGTTGCTGGAGAAAATACCATTGCCGAAACGCTGGTAAATAACAGCACGATGGCCCAGTTTGCGCCATGTCGTGAACGCTTTGCGCCGCTTGAGATAAACGTCACTGAAGCGCCGAAAAACGATGTGCAAAGCAGTGTTGTTACAGAAACTGTGAGTGAGCCTGCAACTGCGGTTGCGCAAAATGATGTTCAAGAGATTCCTCAAGAGATTCCTCAAGAGATTCCTCAGGAGGTTCCTCAAGAGGTTCCTCAAGTGCATAACGTTGCGGGTTCTACTTCATTACCTAGCACGGCGCAGCACAAGGTGTTGTCTCAACTTGCCCAAAATGCCAAAACACACGGTGCGTTTTTACAAGCAATGCGTGCAAGCTATGCGGCAACAGCCACATTGTTGGCCTCTGAACTAGATGAGCAGCAGCTACAAAGTAGTGCCGTGCAGCAGCCAGTAGAGCCAGTAGACAAAACAGCTGCCGTAAGCAGTGCAGACCGCGCTAAAGCAGTATTACTTGACCCGCGCTACGGACGTTTAGCACCAGAAGTGAAAAACATCCCGGTATCGCCTCGCTCAGCTGGTGCGATGTTTAATGAACAGCAACTGCACGAGATCACCGATGGCTTAATTGCCAATGTCTTGGGACCTGATTATGCAGCCGCGGATCAATACCCTGTACGTACGCGTATGCCGTCATGGCCATACATGTTTGTATCGCGCATTTTGTCATGTACAGCAGAGCGTGGTCAGTTAAAACCGTGTGAAGTGCATTGGGAATACGACATCTCGCCTGATGACTGGTATGTCGTAAAAGGGCAGGTGCCATCGTTTGTATCTTTGGAATCGTCTCACGCAATGATAGTGGCATTCACACTCATTGGTTGCGACGAAATGTTCCAAGGTCAGCATTCTTATCGTGCCGTGAACAGTGAAACTACCGTTTACGGAGAGTTCCCCAAACCGCGTGAAATACTGCGTGGTGTGGTACGGATCACCTCATTTAAGAAGATGGGTAACAACGTACTGATTGATTATGAGTACGACTGTTTTGCCAAAGCGCCAAATGGTACTGAGCGTCATTGCTTTACGCTCGTTGCGGCATCAGGTTTCTTCTATCGTGAAGACCTGCTCAAGCAAAGTGGTAAGAGCATGAACAACAAAGGCGTGTTTTTTACTGCTAAGCCACAGCAAAACCCAATTGATGTTAGCAAACTGAGTCAACTGCAAAGCTTTGATAGCACGCAAATTGCGGCGTTAAATTCGGGCTTACTGTCGCAGTGTTTTGGTGAGGAATATGCAGATAACAATGCCGTTGCACTGTACGGACCTTGTCATCGCATGCTCGATAGGGTGTCTCAGTTTGAGCCTCGTGGTGGTGCATGGCAGCTAGGACAAATGCTCGGTGAAGTGGATATTTCCACTAACCATTGGGTGTTTAACGCGCACTTTAAAAATGACCCCTGTGTGCCAGGTACTTTTACGGTTGAAGGGTGTCAGCAGTTGTTCTCTTTCTATATGTACTACTTGAAGTTACCTCAATTACCAGGGGTTAAGTTAGTGACTAAGTCTGGACATACCTCATCGGCTAAATTCCGTGGTGAAGTGAAGTACCAAGACGAAACCCTGTTCTATCGTATGACCATCAAAGACATCAGCGTAAGTGAGTTGGCGGCAAATCAAGCACGCTTAGAGATCACAGCGGTCATTGAGGTGCTTTACGAAGACCGTGTGATTGGCTTATGTGACGACATGTATGCGTGTTACGAGGGCGACTTGCAGTCGATATTAACAATGAGAGCGCAAACGGTATGACTATGTTAACGCAAATCAAAGAAAATTTAGCCACACTCGACTTGCCTTTGGCAGTGTGGTCAAAAGAGTCAACACGCACCTTGATGCCACTGAATCAATTGGTGGGGGATCAAATCTCTATCAATGAAGTGGCAGGTACTATCCCAGCTGTCACACCAAACAGTCTAGGTAGCGAGGCATTTAGAAAAACCTATGGTTTGAAGTATGCCTACATGGGCGGCGCGATGGCCAATGGTATCCACTCAGCACGCATGGTTGCCGCGTTTGCCAACGCTGGCATGTTAGGCTCATTTGGTGCGGGCGGTTTAACACTTGATCGTATCGCGCAAAGCATTAGTGACATAAAGCAAGCGGTAGGTGATAAAACGTTTGCGATGAACATGTTGCATAACCCAGCTGATCCTGAATGGGAAATGCAGGTCGTGCAGTTATGTTTAGATAATGGTGTAAAAGTGGTAGAAGCAGCAGCTTATATTAACTTAACACCGGCATTGGTGTATTTCCGCTTGAAAGGCGTACAGCTTATCAATGGTCAAGTAGTGCCTGCGCAACGCGTTATCGCGAAAATTTCTCGCCCAGAAGTGGCGAGCAAGTTCTTAGCGCCTGCACCAGATAAAATAGTTGCTAAGTTAGTTGCCAGTGGCCATTTGACAGAAACTGAAGCCAAGCTTGGTGAGCAGTTAGCAATGGCGGATGACATCACGGTTGAAGCTGACTCGGGTGGTCACACCGATCACGGCTCATTAACGTGTATCTTCCCGCAAATGTTGCGTCTGGCGACTCGTTTGCACAAACAATACGGTTATCAGCACGTTGTACGTGTTGGTGCTGCGGGTGGTATCGGTTGCCCTGAAGCTGTTGCTGCGGCTTATGCGATGGGCGCCGCCTACGTGGTGACAGGGTCAATCAACCAAGCATGTATTGAATCAGGTACTTCTGATCAAGTACGTGAAATGCTAACAGGGGCTACCACAGCGGATGTTGTGTCGTCACCTTCTGCGGATATGTTTGAGTTAGGTGCACAAGTACAGACTTTGAAAAAAGGCACTATGTATGGTGTGCGTTCGCAAAAGTTATATCAAATCTATAAGCGTTACGACTCATTAGAGCAAATTCCTGAAGCGGAACAACAGCAGCTTGAAAAACAGATGTTCCACAAGCCATTAACACAAATTTGGGATGACACGAAAGCCTTCTTTGCAAGTCGTAACTTGCAGCGCATAGCCGATTCTGCTGAGCAAGATCCTAAGCGCAAGATGGCCTTGGTATTCCAATGGTATTTAGGTCAGTCATCTAAGTGGGCTATTACAGGTGATGCGCAGCGTCGCATCGATTACCAAATTTGGTGTGGCCCAGCAATGGGGTCGAATAATGATTGGTTACAAGACACTCATTTGCACAGCGCACCATCACGCACAGTTGAGAGCGTAGCAAACTATCTACTTAACTGCGCTGCATATTTAACTCGCGTAAATATTGCAAAAACTCTTTCCGTTTCTGGTATCGAACAATGTCAAGACGGAACCTTCCCAATCCGATTACAACAGTTTAGTGAATTTACTGATGCGCAGTCGCAAAAGGAAGAAATTAAGAAAGATTCTATTCAAGGAGAACAAAAGAAAATGAATACAGTAGTAAATCAAAAATTAGATCTGACCGAATCAAAAGAGTACTTCAAAAAGCTATGGGAAGTGCTTCCAGGTGGCGCACACTATAACTTCGCAGATCCAGAAAGAGCCTTAATTGTACCGTTTGTTAAAGGTAAAGGCTCTCGCGTTTGGGATATGGATGGTAATGAACACCTTGATTTATTCTGTAAATTTGGTGCTTTGTTTGTTGGTCACAACAACGAACAATACAATCAAATCTTGATCGAAAACATGCAGAAGTTAACTTCTGTTGATACCTTCGACCTTGAGTATGAAGTGTGCCAAAAGTTAATAGACAATGTACCTTCAGCTGAGCGAGTTCGTTTCAGTCTAAGTGGTACTGAAGCGGTACAAAATGCGATTCGTCTAGCTCGTGGTTACACTGGCAAGCCGCGTTTCATTCGCTTCCATGGTCACTACAATGGTAACGCGGATAACGTAATCGGTGGTCGTTACAACCCAGAAACAGCAGATTTCCCAGTACCTGAAATGTTTAAAGGTGACATGCTAGACACTCTAGGTCGCTTCCCTAATACATTACAAGACCAAACATTTATGTTGCCTTGGAATGAGCCAGAAATCTTAGAGCAGACATTAGAGAAATACGGCCATGAGATTGCGGCGGTACTTATGGAGCCAATCTGTATGAATGGCGGCGGTATTTTGCCAAAAGATGGTTATCTTGAGCGTGCAAAAGCGGCGTGTGAGAAACACAACGTGGTGTTGATTTTTGATGAAGTAATCACAGGTGTTCGTTTTGGTCTAGGCGGCGCACAAAAATTACTAGGTGTTACGCCGCACATCACAACACTAGGTAAAGCACTAGGTGGTGGCGCAGTACCAATTTCTGCAATCGTAGGCCGTAAAGACATTATGGATTACTACACCAAAGGTAAGATCATTCATGCGGGTACTTTCAACGGTTATCCTATGGGTCTGGCTGCTATCAAAGCAACATTTGACCTAATTGAGAATGAGCCAGGTTGTTATGACCGCATGGGTGGTTTAATGTCGCAAATGGCTGATATTTTCGTTAAAGCTGCACACGCTGCAGACATGCCATTGGTGCTACAAGGTATGCCTACTGGTATGGTGTTCCACTCTCAGAATGAGTTAGTAGACCGCTCTGAAGGTTACACAGCAAAAGTGAAGATGTGTGACATCATCATTCGTGAGATCAGCAAGCGTTACGGTATTCAGTTCTCGCCACTATCACGTATGTATTCAAACTTAATGCTTAACCAAGACGATGTATCGTTCTTCGAAGAGCGTATTTATCCTGCAATGGTTAACGCAAAACAAATCATTGATATCACATTCCCTAAAGGACTCTGATAAGCATGATACAACAAATAGCAGTTGTTACAGGTGCTGCTGGTGGGTTTGGTGCGGCGATATGCCGCGCCTTACTCGCGTCAAATTATACGGTAGCGGCTGTAGATTTGAATGAAGACAAGTTGGCGTCACTTAAGCATTGGCTAGACGGTGATGAACGCTTACTGACGTTTGTTATGGATGTGACCGATGTTGATAGCGTGCAGGCGGTTTATGACCAATTAGCGCAACGTGAAAACAGTGCGATTACGGTATTGGTTAATAATGCTGGGATTTTACATAAGGCATTTTGTCTTAAAAAAGAATCCTTAGCAGCAGCACAGCAAACATTTGATGTGAACCTCACTGGCGCATTTAATTGCACCACTATTTTTAGCCAAGCCATGGTGAGGCAAAAATACGGTCGGATCATCAATATTGGGTCGGTAGCCGGAATTTGGGGATCGGGTGGCAGTGCAGCTTACGCTGCGTCGAAAGCGGGTTTAATTAAAGCATCCGAGTCATGGGCTCAGGAGCTGGGACCGATGAATATTTGTGTCACTTGTGTGGCGCCGGGTATTTGTAAAACTCAGATGTTTAATCAATTTCTTGAAAAAGAAAGCATACCCGATGCTGAAGAAGCTAAGTTTGCACGCCGTACGGTACCCATCGGACGCTTTGGAACAGCTGAAGACGTATCGGAAGTCGTACAATTTTTAGCAACTTGTAAAACTAACTATCTCAATTCGGCCGTGATCACTGTTGATGGTGGCATGCGAGTTGGGGCCATGTAGCGTAAACGCGAAACTCAATGGAACAATTGTAAGGAATTAACATGAACAATAGCGCAGCGTTTTTACCAGATAATTATCTATTAACTGGTGCATCAGGCGTATTGGGCGGACGTATTTTAACTGAGTTACTTGCAACAACTAATGCCAAAGTATATTGCATGTCTCGTGAGAAAGACTTAGAAAATGCACGTCGTAGAGTATTAGAAATGGTTGAGCTGTATGATCCTCAGGGCGCGGTTAGCGACCAACTATCACGGATCAGCGTTATTTATGGTGACATAGGCAAAGACCTATTAGGCCTAAGTAATGACGACTACGCGACGTTGACTTCACAAGTTAAAGTGGTCATTCATTGTGCTGCCAAGTTATCTCTTATTGCAGAATATCCTTCTTTACGCGAAGAAAACGTGGTTGGTACAGAGCGTATAGCTAAGCTATGTATGGAAGCGAACATTCCACTTCTTTACACATCAAGCTTCTCGGTTATTGGTTCGAAGTTATACGAGCGTGGTTTTGTCTTAAAAGAAGACCGTGTTGATTATGGTCAAAACTTTAAAGACATGGGTTATGAGCAAACCAAATTTGAAAGTGAAGTATTGCTTAATGACTTAGCTAAAAAAGGCTTACAAATGGCCATCGTACGCCCAGGTAACATTTGGGGTGATAGCCAAAATGGTCGTTATCCATTAACAGGTACCACAGTAAAAGGTATCTACTATGAGATGATAAGAGCGCTAGTTGAGACGGGTTATACCTTCCACTCAACAGATGACTTTGATATAACGCCAGTAGATTATGTTGCTAAAGCGTCTTTAGAAGTTGTAAAGAACATCAACAGCGTCAGCGGTCAAACGTTCAACTTAGTAAATCCAAATCCACCTACATACAATGAGATTATCGATTTGCTGCGTGCCTATGGTTACGAAGTACGTAACGTACCTTGTGATGATTACTTCCAAGCATTACATGAAGACCGTATGTTACTAAATGGCAAGCCGTACCACTCAAGCTTCACAGATATTTTGGCATTGGTAAGCGATGATGATAATTTATCAGAGCAAGCTAAATACGATACATCTGGTATCCAAGCATTGTTAGAAGGCACAGGTGTGAGCTGTCCTAAGCTTGATAGCAAATTAATGTCAACCTTATTAGATCATTGTGTGGCAGCGGGGCTTATTAAAGAACCAGCGCAACAACATCCGATAGCTGAGATCAATGAAGAGATCACAGCAAAGGTTTTTATGGAACATTTATACGACGCTTAAGTGGAAGTTAAATATGAGCGAAAAATTAAAGATAAGCTTGTTACAGCTAGACTTAGTTTGGCAAGACGCAGCTGCAAACCGCGCCGCGATTGAACAGCAATTAAAAACAGTATCGGATAGAGACTTAATTGTCTTACCAGAGATGTTTTCAACAGGGTTTGATATGAAGCCTGCGGGTCTTGCTGAGACAATGGATGGCGAAACAGTTAGCTGGCTTAAATCTGTTGCAGCACAACAAAACGCAGTTGTGTGTGGCAGTATGATGATGCAAGTGGGTAATGAGTACGTGAACCGCTTTTTGTGGGTAACACCACACGGGGAAGTGTCTCATTATGACAAACGTCACCTGTTTAAATTTGCCGGTGAAGATGAGCAATACAGTGCAGGTACAGAGCGCGCTATTTTCCAACTTGGTCAGTGGCGCATTGCACCATTTATTTGCTTTGACTTACGTTTTCCAGTTTGGTCTAGAAACTTAGACTGTCAGTATGATGTTGCCTTGTATGTAGCAAACTGGCCTAAGGTACGAGCGCCGCAATGGAAGAGCTTGATACCGGCACGAGCAATTGAAAACCAAAGTTATGTAGTAGCGCTTAACCGCGTGGGTGTTGATGGCAATGATATCGCGTATAGCGGTGACTCAATGGTCGTTGACCCGCTAGGCGAAACGTTATTGTATGGTGCCAATAAGGAAGTGGTATTAAACATCGAGCTTGATTTAAATGAGCTACAAGATGTGAGAAGTCGTTTTCCATTCTTGCAAGAGGCAGATGGATTTACCTTTGCTTAAGCAATAAAACGCCCATTATGGGCGTTTTTTTCAAGTTTACAGTGCTAAGCGAATGGTTTGAGTCGTCACGTCTTTACCAACCCTTACTAAATTTATCTGCTATTTGTGGTACAAGTATTTTATTGTGCAAACCAGTGATTGATGCTGAGTATGTTTGCAACCTTTGTTTTAATTTAAGGATAAGTGAGAATTCAATTGGAAAGCTTAAATCGCCTTTATAAAAAATACTTTTGGTATTTTGCTTTTACCCTACCAATGGGGATTTTATTAGGTGTCATTAGTATGCATGTGTTGCAAATCATTAATGATGCGCTTACCTCTGGCGTTGAGACTATTGAATACTCGGCGCAACAGTTTTTTATTACCATTGGCGTATTGCTAGGGCTCGGTGTACTCAATGAGTTCGTTAAAATTCGCCTAGTGGTGAATGCAAGTCGAGATATACACAGTCGCTTGGTTGATAAGGTTTTAGACTCATCTTATGAAAAAGTAGAAAGTATCGGCTTACCTAAAGTTAATGCAACGCTCAGTAAAGACGTTGATACCGCCATTAAATTCTTTCAAGTTTTACCACAAATGGTTGCTAATGTTTCGATCATTGTTTGTGCGATAGCCTATATGGCGTACTTGTCTTTAACAGCGCTTATGTATGTATTTGCGTTAATTGCATTTGCAGGGCTTAGCTTTACTGTGATCATCTTATTGTCGCGTAAATATCTGCAAAATATTCGTGAGTGCGCAGATACACTTATGGAGCATTACGAAGCGATAGTAAAAGGCAAAAAAGAGCTTTCTTTAGATTCAAAACGTCAACGTTATGTGCGAACGGATATTCGCGGAACATTAGAAAAGCTGAGAAAGAACAATCGTGGTGCACTGACCTTATTTGGCATGTTAGAGCATTGGGGGCAATTTATCTTGTTTGCCATTCTTGGCGTCATTTTATATTACCTTGGCATGACATTAGGTTTAGAGAAAACGGTTGTGGTGGGGTATATCCTAACCTTGTTATTCATTCTTGAACCTATTGAGCAGGTGACTCAAGCCTCAACTGATTTGATGGAAGCTAAAGTCGCCTTTAAAAAAATAGAAAGTCTAGAGCTTTCAGATGAAGTGGTTGATGAAAAACAAGAAGTTGCCGCGTTAGGTAGCAACCTGAATTTGCAGCTTAGTAACATTACTTATCAATATGCTGCACAAGTTGAGTCTGAAAAAGGGTTTAAAATTGGCCCAATAGACTGCGAGTTTAAAGCCGGTGAAGCGACATTCATTATTGGTGGTAACGGCAGCGGTAAATCGACACTCTTTAAAATGTTAGCGGGGCTGTATAACCCGACAGACGGAACGATAGAGTACGGTGATATTCCTGTCGATATTAATAATATTGCGAGCTATCGTGAATGTGTGAGCCTAATTGCCGCTGACTTTTGGGTGTTCAAACATATCTTAGTCAATGACTCTACTGAAGATGAAAAGTTACTACAGCAGTTGGTGTCTTTACTGAAACTTGATAAAGCGGTGGAAATCATTGAAGGCAAATGGAGTAAAACAACACTCTCGCAAGGACAAAGAAAACGCTTGGCGTTGATCCAGTCTTATATTGAGCACAAACCCATTGTTTTACTGGATGAATGGGCGGCAGATCAGGACCCAGTATTTAAAAAAGTATTTTATGAAGAAATCGTGCCTTCTTTAAAAGCTCAGGGTAAAGTAGTGATCATAGTGTCTCATGATGATAACTACTATCACACGGCCGATCGCTTGATGGAGTTAAGAGACGGGCAGTTGATATTGCATAAAAATAACAAGCCAGCAGAAATTACACAGAATAATCAATTTTTTAAAGTACTAGATAGTTGCAAGGAGTAGGCAATGGCGAACAAAAAGCGCATTTTATTGGTTGAAGATGACAAACGTTTGAGTCATATGATCTCACATGTGCTGCGACATGAAGGTTACTTAGTTACTTGTGCATTTGATGGGCAAGTGGCGTTAGAAAAAGTAAATAGTGAGCTTTATGATGTCATTTTACTCGATATGATGCTGCCAAGGCTCAATGGTATTAGTGTATTGGAACAAATACTGCCAGAATACACAGGGGTCATCATCATGATGACCGCCAGTAATGATGAGTGTTTAGAAGCCGATGCACTGGCTTTAGGTGTGCATGATTTTATTACTAAACCAATCAGGCCCCATATATTGGTAGCAAAAGTAAAAGCGCTTAGCCGCCTTGCAGGTCAAGCTCCTAGTTGTAGAAAGTCAGTATTTCAAATTCAAGATTTAACCCTTAATACCAGCAATCGTAGCTTTTATTTAGATGATACGCCTGTCGAGCTTACAGAAGCAGAATTTAGCTTGATGTACTATTTGATGTCGCATCCGGGCGAGATCCTAGACAGAGCCAGTATCATCTCTGCTGTTAGAGGCATAGAGTACGACGGACATGATCGTTCTATTGATATGAGACTCTCTTCCTTACGCAAAAAAATAAACGATAATGTTCCTCCCTATAAGTACATAAAAACGGTTAGGGGAGTGGGGTATGTACTACGCGAGTAAGCAAATGTTTAAACGTTTATTTTTTTATTCTGCTGCAGCTTTTATTTGCAGTATTTTTATTGCAGTAATCCTTTTAGATACCAACTACGTTGATATTCGTGTTCAAGAAGAAAAACCAATTCTAGAAGGCATTTATTCGGTCATTAATAAGCAAGCTCAGGAAGGCCCTATCAGTGACGATGTACTGAATTACTGGTCGGGTCAATTTGGCTATGAGCTAGATGTGTTGACTGCCGAGCAGGCTAAGGCGTTAGAAGTTGATTTAACACAGTTATCCAGTGAAGGCAGTGTTATTGAATTAGTCAGTGGTTGGACGCAAGACAGGGTGACCGCTTATTATCAGCATGGCGAGCAAATACTAATGATGTCTAAGATGCATGTTGATAAGCAAGCTTACTTGCTCTATTGGCAATCGCTATTAGTGACGATTTTAACGGTACTGGCACTGTTTGTTTATTGCTATGTGCATATGCATAAAAAGTACATTAAACGATTGCTGAAGGCGTATGAAGCGTACGGCCACGGTAAGCTCTCGTTACGTGTACCCACCGAAATGCCAGCTCCCTATAGTGTGCTTGCAAGCCACTTTAATACCATGGCTGAAAAAATCGAGAGCTTGTTAGAAGAGCATCAACATATGCTCAATGGTATCTCCCACGATTTAAAAACACCTCTTGCTCGGTTACGCTTTGCCTTAGATATGACTCGCAGCTGTAATAGTGCCGAAGAGTATCGTGAGACGATTCAGTTTATGGATGAAGATTTAGATGCCTTGGACGAACTACTCGACGATTGGTTTTTATATGTTGGCTTAAATGCTGCGCGTAGAGAGCCTAAAATCCAAACCTGCCGACTAGATAGTATTGTAAATAAGGTGGTTAGTCGCAGTGTTCCGGCATATTCACAGATAAATGCGCTTGCCCACATCGTGCCTGATATTGAGGTGAATGCCGATAAAAAGCTGCTAAGCAGAGCAATCGAGAACTTGGTAAACAACGCCTGCAAATTTGCCTCTAGTACAATTCGTGTGACTACGCGCAGCAGCGATGGACATGTTTGTATTGACGTTGAAGATGACGGTGCAGGTATCCCCGAAGATAAACGAGCTGCGGTACTAAAACCATTCTTGCGCTTAGACAGTAGCCGTAATGTGCCGGGGATAGGTCTTGGCTTATCAATTGTGGCGAGTATTTTAAACAGCCATAACGGTAAATTAGAGATATGCGACTCCCCTTTGGGAGGTGCTAAGATCACCTTAATGCTGCCAATTGACACTAAACTCGCAAAGGCTAAGAGCAAAAAGGTAGTCAGCTGACAAGCTGCCAATAAAAAAGGACCGTTTGGTCCTTTTCTGAGCCTTAACTCACCTGACATTGTCTGTTTATCAACAGCTAAATTTGGCGATTTCTGTTTCTAGTTTAACGGTTAAGTCTTTAATACAGTCTGTTGCATGGTGGGCTTTTTCAGACACACTGGCAGTTTGTGAGGCGGTATCTGAAATAGTAACCACACGACGCGCTGTATCTTCACCAGCTTCGAGCTGCTCTTTGGCTGCATGGGCTATCTGATGACTCATTTGCGATATTTCACTCAATGAATTGGCCACTTTACGTAACTCTTCACCTGCTTCTTTAGACATAGTCACGGTTTTTTCACTGGTATGAATCGACACCGTCACCGACGACTTCGCTTCTTGTGTTGCAGATTGCAGCTTGCCAATCATAGTATGAATTTCTTCGGTACTGGATTGCGTGCGCTGCGCAAGCTGGCGAACTTCATCGGCAACTACCGCAAAGCCACGGCCTTGCTCGCCAGCACGTGCAGCTTCAATGGCGGCATTGAGCGCCAGCAAGTTAGTTTGTTCAGCGATGCTTTGAATGACACTGAGCACATTAGCAATATTGCTTACTTCTTCATCTAGGGTTTGAATGTTATTACCAGCGCTGTCAATTTGCTGCTCTAATAAAGCGATGGTTTTTGCAGCCTCTGTTGTCAGCTTATCAGCGTTTTGGCCTTGCTTCTCTGCTTCTTGTACGGAGTTGGCGGTTTGGTCGGCATGCTCAACCACGGTTTGTGCTGATGCTGTTAACTCAGTAATCGCAGAGGCAACCATTTGGGTTTCGCTACTTAAACTGTGGGTTAATTGCTCAAGCTCGTTTGAGCGTTGCTCACCATCGTTACTTTGCGATTTAAGCGCATCACTTACCGAAGCAATACCACCAACTACGCCTTGCAAGCCTTGTTGCATATAGCTCATTGCAGCAATAATGCTATCTTCTTTTGCTTGCGAGGTATTGATGGGAGAGCTTAAGTTGCCACGGGATACTTGTTTAACAATAGCCAATACTTCATCTAACTCTCCACCGAGCTTGTTAGACAGAGCCAGACCAAACTTAGCTAATGCAAAGGTTAACGCAACTGCAATAAGCAAAGATAAACTCAGCAGCCAACGTGCTGTGCCCCAATATCGTGCGTCGACTTCTTTGGCACTGATCCCCGTTCCCACGTACCAGCCAAACCTTGGGGTTTTTTGTACGACAGAGGTTAAGTCAACTACTTCCCCATCTCTTACAGAATCCCATTTATAGGTAATGATTTGGTCAGTTTTATTGCCCACCAAGCGCTCGACCATACGGCCAATGCTGTTACCTTTGGCATCTTTAAAATCGTTAAAGCTTGTACCATGAAGTTGCGGATCATGAGGCGTGGCAACAAAGTTTAGCTCGTCGTCAACCACATAAACATACTCAGAATCATGGTATTTGTTTTCTCTAAGCATCTGAGTTGCAAGTTTTTTAGCTTGCTCTTCATTTAGTGCACCTGTTTGCACATATGCTTCGAATTGCTCGACAATATTAACGGTGCTTTTCATCAATTGATTGATACGTGCAATATTGTCTGATTCACTCGCGTGACGTAAAGCTTGTAATCCTAAAATGGCGACCAGTAAAAGTGAGAGGAAAATAGCCGCGGCGAAAAGTATTATTTTAATTCTTAAAGTTAAACCTGATAGCACGATACGCCCCTTTCAGATAATAGAGTATTATTATCTACCATGTTTATCGGAATCATGTAAGTAACATATAGTGCTTTTGGTTAAAAATGGAGATGATATTTCCTCATATTGACGAGGTTCTCCACTTATTTTGCATTGATTATGCTTATTTCATGTTCTGTTAAAGGGCGATATTCACCACTTGCTAAACGCTCGTCTAACTCAATGTCAGCAATCTTTTCTCTATGTAGTTCAACAACTTTGTTGCCAACTGCTGCGAGCATACGTTTAACTTGATGATATTTACCTTCACAAATAGATAAACGCAAACTGTAACTTTCCAGCTGCTGCACAATAGCAGGTAAAGTGGGCTGCTTTTCGTTATGCAGTTGCACACCTTCTCTTAGCTGCTCAAGGGCTTCTTCTGTGATTGGCTCTTGGGTTTCAACCAAATAAGTTTTGAACTTTTGCTTTTTGGGAGAGGTGATCTGATGAGACCAATCACCATCATTGGTGATAAGTACAAGCCCTGTGGTATCGATATCTAAACGACCTGCAACATGAAAATCTTTTAAGTTAGGCTCGTCTAATAAATCAAACACAGTGGCATGCATTTCGTCACTATTAGCGCACACATAACCTGCGGGCTTATTCAGCATGAAGTAACGTTTGCCCAGATATTGCAACGGTTCACCTTTCCAAGTGACAAGATCATCCTGTGTAACTGAATAATCAAATTTATTAACCAATTCACCGTTAACGGTTACATAACGTTTTTTAATACCAGCTTTGACTTTGGTACGCGGTAATTCAGTGAGGTGGCTCAAAAACTTATCCAAGCGACAAGGAAACTTCATAATCTTTTATCTTTAATTTTAACGAATCATCATTATACGCAACTGTGTTATTTAGATCAGTTTTTTCGGTATACCCCAGGAATTAAATCATACGGATGAACACTAAGTAGCCAATTGCTATCCAATAGCGTTTTCAAAGCGCTGAGAATAGTGTCACTAAGTAGCTGTTTTTGCTCATCACTGCGCCCAGCTATAAGGTGAGCTTGTACATGAACAAAGCCGATTTTACCTGTCTGCACTTTAAAATGCTCAAAACTTTGGCTACGCGTTTTTATTGTACTGTTATCAAACAAGTTTGTTTGCTCTACAGCTTGATGAACACACTCAACGAGATCAGTCGATGAAACAGGAAGATTACAGGCATGTTCAATGATTATATGTGGCATGATGACTTATTGGTCCAAGTATGAGTAAATGAGGGCTATATTAGGTCATTTATATGGAAATACTAGATGTATAAATACAAAATTGGGTTAGCAGCAATGGCTACGGTGATGACGTTAAGTGGCTGTAGTGATGATGCAGCTAAGGTGAGCTTAGGTTTGTTTACCACTAAAGATGTGGTGGTATCCGCGCAGCAAGACCCGATAGTGACGGGCGTAACTTGTCATATTAGCCATGTAGAGGCTGACTTTGACTTTTCAGATCCATCGGATATGTCAATAGCGTGTCGCCAAACAGGTGAAATTACCGAACAGCAGATGCAACAAGTCGATTTATCTAAAGATGGTGAAATTGTCTTTAAAACGTCGAAAAGTATTTTGTTTAAATCATTAAAAGTTCGTCGTATTTATGACGCCAAAACACGTACTTTATTGTATTTATCTTATTCGACCAAAGAAACCAGCGGCAGTCATCACCATGCCTTGTCGACGGTACCACTATACAATACACAAGCGTGGCAGTGGGCAACGAGAACTGAGTAATTATGCTAGCGTTATTTAAATCAAAACCATTATTAAGTGAGTCAGAAGTTGCTTGGCTGATGGATACATTCATCTGGGCATGTGAGCACTTTGATGGGCAATACTTTTTATCTACAACACAAATTATTGAGCCAACGGGAAGGTATTTTCCCGACCAAGTTACGAGTGTAGAGCAAATGGCGCAGACGGTATTTAGACGTGTGCGAGACTATGCAGGTTTGCAAACATGGCCATTACAGTTGGTGGGTCCGGCAAATTTACCTGCTCAGCAAAATATGCCAGCGTTTAGCTTTGCCGATACCATGCGTGGTGAGTCAGCTATGCTCAATGTACAGCCGCCACACAATGTATTGCTGTCGTACAATCCAAACCAAATCAATCAACCCCAAGACTTAGTGGCTAGTTTTGCAGGCAGTTTAGCGACGGTCATGATTTATCAAAAAGGGGTATTACCGCCGGGGGGAGAGCAACAAATAGCAGCAGCCAGCGATGCCCTAGCTTGCTTTATGGGCTTTGGCGTTATGATGAGTAATACGGTATATCAATTTAAAGGGGGATGTGGTTCTTGCTATAACCCTTATGCTAACCGACAAGCTGCGCTTACAGAGGCGCAAACGGTGTTTATGCATGCATTAGTGTGTTATTTCAAACCCAATGTAGATGGCAAAAAGCATTTGAAACCGCATTTAAAGAGCATCTATAAAAAAGCACAAAAGCAAATTGCAAGTTACATTAGTGACTCACCTAATCCAGTTTTGTTGATGCTCAAGGAGCAAAGTAATGTTTGAGTATGTTGATGAATTTTTGCTTATTGCTGTGGCGCATTTTTTTGCTGTTGCAAGCCCTGGTCCTGACTTTGCGATTGTATTAAAGCAGAGCATTCAGCGGGGGCGTGCAAATGCACTTTGGACAAGCGGTGGGGTTGCATTAGGCATTTTGGTCCATGTTACTTACTGCCTATTAGGTGTGGCTATCGTTTTATCGCAATCCCCAATGTTGTTTAATGTGCTTAAATACGTTGCGGGTGCTTATTTGGCTTATATGGGTGTACAAGCTCTGCGGGCAAAACCAACGCAAGGCAAAGCACAGAGCGATACTCCGTTTGAGCAACACGCCGAAAGCGCTTGGCAAGCATTGAGACGCGGGTTTTTAGTCAATGCACTTAACCCAAAAGCGACGCTGTTTTTTCTATCGCTGTTTACCTTGGTTATTTCGCCATCGACGCCCACCAATGTGCAGGCATTTTATGGCTTGTATATGGCGTTTGCCACTTGGGCATGGTTTTCGTTTTTAGCTTTGGTGTTAAGCAAAGCGCGCGTACGTGCTTTTTTTGCGCGTGCAGGTCATTGGTTTGACAGAGGTATTGGTGTTGTCTTAATCGCTTTGGCGGTGCGAGTCGTTCTTTAAGTAAAGGTAGTTAAAGCAGTATGAGTCTAAAACCCCATATCAATTTTGCATTTGGTTCGAACATGTCCACTAAGCGGTTGTTTGCCCGTTTACCCCAAGCACAGTGTTTGGGGGTGGCTAAACTCTATGGTCACCAGCTTACTTTTAATATGCTCAGCACCGATGGCTCTGCCAAATGCACCATTGACGCCACTCACCGTAATGATGATTTGGTTATGGGGGTATTGTATGCCTTAAATGATAATGAGATAAATCAATTAGATATCATCGAAGGTGAGCGTTACGATCGTGTAACGCTTGATGTTGAGGCATTAGAGCATGGTCCGATGCAAGCGCATTGTTACATCGCCAATACTTTTATTGATACACATTTACCGTTTGATTGGTACGTGCAGCATGTACTTCACGGCGCGTTAGAGCATGGTTTTCCTGCTGAGTACATTAAGCACATTGAAGCGCAAAGGCATATCACTGACCATGACGTAGAACGTGCCCAGCGAGAGTGGCAGTTATATCAAAAAGTGAGACTGAGTAAAAAGGCATAACAGCATCGCGCTGGAATAAACTCACGGCATTGGCAATTAACACCAAAGTCGCACTGTGCAAGCCCACCGTGCTTGTTACACTTATATAAAAACTAGCTGAAGGATTACAATGCGTACTGCAGTGATAAGCCACCCTCATTGTCGAAAGCACACGATGGGAGAAGAGCACCCAGAGTGTCCAGAGCGTTTGGATGCCATCACCGATAGATTGTTGGCATCGGGAGTTGATGCAACCATCGCTCATATGCAAGCACCTAAAGTGAGCATGGATCAGGTGGCGTTAGTACATGAGCAGTCTCTCATCGACAAAGTGCGTGCTGCCATTCCCAAGCAAGGTGTGCACGAATTTGCTGAAGATGTCTGGTTGTGCCCTGAGTCGTTCAAAGCGATTGAACGAGCTGCGGGGGCTGGCATATTAGCCGTAGACGAAATATTAGCTGGTAATCTCGATGCTGCATTTTGTAGCGTACGCCCACCTGGACACCATGCTAATCAACATACTTCATCTGGCTTTTGTGTATTTAATAATGTGGCTATTGCAGTGGCGTATGCAAAGTCACTGGGCGTAAAGCGCATAGCGGTTTTAGATATCGATGTACATCATGGCAATGGCACACAAGATATATTGCGCGCTCAATCTGATGTGCTGTTTTGCTCCTTATTCCAACATCCATTTTATCCAAACAGCGAAATTGAGAACAATCAGCACATCGTCAACTCTCCACTACCTGTGGCAAGTAAGGGCGAAGACCTAAAAGCGCTATTTAATCAGCAATGGCTACCGAAATTAATGGCATTTAAAGCGGAGCTCATTTTTATTAGTGCCGGTTTTGACGCCCACATTGAAGATGATATGGCCGGTTTACAATTTGTAGAAGCCGATTATCAATGGTTAACGGAGCAAGTGATAAACGTAGCTCAAAGCACCCAAGCTAAGGGGATCATCTCTTTTTTAGAAGGGGGATATGCTTTGTCGGCTTTAGGACGCAGCGTTGCCACACACATTAAAGCATTGGTTGAAGGTCAGTTATAAGTTAACCCAAGTTCAGGTTAACTTAGCGATGTAGCGGTGAGAGTAACTCAAAGGCTTGTTGATAGTTTTGTAAGGTGACTTTTTGCACGCAACATTGGCCGTCTTCAATAAGCGCTTGCTGGACTAATTCTGTGAGCTGTTGTAGAGAAACCACTTGGGCGTCATTTCCCGATAAATCGTAACATTTGCCGTCATTTAATACACACAGCGCTTGATTCTTTTGCTCACTCGTTAAATAAAAAATGCTTTGTTCAAGTGAACTCGGGCTGTCTATATATTCAATACTTTCTTCTAAACAGAGCAAGAATGGGTAATATTTTATTGTCATAGTTTGTTCTCAATCAAAGTATAAAACATGAGCAGCATTATACTGCGTATTCGAGTAAGAATACGAGGTTGTGCTTAATGGTATCTGATAACCGTCAATTACAAATCAAAGATATTTTTTCTAATCAATTATTGTCCTGCGATCATCAAACTCCTTTAGCAGAAGCGGTGGAGCTGATGCGTAAGCGACGAGTAAGCTCAATATTTGTCACTGAACAAAGGCAAATAGTGGGAATTTGGACGGAATCAGATTGCGTAAAGCTTAACTTTAATGACCCAGACTTTGCCTATGCCCCCATCGGTGATTCAATGACGGCACCTGTGCATGATATTCAAGTTGATAAAACTTTGAGTGAGGCCACCGTTAAATTTCATCAACTAGGCATCCGTCATTTACTGGTTAAAGATCAGCATAATGAACCTGTGGGCGTAGTCTCGCTGTCTGATATTGTGCGCAATCAAGGGCTTGATCATTACCTACATTTTCGGCCAATCGAAGATCACTACAACCGCAATGTGATCATTTTAAAAGCCGATGATTGTGTGTCAAAAGTAATCGAGGTAATGCGTGTTCGTCGTGCTACAGCCGTGTTGGTTTACCACAATGACTTGGCGGAGTATGGCATAGTGACGCAACGAGATATCGCTTACATGCTGCTTAATCCTGATTGGCGTATCCCCTGCTGGAAGCTGGCGACCTATCCGTTGTTGCAAGTGAGCCCCAAAGATAGCTTGTTTGATGCATATCGGCTGATGACTGCCGAGTCTATTCGTCACTTGGTGGTAAAAGACCCATGTTCAGGTAAAGTGATAGGTTTATTACCGCTTAAAAATGTTTTAACCGAGATTGAAACGGCCTATTGCAGTGAGCTTGAAAAGGTATTGGTGCAACGAGATTTGGCGCTGCGCAAGTCAGAGAAAAACCTTTACCTTGCCAATCGCATTATTGATGCTTCTTTAGATGGCATTATGATCACCCGAGGAGACGGAGAAATACTGCAAATTAACCCAGCTTTTAGCGAATTAACAGGTTATCAAGATTATGAAGTGATAGGTAAAAGCCCAAATATTCTCAGTTCAGGCATTCATGGCAAAGAGTACTATGACCAAATGTGGTCGCAGCTTAGAACCAAAGGCGTATGGCAAGGTGAGATCTGCAATCGTAAAAAAAGTGGTGAGATATACGTTGAGTGGCTAACCATTATTGCTATCAATGAGCCATACAGTGATGAAGTGCTGTATGCGGCTATTTTCAGTGATATTACTGAGCGAAAAAATGCCGAGGAGAAAATAGCGCGATTAGCCTACTTCGATGAGCTAACTGGTTTGCCTAATCGTCGCTTGTTTTACGACCGATTATCAATGGCTTTGGCCTCTGCACATCGCGAGAATCACAAACTTGCGGTGATGTTCATCGATTTAGATCGTTTTAAAGAAGTCAACGACACCCTAGGGCACAGTGCCGGTGACGAACTCTTGGTGCAAGTTAGTAAGCGTATAAAAGATATGCTTGAAGAAGGTGACACCTTGGCTCGTCTGGGGGGAGATGAGTTTGTGGTGTTATTAACAGAGGTGAAGCATATCTCTGATGTGGTGGGGTTCGCGAACAAGGTACTTGAGCAATTAAGCATTGCTTTTGAGCTAAATGATATCTGTGTTAATGCCACGGCTTCTTTGGGAGCTGCTATCTACCCTGATGACGGCGTAGATAGCGAAACGTTACTCAAACATGCCGATGTGGCGATGTATCGCTCCAAAGAAATTGGTCGAAATTCGTTTCAGTTATACAAAGCCTCAATGAACGCCCGCTCTTTGGAGCGTTTGTCGATGTTAAGCCGCTTTCAGCAAGCTTTAGAGCATGATGAGTTTGAGCTTTATTTTCAGCCATTACAATGTGTGGTGAGCCAACGGGTGTCTAGTGTTGAATGTTTGTTACGTTGGAATGACCCGAAACTGGGGATGATCCCACCGGCACAATTTATTCCGCTTGCCGAAGAGTTAGGGCTCATTATCAAGTTAGACCAATGGGTGATCAATAAAGCCTGCGAAAAAATGGCGCTATGGCGGCGACAAGGCAGCGACTTGAGGCGTATTGCTATCAATGTGTCTGCTCAGCATCTGTGCCAAGGCGAATTAGCGACAACCGTTTCCAGTGCCTTGAATAAACACGGACTTGATGGCCGCTTTGTTGAACTTGAACTCACAGAAAGCAGTTTTATCAGTAACTTACATGAAGCTAAAAGTGAGCTTCATAAATTAAAAAGCTTAGGTGTTTCGATTGCTCTAGATGACTTTGGCACGGGCTATTCAGCGTTGAGTTACCTTACAAAACTACCCATAGATACGCTAAAAATTGATGCCAGCTTCGTGGCTAAAATTCCTGATGAATATGGCAATAGTGAAGTAGTAGCTGCAATCATCGCAATGGCTAAAGCACTCAATTTGCACGTTGTTGCTGAAGGGGTTGAAAAGCCAGAGCAGCGCCAGTTTTTACAAAAACTGGGCTGCAACACTATCCAAGGTTATTTGTATTGTAAGCCCTTGAATTATGATGACTGGCTGCGTTTCTATCACGCCGAGAAAGTCACTTCGTAAGCAGTAAATTTACGAATATTAATCACGCCAGTATCAAAAATTAGATACTGGCCTTTTATACCTTGCAACACGCCCGATACTTCAGGTTCTTTGTCAAAGTTAAAAGACGTTATCTTGCTCGGGAATTGCTCGATTGGAAAGCTCAAATCAACCACCTCTTCATCCAAACATTCGATGGCCGTTGCGCCAAATAATTCAGCAAGCTCGTCTAATTTGCTTTTTATTTGCGGGATTAATTCATTGGCACTGGCTTTAAGGTCAATGTCTTCAGATACACCTTTGAGCATGTTGCGCCAATTGGTTTTATCAGCAATAAATTGCGCCAATGCAACTTCTACAAGGCCTGATTGTAAGCGTGTTTGCACTTTGAATATTGGCAGAGCTTGAGTGGCACCTTGGTCTATCCAACGTGTTGGGATCTGAGTATGGCGAGTAATACCAACTTTTAGCCCTGAAGTATTCGCAAGATAAACATAGTGAGGGATCATACAGTGTGCTTCACCCCATTGTGGCTCTCGGCAAGTGCCTTTATCAAAGTGACAAGTTTCCGGTTTCATAATACACATGTCACAGCTTGCCAGCTTTTTCATACACACAAAACAGTGACCTTGCGAGTAACTTTTTTTGGTTTTTTTACCACAGTTACAGCAAAAGATATTACCCGTATGCGTGAGTGTAATGCGCTTACCTATGTGCTCATTGAGTGCAATAAGCTCATCACCAATGGGTAATTGGTATTGAATTGGTTGTGTATGCGTTGCTTTTAGCTTGCTTAAAGTGCCTTGCATCTTTACGCCCCTAAAGATGTTAAAAGGGCGATACTACCAAGCTGGCGGTTAAGTCACAATGTGTATAGGGTGAGAAATGCGAATAGCCGCGCTATTCGCATTTCAGAGGATTAGTATTTTGCTGAACGAGTTTGGCTTTTTAAAGAAGCCTTAATAAACTCACGCAAATCATCATTAGAGGTTTTTAAATCTTCTTTACGTAAGTACATCATATGGCCCGAACGATAGCCTTTAAAGCTTAATCGGTCGCGCATTTTACCGCTTGGGTCAAGTTGCCACATGGTGTATTTGGCATCAAAGTAGTTTGTTGCACCATCATAGTAACCCGCTTGTATTAACACGTTTAGATAAGGGTTTTCAGCCATCGCTTCACGTAGCTGTTCACCTGTGTTGTTGTTACTTCTATCCCATGGATGAACATCGGCTAACATATTGTATTGTATGTCAGTTTTATAATTTAGCTCTTCGCGAATGTAATGGTTCATAGCTGGTGTAAAGGCGTGCAACCAGGCACTTAGTTCAGGAAAGTAATCCGGTCTGTCACCGGCATCGCGCTTATCTATGCCCAAATAGCGTGAGTCTAATCTACCCAAAATATAGCCTTGGTCACGCAGCAGTTCTTTCCAAAATGCATCATCGCTGATATCCAAATTATTTTGCAGCACAAACTGTTTAGATAAGCCACTGTATAAGGCTACACGTTCTGCGATTGCCTGTTTGTCATCGTTTGCAATAAAAGCACCTTTTGCCAGTGCGGGTAAATACTGGTCAAGAGTAAAACGCTCAACTTCTGATAGCACTTCTGTTAAGTCTTTTTGCTGTAATTTAGCTGGCAGTACCTTGTGATGCCAAGCTGTGGCAGCAAAATAAGGCAGTCGATTTGCGGCTTTTACTGGCCCCTGACGTTCGATACCAATATCGGTTGGCGAGACTAGCACCACACCATTTAAAAACCACCAATGGGCTTGTTGTAGCTCTCTAGCAAGACCTGAAACGCGCACTGTGCCGTAGCTTTCACCGATTAAAAACTTAGGTGATAATGAGCGGTCATTGCGGGTAATAAAGGTATTGATCCAATCTGCAAGGTATTTTATGTCTGCGTTAACACCAAAAAATTGCGCTTTTTGTTCATCGGCGCTGGGCATTTTGCCTTCTTTATTTGGTAAAACACGAGAATAACCCGTTTTAACAGGATTAACAAAAACGATGTCTGCAACGTCCAGCACAGAGTGAGGGTTATCTTTCATACCATAAGGTTGTACTGGGTAGCCCTCGTCATCAATTTTCAAAATGCGCGGTCCAGTGTAGGCGATATGCATCCACACAGAAGCTGAACCAGGACCACCATTGAAGGAAATTAACAGTGGGCGTTTACTTATGTCATCCACTTTATCTTTTTTGTAGTAGTTATAGTAAAGCGTCGCAGTGGGTTCACCTTGCTCGTTCCATACAGGTTGAGTGCCTGATGTAACACTGTAACTAATGCGCTCACCATTGATGGTCGCTTTATGATTGGTCACCACTTTACTATCAATATCAATGGCACGATTGTGCTCTGCAGCATTACAGTTAAAGCCAATGGCAATAAAACATATCGCAAGCAACTTGCTTAAGTTCATCAAATTCCCCAAATGAATAAATTTATAACATTACAGTTGTTTTTCACGCAATTTTCAAAGTGTATGAGTCAAATCCCATCAACAATAGGATAACTTGCGGGTATTTCGTGATTCGGCTGTGATTAACCCCAAAGAAGGGTTATAGCCAAGAGGTTGCACCACATCAGTACAGCACGTCTAATAATGCACTTAGTTGGTGCATTATTAGCCGTTATTATTCCGTGGTTTTTATTAACATATTGAAATTTATTAATTTAATTTTATGGCACGAAGGTTGGATTAGCTGTGTTAACAGGATAAACCTGTCCTAAGGGGACCAACAATGAAAATGATAAGTGCAATAATAAAACCATTTAAATTGGATGAGGTAAGAGAAGCGCTCGCAGATTTAGGTATTGAAGGTATGACAGTGGTTGATGTGAAGGGCTTTGGCCGTCAACGAGGTCATACCGAGTTATATCGTGGTGCTGAATATCAAGTCGATTTTATTCCAAAAATTAAGCTAGAAATTGCAACACTCAGTGAAAATACACAACGTGTAGTCGACACACTGACAAAAGTAGCCAGCACGGGAAAAATCGGTGATGGAAAAATCTTTGTATATGACCTAGACCAAGTCGTGCGGATCCGTACCGGCGAATTAGATGAAGAAGCAATTTAAGGGGGCCGGACAATGGAAAGCGCAATTGTAGAACTGAAATTTTCTTTAAACACTTTTTACTTTTTAATTTCGGGCGTACTGGTTATGTGGATGGCAGCAGGGTTTGCCATGCTCGAAGCTGGATTGGTTCGTTCAAAAAACACCACAGAGATTTTAACTAAAAATATTACCCTCTATGCGATAGCGTGTACGATGTTTTTGCTCGTTGGTTACAACATTATGTATGTGGGCAATACCGAAGGCGGAATCGTGCCAAGTTTTGGTGCATTGATTGGAGAGGCGGCTGCGGATGCTGATCATGCCTTAGAGTCTGACTTCTTTTTCCAAGTTGTTTTTGTCGCTACCGCCATGTCGATTGTATCAGGTGCTGTTGCTGAGCGTATGAAGTTATGGGCATTTTTGGCCTTCACTGTAGTACTTACAGGGTTTATCTATCCAGTGGAAGGTTACTGGACATGGGGCGGAGGCTTCTTATCTAAACTTGGTTTTGTTGATTTTGCAGGATCGGCGATTGTACACGGTGCAGGAGCTGCGGCGGCATTATCAGGGGTAATATTGCTAGGTGCACGTAAAGGTAAATATGGCAAAAATGGTGAAATCTACCCAATTCCAGGCTCAAACATGCCTTTAGCGACACTGGGTACGTTTATTTTGTGGATGGGCTGGTTTGGTTTTAATGGCGGGTCGCAATTATTCTTGGCGGATAAGTCAAATGCAGTAGCAGTCAGCCAAATCTTGCTAAATACCAATGCGGCTGCAGCTACTGGGGCAATCGCGGCGCTACTTGTGTGTAAAGCACTGTGGGGGAAAGCAGACTTAACGATGGTGTTAAATGGCGCATTAGCTGGATTAGTGGTTATTACTGCTGAGCCTGCATCACCAACGCCATTACTTGCATGTATGTTGGGGGCTCTGGGTGGCTCTTTAGTGGTATTTAGTATCGTATTCTTAGATAAAGCTAAAATCGATGACCCCGTTGGTGCAATTTCAGTGCACGGTACCTGTGGTATTTTAGGGGTGATGTTAGTGCCTTTATCTAACGGCGATGCGACATTTGTAAATCAACTGATTGGCTTAGCATGTATCCTAGGATTTGTATTTGTTGTGTCTTATCTAGTATGGGCATTACTAAAAACGACTATGGGTATTCGTGTTGGCGAAGAAGAAGAAATAAACGGTATGGATCAACATGATTGTGGTATTGATGCATACCCTGAGTTTGTGTCTGTTCGCAGCCAATAAAGCACGCAACATTAACACTTATTAAATTGCATGAGCGGGCCAAAATGGCCCGTTCTCTCTTTCAGGCTTGGTTAATCTAGGGTACTCTATGCTTCGGCATAATTAACTCAGAAGTTTGTAATAAGTGGCATGGTAGATAAAAAGAATAACGACGCAGAGAAACCCCAAAAAAAGTCTACAAATACACCAGCCAATACGCGTCGCAGAAAAGCCTCTGCATCTAAAGCGAAAACTCCTCCTCGTAAATCTGCTGTTGGGGCAATCAAACATCGTATCTTACAAACTTGCTGGCGGTTTTTTTACAAAGGCACTATCGCTATTGTGGTGCTCGTCAGTTTTTATTTAATTTACTTAGATGCAAAAATCACTCGCCAATTTGAAGGCAGTAAGTGGCAGTTGCCTGTACAAGTGTATGCGCGAGCCATGGACTTCTATCCAGAGCAGTTTCTATCAGAAGATGAAGTTATTTGGGAGCTCAAGCGTCTTAACTACTCTCAGGTAAATAAAATTAACCGTACGGGGCAATACGTGCTGCAAGGGCGAACTATAAAAATATATCGTCGAGCTTTCGAGTTTTATAATGGCGCGGAGCCTGGGCAGGTATTTACTTTAAGTTTTGCCGGTAAACGCTTAGTCAATATTGTTGATGAAAATGGTCGACGCATAAAACAAGCGCGCTTGGAGCCTGTACAAATTGCTCGTATTGGTAATGAATCTAAACAAGACCGAGAGTTTGTGCCTTTAGATAAGTTTCCCAATATTTTGAAACAGGCATTGCTGGTGGTTGAAGATAGGAATTTCTATGATCACCACGGCGTGTCTGTGTGGTCAATCTTACGCGCGTTATACACCAACCTGAAAGCGGGACGAACGGTGCAAGGTGGCAGTACCTTGACTCAGCAATTGGCGAAAAATTTTTACTTAACTCGCGAACGCTCAATTGTTAGAAAAATCAATGAAGCCTTTATTGCGCTGATCTTGGATTATCGTTATAGCAAAGATGAAATTTTAGAAGCTTATCTTAACGAAGTCTTTATGGGTCAAGCATACAACCAAGGAGTGCACGGTATGGGCTTGGCTGCGGAGTTTTATTTTGCTAAACCCGTTGATGAGCTTGAGTTTGACCAAATTGCTATGTTGGTTGCGATGGTTAAAGGACCCTCTTTTTACAACCCAAGGCGCTATCCTGAGCGTGTACAAGAGAGGAGAGACTTGGTACTGCGATTACTTGCAGAGCAAGGATATATCTCAACCAATGAGCTGCGCCAAGCATTAGTAAGGCCTGTCAAAGTCCAGCCATTAAAAAAGAGTCGCGAACAAAACTATCCAGGCTACCTAGAACTGGTTGATAGAGAGCTTAAAGCGTTACTGACAAATCAAGAAATCATCAACGCAGGGGTACGGATTTTTACCTATTTTGATCTGCAAAAACAAGCAGCGATGGAAGAGGCGGTGCGCACTGGCCTGCCATACCTTGAACGGCGTTTTGATACAGAGCAACTGGAAACAGCAATGATCTCTGTCAATGTCGCTAAAGGCGGTGTGTCTGCTTTGGTAGCTGGGCGTGACGTGCGCTTTAGTGGATTTAACCGCGTACTAGATACTAAACGCAACATCGGCTCTTTAGTTAAGCCTGCGATTTATCTAACAGCATTGGAAAAACCTAAATACAATTTAGGTACATTGCTTGAAGATGGCCCGCTACAAGTCACTGATGAGTCAGGTGATGTATGGCGCCCTGAAAACTTTGATCATAAATACCGAGGTGTTTTACCTCTTTATCAAGCATTTAGTAACAGTATTAATATCCCCGCGGTGAATTTAGGGCTCGATGTTGGAGTGCATAATGTTGCCGCTACACTTAAAAAACTCGGTATAGAGTCGCAAATAAATCAATATCCTTCGCTGTTGTTAGGTGCGTTGGAGCTGTCGAGCTTTGAAGTTGCGCAAATGTACACCACACTTGCGGGCAATGGAGTTTACCGTCAACTTACCACGATTTCTGCGATGACCAATGCCACTGGTAAGGTGCTTTATGAGCATGATGTAATAAATCGTGAGCGCTTTAGTGAGCAAGCTGTCTATATGACTAAGTATGGATTAAAGAAAGTGACTAAAGAAGGCACTGCAAAAAGGTTGAATGTACACTTTCCATCTATTCAGCTAGCGGGAAAAACGGGCACCAGTAATGATTTACGAGACAGCTGGTTTGCAGGTTTTGACCATAATACGGTAACGGTTACTTGGCTGGGAAGGGATGACAATCAATCGACTGGTCTAACCGGTGCCAATGGCGCGTTAGAGCTTTATATCCGTTACTTGAAACCACTTAACCCACAAGCCATAGCCGACAATCGCCCAAGTGATGTTCGCTGGGCATTTGTAAACCCGCTGACGGGTAAACAAGCACCCCCAGGGTGCGGTAAGGTGATCCAGTTGCCGATACGTGAAAGTGAGTTTAAGCCAAGACCTCTGTGTGAATAAACACCGAGGTCTTGAGAACTAGCTAGCTTTTGAACTGATTCATTGCTTTTTGTAATTTTTGAGCCATTGCAGCTAGTTTTAAGGCATCTTCTTCCGTTGCCTGTGCTGAGCTTAGTGTATGTTCAGCAAGTTCATTGACTTCACTGGCATCGATAAGCGCTTGTTGTGTAGCCCGGCTTTGTTGTTGCACCAACTGGGCGATATGGGCACCTTGCTCATCAATTTTAACCATACTTTGCTGAGCTTGCTGTAATACTTGGTTGGTTTGATCGGCTGCCGCAACACCTTGCTCCATTTTCTCTACGCTGCTGCGCATTTTGCTTTGTGTATCGTTCGAGGCATTTTGCAAAGAGCTAATTATGGTATGTATTTCCTCGGTTTGTTGTTGGGTTCTTTTAGCTAAGGTTCTCACCTCATCGGCAACCACAGCAAAGCCTCTACCTTGCTCTCCGGCCCTGGCAGCTTCTATGGCAGCATTTAGGGCTAGTAGGTTGGTTTGCTCTGCAATCTCACTAATGGCTGCGCTGACTTTACTGATGTTTTGGCTATCTTGGGCAAGTTTATCCAGTGCTATGCGGCTTTCTTCAAACTCTTTTTGCAGCAGTGTCATATGTTGAGCTAGTTCAGTGGTGTTTGCAGAGCTTTGCTTAACTTGCTGTGCTGCGGTGCTGGCTAATTCAGTGGCATGTTGCGCGGAGCTTTCTACCGAATCTGCAACATGGGCCATTTCACTCAAAGCACCATGGATCATGCTTATTTTATGCTGCTGTTGATCAACATCACTACGGGTATCATGGCTGATTTGGGTGAGCTTTGAGGTTTCACCATCAAGCTCTAAGCTGGTTGTATTGACATCTTTTAATAGCGCAATGAAAGCCGTTAGCACTTTGTTGTATTGGGCAACAATGATGGTCATTTCATCTTTGCCATAGGGGTTGGCTTTGGCGCGTAAGTCACCTTGTGCAGCAAGGGCTGCTGCGTCAGCAAAGCTGGAAATACTATCTACAACCGCGAAGTAGAAGCCGTACATTAAGTATATTGCCAATAAAAGACTGAGTGCAGAAGCGATAGCGACGCCATTTCGGATGAATTTTTGTCTGGTAATTTTGTCTGTTAGTAGTTGATTTAACAAAGGCGTTGCTTGGCCAATCAACTCAGACACATCTGTAATAACCGCTTGATGAAGCTGCTTGAACTGGGCATTCGACAGCTCTAAGTTATCTGGGTCTAGTAGCTTTTCTTTGATGGTATTTTTGTATCGAGTTAGGCTGGTTTCTAAACGTTCAATCGGTTGCTGCAATTGCTTTTTTGTTTGCGGGTTTGCAATCATTGCCACAGCCAGTTTGGTATCCAGCTGAGTGTAAAATGTCAGCAGAACTTTGTTTAGGTTCGACAGGGCAATAAAGCTGTCTGGGGTAAATTCACCTTGCTCTATCACCAGGCGAGCTTGCTCGGCAAGGGCATTGATTTGCTCTACCAATTTAGGGGTAGACTCGACTAAGGCTCGGTTGATATACGAGCGAGCAAGGTCATCATCGATTGCAAGCTTAGATTGAATTGATACTTGCTCAATGACCGAGTCTTGCGAGTTCAGTTGGTAGTTGGCCTTTGTGGCAATTGCGTGATTATCCTGTTCTTGCATTTGCATCATGTTATTGAGCAGCTTTGGATACAAATTCAAACCTTGCTGCTGTTGGGCACTGATATTGATTGAATGAGACAGTATGTTAGTAAGGAAAAACAAACTGACACTCAGCGGCACCAGTAAAATACCAAATACCAAGGTGATTTTGGTTTTGTATTTAAGGTTTGCCATTAGATGTATTGCGGGCGCACAAAAAGCTCTTAGTCCATGCATAAGGTTCACTTTCTTAGGGTAGTAGTGTTATAAAGACCTGATAAAACTTAATCTTAGTTCAAGTTTGTTTAATTTGTGCGAAGCGGATGAAATGCTTTTAAAAAGAAGGTGCAGCTAGCCCAAGATAGCTAGCTGCGAATAGAGCTTGATTATAGCTTTGCA
Source organism: Pseudoalteromonas sp. S16_S37 (assembly GCF_014694405.1). Classification (GTDB taxonomy): domain Bacteria; phylum Pseudomonadota; class Gammaproteobacteria; order Enterobacterales; family Alteromonadaceae; genus Pseudoalteromonas. The sequence continues at coordinate 193,033 of NZ_JAAUWV010000001.1, forward strand.
AACGCGCGTTTTGCTGCGGCAATGGTATCATCAATATCTTGTTGGGTATGCATAGTACTAACAAAGCCCGCTTCGAACGCTGATGGCGCAAGGTAAACGCCTTCTTCAAGCATTAAGTGGAAGAAACGCTTAAAGCGCTCTAAGTCACACTCTGTTGCTTGAGCGAAGCTGTTAACGCTATCAGCCTCGGTAAAGAAGAAGCCAAACATACCGCCTGCATAGTTTGTTGTAAGCGCAATGCCTGTTTCATCCGCTGCTTGTTGGAAACCATCGCACAGTGCCTTACTTTTAGCTTCAAGCTGCGCGTGTAAGCCTTCTTCACTTAACAGTTCAAGCGCTTTTAAACCTGCAGCCATCGCGATTGGATTACCTGACAAAGTACCTGCTTGGTAAACTGGGCCTACCGGCGCGATATAGTCCATAATCTCTTGCTTACCACCAAAGGCGCCGACAGGCATACCACCACCGATAACTTTACCTAAGCACGTTAGGTCTGGTGTAATGTTGTAGTATTGCTGTGCACCACCTAATGCAACGCGAAAGCCGGTCATCACTTCATCAAAAATAAGCACGCTACCGTGGTTGTCACATACCTCACGCAAGCCTTCTAAAAAGCCAGGTACTGGTGGAATACAGTTCATATTACCCGCGACAGGTTCTACGATGATGCAGGCAATTTCGTCTTTATATTGCTCAAAAATAGCTTTTACTTCGTCCAAATTATTGAACGACACAGTTAACGTATGTTTTGCAAAATCGGCTGGAATACCCGGTGAGTTAGGCACGCCCATAGTCAGTGCGCCTGAGCCTGCTTTTACCAGCAGAGAGTCTGCATGGCCATGGTAGCAGCCTTCAAACTTAAGAATTTTGTCACGCCCTGTGTAACCACGAGCTAGGCGAATAGCACTCATTGTCGCTTCGGTGCCTGAGCTAACCATGCGAACTTTTTCAATGGATGGCACCAGTTCTTTGACTTTTTCAGCCATAAGAATTTCTGTTTCGGTTGGCGCGCCATAGCTTAGGCCGTTTTCTACTGCAGCTAATACGGCTTGTTTTATTTGTGGGTGGTTATGACCTAAAATCATCGGTCCCCATGAACCTACGTAGTCTATGTACTTGTTATTATCAGCATCAAAGGTATAAGGCCCCTGCGCTTTGGTGATAAAAAGAGGCGTACCTCCCACACCATTAAAGGCGCGCACTGGAGAGTTTACGCCACCAGGGATGGACGCTTGGGCACGAATAAATAAATCTTTGCTAATTGTCATTATGATTCCTATCGGTTAACTGTTACTTTTGCGGCTAAACCAAGGCACGTCTGCTTCGTACTTTTCAACTTGGTTTTCGACCCCTAAGGTCAGGGCAAAGAGTGCCATACGGATAAGTACGCCATTTTGTACTTGGCGGAAAATAGCGAGGTTATCGTTGTTATTTAAGTCATTATCTAGCTCATTGGCATCACTACGGCTATCACGAGGCAACGGATGCATTAAAATTGAGCTTGGTTTACAGTGTGCGTTGTAAATGGCTTGGCTGATCCTAAAACCACCACGGTACTTATTGGCTTCCTCTTGCGACGGAAAGCGCTCTTCTTGGATACGTGTTTGGTATACGATGTCAGCCGCTAGATTGCCTTCCATTTTTGAGACAAGTTCAATTTTGTGACCTGCGTTACTGACGCTATCAAGAATGTAATCAGGCATTTGCAAACCATCAGGAGCAACCATGGTGAAGCGAACATCTTTGTAGTGGCAAAGTAATTTAGACAGTGAATGTACCGTGCGGCCGTACTTTAAATCACCAACAAGTGCGATATGCATGCCATCAATGCCACGCTCAAAACGACTTAACTCACGTTCGATAGTCAGCAAATCAAGTAACGCTTGAGTTGGGTGCTCGTTAGGGCCATCACCACCATTGATCACGGGGACATCAGAGCCCGTGGCAAACTCGCTAACAGAGCCTGCATCTGGATGGCGCATCGCAACCGCATCTGCATACGCTGAAATAACGCGCGCGGTGTCATAAAGAGATTCACCTTTAGCCAGTGCAGAGCTTTGCATGCCTGTTGTTTCACGCACCAAACCGCCGAGTAGATTAAATGCGGTGCCAAAGCTTACTCGAGTACGAGTACTAGGTTCAAAAAACAGATTCGCTAAAATAGCACCTTCGAGCACACGAGTGCGCTTGTGCTTTTTCGCGTATGGCTCCATTTTTTTTGCTACAGCAAAGATATGTTCAATCGCTTCTCTGTCTAACTGATTGACAGAAAGAATGTTTTCACCTTGGAAACTTAACATTGGGCGGTTCCTAATCACAACTTAACAACGGGTCACAAACAGCTAGGCAACCCAACCGTGATAACGCGGACATAACATCGCGGTTATTTGGCGCGCTATCATAGCATAGTTATAGATTAGGTTTGAGTATTGCGAGCAGTACAATGACTAATAAAAGTATCACTGGAAATTCATTAAACACTCGATAAAAGCGATGACTCTTTTGGTTACGGTCGTGTTTAAAATCATTCAGTAGTTTAAAACAGTAACCATGATAAGCGTATAGGATAATTACGAGCACCAATTTGTAGTGCAGCCACATGCTATGACGAAACCATTCCCTGCCATACTCATAAATTGTGAGTACGCCAAATAGCAGCGTAAACAACGCAAATGGCGTAACGAAGTAAAGTAAGCGCCTTTCCATAATTTTTAGCATGGCACTACAGGATTTTTCTTCCGTCATAGCGTGATAAACAAACAAGCGAGGCAGATAAAAAATACCAGCAAACCAAGCAATCATAAAGAATATATGTAGGGCTTTGTAAATCAAAAGTGCGCTCATTACATCTCCATCAAAGTAAACTATTTCGAATAGTTAAAATATGTCGAATTTGGTCCCATCGTAATAGTCCCATAATTTGTTTATCATCTTTTTGGCTGTAAACATATACCGCGCCACTGCGCTTGTCTTTTAAAATGTCGAATGCATCTGACAAAGTGGCTTGGCTGCTTAACCCTTGTAGTGGAATATAAGAAATCCCGACATTTTGGTCACTCATTAAACTCAAATCATATTCAGCGAGTCTATAGCCATTTTCTTCATCATATACGATCAAAGGCGTTTGACTGTTCACCGCAGCGAGAGTTTCTTTTATTTGTTCTTTATCGTCAGAGTAGAGAAGTTTAAAGTTTTCATCCATCTCTTCCATAATGCCGACTTTTTGCAATGCTTCGCTTGCAGGAGAAACCTGATAGGGGAGACCTTGGAAATCCAGTTGCTGCAAAAAGATAGAGCGATTGCCAAAAACCTGTAATGCCGTGACATAGGCCGTTGATATTACCAGCATGGCTGGTACGATGATCTGTGGATTAGAGGTAAGCTCCATTACCGCTGTTAATGCTGCAAGTGGCGCGTGTAAAGTAGCAGCTAATAGCCCTGCCATACCTAAAACGCCATAGGTGCCGCTGACATCAAGTTCTGGGGTAATAAACTGGGCGAAGAACGACATCAAGGTGCCCATAATAACGCCCAGCCCGATAACAGGCCCTATTAAACCACCGGGAATACCTAAACCAATTGCAAATAGAGTTGCTAGTAATTTGGCTATTAAAACAGTTGTTAATAGTTGCATATTATCGGGAGAGTCAACGGCTAAACTGATGGCACTCATACCTGAACCCATTGCTTCTGGAACCATATAACCAATAAATCCAGCGATAAGGCCTGCCAATAACAAACGAGGAAACATGTTTACCGAATTAAAGGTTTTAATAATAAGCATAAGGTTTTGGTTAAAACTAAAGGCGATTGCACCTAAAACCACTCCACAGAGGATCAGATAGGGATAATGCCAAAAGCTTAAAGGTGTAATGCTGAACAGAGCTAACTCACTATCACTACCGAATACAAATTGTGTTGCTAATGCGCCAGTTACTGCGGCCAGCATGATGGGCACAAAAATGTGTATTTTGTATTCCCTAAGTACCACTTCCATTACAAAAATAACGGCAGCAAGTGGTGTATTAAAAGACGCTGCAATACCTGCTGCTACGCCGCATCCCGCCAACGTTCTGGCTGCGTTATGTGGTAAGTGAAGACGCTCGGCTAAAATACTTGCGCCAGTTGCTCCCATATGAACAGAGGGGCCCTCTCTACCAACAGAGAAGCCACAGATAAGAGCAACAGCACCACCAAAAAACTGGTTAGCACTGTTCCATATTGGCATCTTTCCGTAATGATGCTTGATGCGATGGATCACAAAGGGGATACCCAAACGATAGTGTTTAAAACCAGTTAGATCAGCAAATACCGCAATCAGTAAGGCTCCAAGGACAGGTAACACGACCCGCTGATATTCAGCAAGTGTTGAGAAGTTATCGCTTGTTTGCAAAAACAACGCTTGCACTTGTGTGATGGTAAGTCGGAACAGGATAATCAAAATGGCGGCCAATAGCCCAGCAATTACGCCAAGTAAGCATAATTGGACAGAAGTTTTGGGCTTGGCTAGGCGACGCCTTAGAGTATCCAGCGACATGTTTGAATTCCGAGTCATAATAAGGACTTAAGTTTATCAAAAAAATGTCATAGCGTCCTTGATTAGTGAATATTTAATTCGCTATTTTTGCACTGTTTAACCTTGTGAGGGGCCAAATAACTATACTTGATTAAAACACTCGGGTATTAGATAATTGCCGCATAAAATGTACAAGGGTCGAGTGAAAATGTCTGAACAGTTACCTATCCAATTTAGCGATGCAGCAGCAAATCGAGTTAAAGAGCTTATCGAAGAGGAAGAAAATCCGAACCTTAAGTTGCGTGTTTATGTAACTGGAGGTGGCTGCTCGGGTTTCCAGTATGGTTTCACATTTGATGAAAAGGCCAACCCAGGAGACCTAGAAATTGAAAAAAATGGCGTAACTATGGTTGTTGATCCGATGAGTATTCAGTACCTCATCGATGGTACGGTAGATTACACAGAAGGGCTAGAAGGGGCTCGATTCTTTGTCGATAACCCAAATGCAACGACAACATGCGGTTGCGGTGCTAGTTTCAGTGTATAACTGTTTTTAAATGAATGAAGCCACTTATTTATAGTGGCTTTTTTTATGTTTGGTGTGTGACCTGAATCATTAGAACAAAGAAGCCTAATACAAAGGTACTAAATGCCAAAATATATAAAAAACCTTTTTTTCCCTTTTTTATTGGCACACCATTAGTGCGTAAAAAGCAATACCACGCAAAACACAGCAAAATTGGTAATAAAAACAGCAATCGGATCATATATATTCAGCCTACATTTGGGTTAATTTGTTAATATTAGGTCTAAGTTTATATTTTTTAAAGAAAAATATTTTATTATTAAAAGTGGTACATTTTATAAAATTTTTGTTAAAGTTAAGGGGCTTTACTACATCGGTAGAAAGTTAAAAATAGTTTAAGTTCTAATTAGGTGTTAAAAGAATTATAGTCTATACCTAATTTGGTACATAGGGACAAATCAGGCTATTCGCTGGTGTTCCTATTGTATACATTACATTACTTCAAATGAGACGGGCATATTTCATTTGAATTTTTTATGAATATCATCTAGTAGGAGATGTTTAATATGATGGGAAAAACGGTTTCTTCTGAAGAAAACGGCAAGCTAACTAAATGGCTAAAATCTAAGCGTCATGAGAAAGGCCATACAATGCGCAGCCTTGCACAGGTATTGGGTACTCCGCATTCTTTCATCGGAAAAATTGAGAACCAAGAGCGTCGTTTAGACGTGATAGAGTTTTTACGTTATTGTGAAGCGCTTGAAGTTGACCCGTATGAGGGACTTCACCTGCTGAAAGACGAGCAGTAATGCTTGCTTAAGCAATAAGGTGCAAGGAATTGCACCTCGACCTTTCTTCACTTTCAACACTTGATTCAGCAAAGTTAATTTACCTTCAATAGCCTTCACTTATTTTGTCGTCACATCTCTACCATGATACGCGCTTTCGATTGCGTATAGCTTATGTCTAATTAAATATAAGAAAGCTAAAGATGGGGTAACCATGACGGCGGTTAAGGCAAAAAACAATGCCCAGTTTCCACCAAACCAATCATCTATCACCACACCACTATAGCTAGAGAGCACTGTACGCCCTAAGCTGCTTAATGACGCCAATAAGGCATAATGTGTGGCACTAAATGCTCTATCGCATAGCATGGAAATAAACGCGACCATAGCGACTAGTGACCACGCTTGCGTAAAACCATCAATGACTATTGCAAGTGCATATAAATGCTCTTTGGGTCCTGCAATGGCTATCCATGAGAACATTAAGTTTGACGCAGCCATTGCTATTCCACTAATGAATAGCCCTTTGACGATACCGTATTTGTGATTGAATATACTGCCTAAAAAGGCAAATATAATAGTAATAACGCCAGTACCCAATTTTGAGTACTGTGCAATTTGGCTATTGCTAAAGCCTACTTCTTTATAAAAAACAATCGACATTCTTGCCAAGAATGACTCTCCAATTTTGAATAAAAACACAAAGGCCAATAGCGCAAGCGCGGTTTTAACACCGTTTTTTCTAAAAAAGCTTCTAAACGGTTCAACTAAAGTAACAGCCAGCCAAGCACTTAGGCGGCTAATTGTGCCTGGAGCCAACTTAGAAAGCTTATTCTGGTAATCTTGTTCTAGTTGTGCTTGCACTACGTCGCGAATGGACTCAGGCTCTTTGGCAAACAAAGTGACCAACAGCAGCATCAGCATGATGCCAGCAAGAATAATATAGATATAAGGCCAGTCGAAGTTTGGAAGATCAGCCAAAAAGAATGGCATTGCGCCTAGTAGGGCATAGCCAGTCCACCAACCAGAGGTTGCCATGGCGGCAGCTGCGGTTGCCTTTTCACTTTCGTCTTCTGGCAAAGAATCAATTCGAAACGCATCAATTGCAATATCATGTGTTGCAGATGCAAGCGCAATAATAAAGCACAATAGGGCAGCTAAAAACAGTTGTTCTTTGAGTACGATGGTTGACATGGCAAGTGCGGCGCTTGCGGTGATCACTTGGCATAATGCTATCCAGCTTCGCCTTTGGCCAAGGAGCCTTCCTAATATAGGCAGCTTGATACGGTCTAACAATGGCGACCATAAAAAATTAACCGTATAAGCCGCAAAGACAATACCAAACAGGCCTATCATACTGCGACTAAGTCCTTCATCTTTTAGCCAAGCAGACATGACTGAGCCAATCAGCACCCATGGGAAGCCACTGCTGATCCCCAACATAAAAATAGTCACGAGGCGCTTGTCAGTGTAGTAGCCTAAATATTCACGCAAACTTGCTTTGAGGATCATGTGATTCCTTGCTAATTAAAGGGGCTCTGCTTCGAGTACGCTGACATCAAAAATAACAACAGGTGTTTTAGGAATAAATGTATAGCCGAGCTTACTGTTGTAGCCGGTTTCAACCTGCATGATTTTATCTAAAGTTTCATACCCTTCGACTACATTACCAAACACTGCAAAGCCCCAACCTCGACCAGGGTTTAAATGGTCGTTATCATTCATATTGAAGAAGAACTGACGAGTACCCGAATGTGGTTTGTTGTCTTGATATGCCATAGCAACTGAGTACATATCATTTTTTAAGCCGTTACCACTTTCGTTAAAAATAGGGGCGCGTTCGAACATACCATCATATTCTTTGTCATAGCCACCTCCTTGAATGACAAAGTCCGTTTCGTTGGCTTCGTCTCGCTCTACTCTATGAAATACGGAACCTTTGTAATCGCCATTGATAACATAAGTCAAAAAGTTATTTACTGTAATTGGTGCACGAGACCTGTCTAGTTCAATGATGATATCACCTAAGCTCGTCACCATTTTTACACGCGGAAATAGGTTATCTTTTTGTACAAATCGGCCTTCTTTATTGGCTGCGAAACTAGATAGAGAAAACAATAAGCATGATAAGAAAATGATGATATTTTTCATTATGATCCCTGTAAAAATTGAATAAGTTCTTTATCAGACACAATGCGAGTGATGAGTAGCTCAGTCAAGTTATTGAGTTGACCTTCTATTTTGGCTTGATCATGTTTTAGTGGGCCACTAAGCTGCGCTTTGGCATGATAGCTTTTTTCAAAGCGTTTTGAGCCTTTGGCAACTTCGATACTAAATTTGGCGTGTGCATTGCTCTGATGTTCAGTCAAAGATTCTGTGATTTTGGCACCAAACTCATTGATGTGCAGAATAAATTGATTGTTTGTTATTTCAGTTAATTGAGCGCCGTTGGTTTGTAGCGCTTGGCGAAGCGTATCGCCAACGATATTTGGTAGAGACGCATCAGGTAAATACACTGCGGGCTCTTGCTCTAGCACGCGTATGGTAAAATTACTTGTGCGGTTATCTTCTACCGAAACCTGTAATGGGATGTTTAGGCGCGTTAATTGTCCTGCCGAGTAGTTAGGACTGAGGATCACAGATTTAGGTGCGCTGGCGCAGCCTGCTAAAAAAACAGCGAAAACAGCAGTGGGTAATTTCATCGTTTAACCTCTTCGTATCGTACTGAGTACTGTAAATTTTTTATTATTTCCTATCACCTTACAGTTGCCAAATAAGCGGTTTAGCTTGTCTTGATAATCAAGGTGGCGATTGCCGATGATCCTTAATTCACCACCTTTTTTCAGCACCTGTTTAGCCTGTACAAACATTTGCCAGGCAATATGATCGGTGATTGCTTGAGCTTGGTGAAAAGGAGGGTTACATAACACTAGATCAGCTGAACCTGGGGTGAAGTCACTAAGACAATCGTTTTGTACAAATCGGCAGCGCTCTAGCGCATCTGGCAAATTTACAGTGATGTTAACTTCGGCACTGGCAACTGCCATTGCTGACTCATCAATAAAAGTGAGTTCGGCGTTGGGCATTTTGCTAAGAGTCATAAGCCCTATCACACCGTTACCACAGCCTAAATCTATTACTTTTAAAGGTTTTTTACCCTGTGGTAGATAATTCATGAAAAAACGTGCGCCAATATCTAGTGAATCTCGAGAGAATACGTTGGCATGATTGGTCAGGGTATAGTCGGTTTTTTCAAGTGGCCACGACACGGGAAACTTGCTGTTAACGGGCTTTGCCGTTGTTTCACTAAAAATGAGTCGTGCTTTTTTTACAGCTAGACTGGTGGTTGGCTCGCTTAAAAAATGGCTAAAGCTTTTCAGTGTAGAAGAGTGGATCTCTTTGGCTTTGCCACCTGCAATAACTTTAATTCCACTGGGTAAATGGCTAAGCAGAGCCAGTTGGTGAGCTAAAAATCCAGCATTTTTTGGTACCTTTATAATAACTAAGTCAACATCATGAGGGTATTCGCTTAAGCTGTCTAAATAGCTTACGCCATCCTGTTCAAGTTGATTTTCTTCAAGGTTATACTGGCAAGCCTGCTGGCTAACAAAGGAGTCATTAACGTTAATGATGTGTCTTTGATTGCAGCCAAGAGCTTTTAACGCACAGGTTAGCGCACCAAAACTGTCATTGAGTATCAAAATACGTAAAGCTTGGTTATGATGTTCCTGTACGTGATCGATGAGGTATTCGTCGGCCGCATCCCATGCTTGCAGACTACGGTTTTTTTGTTCTAAAGGAAAACGGTGTAAGGTTAGGGCGTGGCCACCTAATAACGCATCAGTTGTCATAATATTGTGTAACATGTAGTGAATAGGTCAATGGTATCATGACATCGAGCCAGTCTGAACAGCTCTTGCCTCCAGGTTTTGATTATTATCCCAAGGTGATGAGCTTATCTAAGAGCATTTCGTTGTATGACTATTTATGTCGTCAGCTCAATTGGCAGCAACCTAGCATTCAAGTGTACGGTAAGCACCATCTCATTCCTCGTATGCAGTGTTTTATTGCCGACAAAGAGGTGTCTTACAGTTATTCAAAACAAACATTAGCGAATACACCTTGGCCAGAGCCCTTGTTGGCGATGCGTCGGCGTTTGCAACAAACCTATGGACATCGATTCAATGCCTTACTCGCCAATTGGTATCGTAATGGCCAAGATAAAATGGGTTGGCACAGTGATGATGAAGCTGAACTTGGCGCTAAACCATGCATTGTGTCTATTTCTTTGGGGGCGACTCGCAAATTCAAAATCAAACATAAAACCACACAGCAGCAATATGACATTATGTTGCAAAGCGGAAGTTGCCTAGTCATGCATGGAGATAGCCAGCGTGATTACCAGCACTCGCTTCCTATGCAAGCGAAAGTCAGTAGTGGGCGAATTAATTTAACCTTTAGAACGGTTGGTCAATAAAGTACAAAAGCGTATAGTAGCGCTCATAAATGAAACTTAAATGAAGAGGTTAGCATGTCGATGCAAGCACTCATCCATGAAAAAATAGCGGCAGCTATTAGCTGTAAGCACCTCAATGTTGTTAATGAAAGTCACATGCACTCGCGCGGTGAAGACTCTCATTTCAAAGTAGTGGTTGTAAGTGAAGAGTTTGCTGGCAAGCGTCTGTTGCAGCGCCATCGCAAAATTAATGAAATATTAAAAGATGAACTGGCTAATCATATTCATGCTTTGTCAATTCATGCGTATACGCCTGATGAATACAGCGAAAGAGCAGGGCAAACCCCTGATTCGCCTAATTGTTTAGGCGGCTCAAAATTTGATAACTAGCTGATCAGACCTGTATTTGTCTGATCAACCATTAAACTATGACAGTTTTTGAAAAATTATAGGATTGATTATGGTCGTTAAACCGAAAATTCGTGGTTTTATTTGTACCAACGCACACCCTCAAGGCTGTGCTGCACATGTGCAAGAGCAGATTGCTTATGTTAAAGCACAAGGCCCAATTGCCAATGGCCCTAAAAATGTACTGGTTATCGGTGCATCCACTGGTTATGGCTTAGCTTCGCGTATCACCGCTGCTTTTGGTGCCGGTGCGAAGACGTTAGGTATCTTTTTCGAAAAAGAAGGTTCAGAGCGTAAGACTGCTTCGGCAGGTTGGTACAATACTGCGGCTTTCCAGCAAGCGGCTGATGAAGCTGGTTTATGGTCAAAAAATATTAACGGCGATGCGTTTTCTGATGAAATAAAAGCAAAGACAGTTGAAACCATAAAAGCTGAAATGGGTAAAGTAGACTTAGTTATTTATAGCTTGGCATCACCTCGTCGTACTGACCCTAAAACCGGTGAGGTTTACTCTTCAACGCTAAAACCAATCGGCAGCGACATTACCACGAAAAACTTAAATACTTCAAAGCGCGAAATTGATGAAGTAACGGTAGAAGCAGCTAACGAAGATGAGATTGCTAACACCGTTAAAGTGATGGGCGGCGAAGATTGGGAGCTTTGGATTGACGCGCTTAAACAAGCTGACGTATTAGCTGATAACTTCAAGACAACTGCTTATACCTATATTGGTAAAGAACTGACTTGGCCTATTTATGGTCATGCAACCATTGGTAAAGCCAAAGAAGACTTAGACCGCGCAACGGTTGCTATTAAGGAAGCTACAGCTACGTTAAACGGTGAAGCATATGTATCATCATTAAATGCGGTTGTAACACAAGCAAGTTCTGCGATTCCTATTATGCCGTTATATATCTCTGCGCTGTTTAAAGTAATGAAAGCCGACGGTACCTACGAGGGCACAATTGAGCAGATCAATGCTTTATTCCGTGAAAACTTGTATGGTGAAACGCCACGTTTTGACGAAGGCGGCCATTTATTCCAAAACTACAAAGAGCTTGAAGATGACGTGCAAGCGCGCGTACAACACATTTGGGATACCGTTAAAACAGAAACCATCGATGAGCTGACAGATTACGTGGGTTATCACAATGAGTTCTTACGTTTATTTGGCTTTGGTATCGACGAAATAGATTATGAACAAGACGTTAACCCTGACGTGGCAATCAATAATCTTATCTAACTAAGTGAATAACACTTAGAGAAAACGGCTAATTTCAGCATTATTTGTAATGATTGATTAGCCGTTTTTTTATTGTCTTTTTTCTTAAAGGCTTGCCTTTTAGTGTGTGGCTAAAGAAGTTGAGTAAAAGGCAAATTCTTTTTCCATCAGGTGTTAATGCCTAATGGGCAGATGTTTTTGATCAAGACAATTTGCAAAGGCTTTTGCTGAGAGTGATCTGTCAACGATTAACGTTTTGAAAATGTAGTAATGGCTTTACTTTATTTTCAAACGTGCGCTTTTCAGTCACCTAATCCTTTGCGAGCAAATTTAGTAAAAGCATTTTTTTGCACTCATAGAGTGACGCACTTTCTATTGTGCTACTTTAGTCTATACTGCTCTCAATGCTCGCTACAAAGCCGATGAAAGGCATATAAATTTTGTATTTCCACTCGCATAGTCTGGGTGATTAATGTTAAAATCACAGAAATATGTGAGAACACAACTACGATGCTTGTGCGATATTCGTTCAGGTGGCTCTTTGATACCGAAAAATATGAGGCAACAAGCGCCGTGGTGATTAAAGATTTTTCAATTTCTTTCCGTTAATGTAATGCAAGTGCGTATGATCAACATAAAAAAAGGTCTGGACTTACCCATAGAGGGCGCGCCTCAGCAAGTGATTCATGATGGTTCTGCCGTCAAACGAGTTGCTGTGCTCGGCGAAGAGTTTATTGGTATGCGTCCTACCATGCATGTTCGTGTGGATGACCAAGTCAAAAAAGGCCAAATTCTTTTTGAAGACAAGAAGAATCCAGGCGTTAAGTTTACTGCACCAGCTGCTGGTGTAGTTAAAGAAATCAACCGTGGTGCTAAGCGTGTACTGCAATCCGTTGTGATTGAAGTACAAGGCAATGAGCAAATCACTTTTGACAAGTTTGCGGCTATAGAATTAAGTGGCTTAGAGCGTGACAAAGTGAAAAATGTGCTTGTTGAATCAGGTCAATGGCCTGCGCTAAGAGCACGTCCTTTTAGCAAAGTAGCTGCAATTGATGCAACACCAAGTTCTATCTTCGTGACTGCAATCGATACCAATCCATTAGCTGCTGATCCTGCTGTGATTATTGCTGAAAATGTGGAAGCATTTGAAGCGGGTCTCGCGGTAGTGTCACGTTTAACTGATGGTAAGGTATTTGTTTGTAAGCAAGCAGGTAGCAAGGTGCCAAGTTCATCACTTTCACAAGTTGAAGTGCATGAATTTGCAGGTGTTCATCCGGCAGGCTTAGTGGGTACTCATATTCACTACTTGGATCCAGTATCTGCTAGTAAGCAGGTATGGCATCTAGGATATCAAGACGTAATAGCGTTTGGTCAGTTGTTCTTAACTGGCGAAATTTACGCTGAGCGTGTGGTATCACTAGCTGGTCCTCGTGTGAAAAACCCACGTTTAGTTAAAACTCAACTAGGTGCGTCGCTAACAGATTTAGTTGCAGGCGAGCTTGAAGACGGTGATAACCGAGTCATTTCTGGCTCTGTGTTAGCTGGTAAAACAGCAACCGGCCCTCACGCTTTCCTTGGTCGCTACCATGTTCAAGTATCAGTACTGCTTGAAGGTCGCGAAAAAGAACTATTTGGTTGGATTGCACCAGGTAGTGACAAGTTCTCAGTAACACGTACATTCATTTCACACTTAACACCAAGTCGCTTGTTTAAAATGACAACGTCGACGGGTGGTTCTAAGCGTGCGATGTTACCAATCGGTAATTATGAGCGTGTTATGCCACTCGATATCTTACCAACTCCATTACTACGTGATTTAATCTCACGTGATGTGGATAGTGCGATTGCGTTGGGCGCATTAGAGCTAGATGAAGAAGATTTAGCACTATGTACCTTCGTATGTCCTGGCAAGTATGAGTACGGTTCAATCCTACGTGATTGCCTGACTACTATCGAGAAGGAAGGTTAAAAATGGCCTTAAAGAAATTTTTAGAAGACATTGAACCTCACTTTGAACCAGGTGGTAAACACGAAAAGTGGTATGCACTGTATGAAGCAGTCGCTACTATTTTCTATACGCCTGGTTATGTAAACAAAGGTGCAACTCACGTACGTGATAACATCGACCTAAAACGTATTATGATTTTAGTGTGGATGGCAACTTTCCCAGCTATGTTCTTTGGTATGTTCAACATCGGTCATCAGGCAGCTATTGCGCTTGGTAATGGTTTTGAACTTGCTAACACATGGCAAGTAGCGATGTTCCAAGCGCTGGGTGGTGAATTAACCGCGCAGTCAGGCTGGGGCGCGAAGATGTTCTACGGTGCATGTTTCTACTTACCTATCTACGCGACAGTTTTTGCTGTGGGTGGTTTTTGGGAAGTATTATTCGCATCAATCCGTAAGCACGAAGTTAACGAAGGTTTCTTCGTAACATCTGTTCTATTCTCTTTGATTCTTCCTGCTACAATTCCTCTTTGGCAAGCAGCACTAGGTATCACTTTTGGTGTTGTTATTGCAAAAGAAGTATTCGGTGGTACAGGTCGTAACTTCTTAAACCCTGCGTTAGCTGGTCGTGCGTTCTTGTTCTTTGCATACCCTGCAAACATCTCAGGTGACACGGTATGGACAGCAGTAGATTCATTCTCTGGCGCTACATACTTAGGTCAAGCGGCTCAAGGTGCTTTAGATTTCAACAACATGGCTCTTTGGTGGGATGCGTTTTATGGCTTCATCCAAGGTTCTATGGGTGAAACATCAACACTGGCACTGATGTTAGGTGGTTTCTTCTTAATGTATGTGCGTATCGCTTCATGGCGCATCGTACTAGGTGTATTCCTAGGTATGGTTGCTATGGCAAGCTTGTTTAATGCATTAGGTTCAGATACTAACGCTGCGTTTGCTATGCCTTGGTACTGGCACTTAGTGGTAGGTGGTTTTGCATTTGGTATGTTCTTTATGGCGACTGACCCAGTTTCTGCGTCTTTCACTAATAAAGGTAAGTTTGCATACGGTGCATTAATTGGTGTGATGGTGGTATTAATCCGTGTGGTTAACCCGGCATACCCAGAAGGCATGATGTTAGCAATTCTATTCGCTAACCTATTTGCTCCGCTATTCGACCACTTTGTTGTGCAGTCTAATGTTAAGAGGAGATTAGCACGTGTCTAGTAACAATGAATCTATTGGCAAAACGTTAGGCGTTGTTGTTGGCCTGTGTTTGGTATGTGCGATCGTCGTATCTGTTGCATCAGTGCAGTTACGTCCACTGCAACAAGCTAACAAAATCAAGGACGTTCAACGCAATATCCTTGCTGCTGCTGGCTTTAAAGATGTTAAAGACGTTGAAGCAACATTTAACGCAAATATTGAATCGCGCGTTATTGATATGAAAACAGGTGAATATGTAGATGTTGACCCACTTTCATTTGATTTCGAAAGCACAAAATATGATGCTGCGCGCAGCTTTGCTATTCCTAAAGAAGACGACCTTGCCGGTGTGCAGCGTATGACTAACAACTCGCCAGTTTATCTTGCAAAAGATGAAAATGGTCAGGTGTCTACAGTTATTCTGCCTATTCAAGGTTATGGTCTTTGGGGCGTTATGTTTGGCTTCTTAGCAATGGATGCTGAAGGTCAAACAATCAAGGCAATTCAGTTCTACAAGCACAACGAAACTGCGGGTCTAGGTGGAGAAATCCAAAACCCTAAGTGGACAGCGACGTGGGAAGGTAAGCAACTTCCAATTGACATCGTTAAAGGTACTGCTGGTAACAATGAGCACAAAATTGATGGCTTATCTGGTGCTACTTTAACCTCAAACGGTGTAGATAACACGATTGACTTTTGGACAAGCAACAAAGGCTTTGGTCCATTCCTTGCGAAAGTACGTAAAGGAGCATTGAACTAATGGCTAATACTAAAGAAATGAAACAAGTCTTGTTTGGCCCTGTCTTTGCAAACAACCCAATTGCCCTTCAGGTACTTGGTATTTGTTCTGCACTGGCGGTAACATCAAGCCTTAAGAACGCATTGATCATGTCAATCGCATTGACATTGGTAACTGCTTTCTCAAGCCTATTCATCTCTATGATCCGTAACCATATTCCATCAAGTGTACGTATCATTGTTCAGATGACCATCATCGCATCATTGGTAATTGTAGTAGATCAAATCTTGCAAGCGGTTGTTTACTCAACAGCGAAAGAGCTATCTACCTTTATCGGTTTGATCATTACCAACTGTATCGTAATGGGTCGTGCAGAAGCATATGCAATGAAGTCGCCGCCAACTATGTCATTCCTAGATGGTATTGGTAATGGTTTAGGCTACTCAGTTGTTCTTCTAACGATTGGTTTTGTTCGTGAACTATTTGGTTCAGGTACATTGTTTGGTGTTGAAATCTTACCTCTGGTTTCTGATGGTGGTTGGTACCGTCCAATGGGTCTACTAATTATGCCATTTAGCTCGTTCTTCTTAGTGGGTATCTTTATTTGGATACTTCGCACATACAAGAAAGAACAAGTAGAAGCGAAGGCATAAGGGGAGAGAGATGGAACATTATATTAGCTTATTCGTAAAAGCGGTTTTTATTGAAAACTTAGCTTTATCTTTCTTCTTAGGGATGTGTACATTCTTAGCAGTATCTAAGAAAGTAACCACGTCTTTAGGCCTAGGTGTTGCTGTAATCTTTGTACTTGGTGTGTCTGTACCAGTAAACAATCTAGTTTATTACGCGGTATTGGCACCAGGTGCACTTGAGTGGTTAGGTTTTGCTGAAGCAGACCTTAGCTTCTTACGCTTCTTGACCTTTATCGGTGTAATTGCTGCGCTAGTACAAATCCTTGAGATGGCACTAGATAAGTTTTTCCCTGCACTTTACAACGCATTGGGCATCTTCTTACCTCTTATCACCGTAAACTGTGCAATTTTTGGTGCGGTTTCATTCATGGTTGAGCGTAACCTGAACTTTGGTGAATCAGTGGTATTTGGTATTGGTTCTGGTGTGGGTTGGGCATTAGCAATCGTATTGCTTGCTGGTATCCGTGAAAAAATGAAATATGCAGATGTACCAGATGGTCTTCGTGGTTTAGGTATTACCTTTATCACTGTTGGTCTAATGGGCTTTGGCTTTATGTCATTCTCTGGTATTTCACTGTAAAGGTAGCGAGGAAAAATCATGCTTGAGGTATATTTAGGCGTAGGGATGTTCATTGCTATCGTTGTTATCTTAGTTTTAGTAATTATTGCAGCTAAATCTAAGTTAGTAGCAAGTGGTGACATCACAATCGGAATTAATGGTGATCCGGATAAAGCGATTACGACATCAGCTGGTAGTAAACTACTAGGAGCGTTAGCTAATTCAGGTATTTTCGTATCGTCAGCGTGTGGTGGCGGTGGCTCATGTGGTCAGTGTCGCGTACACATTAAATCAGGTGGTGGTGACATTCTACCAACTGAACTTGATCACATCTCTAAAGGTGAAGCTCGTGAGGGCTGCCGTTTAGCGTGTCAGGTAAACGTGAAGAACGACATGGAAATTGAACTTGAAGAGTCAATTTTCGGTGTTAAAAAGTGGGAATGTACAGTTATCTCTAACGATAACAAAGCGACGTTCATCAAGGAGCTAAAACTAGCTATTCCTGATGGTGAGTCAGTACCTTTCCGTGCGGGTGGTTATATCCAGATTGAAGCTCCACCACACCACGTTAAATACGCAGACTATGATATTCCAGCAGAATATCGTCCAGATTGGGAGCGTTTTGGCTTCTTCAATCTTGAGTCTAAAGTGGATGATGAAACAATTCGTGCGTACTCAATGGCTAACTACCCTGGAGAGTTTGGCATCATCATGCTTAACGTACGTATTGCAACTCCGCCGCCAAATAACTTGTCTCTACCTTGTGGTAAAATGTCTTCGTACATTTGGTCACTTAAAGAAGGTGACAAAGTTACTATCTCTGGTCCATTTGGTGAGTTCTTCGCTAAAGATACTGATGCAGAAATGGTATTCGTTGGTGGTGGTGCAGGTATGGCACCGATGCGTTCGCACATTTTTGACCAGCTTAAGCGTCTTAACTCTAAGCGTAAGATGTCTTTCTGGTACGGTGCGCGTTCTAAACGTGAAATGTTCTACGTTGAGGACTTCGACGGCTTAGCGGCTGAGAACGATAACTTCGTATGGCATACGGCGTTGTCAGATCCACAACCAGAAGATAACTGGGAAGGTTACACAGGCTTCATCCACAACGTACTTTATGAAAACTACTTAAAAGATCATGAAGCGCCGGAAGATTGTGAGTTCTACATGTGTGGTCCTCCAATGATGAACGCAGCTGTAATCAACATGCTAAAAGAACTAGGTGTAGAAGACGAAAATATCTTACTTGATGATTTCGGTGGCTAGTGAGCTTTTAGTTATGATCCAAAACACAGTTTTGCGATAAAATATAAGCCCCAAGGTTTTTTAAGCCTTGGGGTTTTTTATTATGTTTAGTTGGTTTTATTAAATTGGACGGCAGGAAGTGAGTTTGTGATAAAGCCAAAGATGTACTTTTAGATAAAATTTTGAGGCAAGGATTATGAGACGTGTATTTCTTCCATTGTTAGTTTTAGTGATTTTATGTGTAACTGGCTGTGAGCAAGCCAGTTCTGAGCTGCCTCAACCGCTGGTTATAAACGGTAAGACAATGGGAACTACCTATAACATCAAGGTGTACCCGCAAGATAGACAAGTTACCGCCGAGCAGCTAAAAAATCAAATTGATGACGCCCTCATTGCTGTAAACCAGTCAATGTCACCTTGGGTGAAAGACTCTGAGATAAATCGTTTTAATGCGCTTGCACATAACCAATTTATGCCTATTAGCGAAGATTTTAGACTCGTAGTCGCTGAGTCAATTAGGCTTGGAAAGTCAACTCAAACCCTAGATGTCACTATGGGACCGTTAATTGATCTATGGGGGTTTGGCCCAGATAAGCGCCCAACCAATCGCCCTACGCAAGCACAGTTAGATGAAATGCGCAGCCGCATTGGTGTCGACAAGCTTATTCTAAATGAGCAGGGCTTAGCAAAAACTATTGATGGCTTAGAAGTGTCATTCTCATCCACCGCGAAAGGTTACGGTATTGATAAAGTAGCGTCTTTGCTTGAGCAAAATGGTATCCACAACTATATGGTTGAAATTGGTGGAGAGCTGCGACTATCGGGGAGCAAACCAAATGATAAACCCTGGATCATCGCTATTGAGCAACCAGATGCACCTATGGGACAGCGTCAGGTTCACAAAGAGCTAAAACTCCGTGACATTGGCATTGCGACATCCGGTGATTATCGTATTTTTTACGAAATGGATGGTGAAATCTTTACGCATTTAATTGACCCAGCAACCGGTATGCCTGTTAAACATGATTTAGTGTCAGTAACCGTATTGCATCCATCTGCAATGACTGCAGATGGCTTAGCAACAGCACTGACGGTAATGGGCACAGAGCGGGCGAAGGCATATGCAGAGCAACACAATCTGGCGGTGTATCTAATTAGTAAATCGCCTGAAGGTCTAAAAACTTATGCAAGTGAGGCGTTCAAACCTTATTTGTGAGTAAGCAATAAGCGAGTTATAATAACGCCGTCTTAGACCGTCAATGCTCAGTTTTGCAAAGACACTTTTTACTTTATAGGGGCCAGTACAATGTCACTGTTTTTACTTACCTTCGGTTTGCTCATTTTAATTGTTGCTGCAATGGCGGTAGGTGTTCTCGTACAAAAGAAATCGATGGCCAGTAGTTGTGGCGGTTTAGGCGCAGTTGGCGTAGAGAAAGCCTGCGACTGTGATGACCCGTGTGATAGACGCAAAAAGCGTTTAGCTAAAGAGCAAGCTTGGAAAGAAAATCAAATTCTATAGTTTTGTCACACTTGAAAAATGCGAGCTAAGGCTCGCATTTTTGTTTTATAAGGACTTGTATGCATCAGGTTTGGCATTTTATTCGTCATGGCCAGCCACAAAGCAAAGGCTGTTTACTAGGCGCAAGCGATATACCGCTAAGTGATGAAGGATGGCAGCAACTTGTGGATTCAGTAGCGCATCTAACGCAAGTAGATACTATTGTCAGCTCCCCACTGAAGCGTTGTCGAGACTTCGCGGAACATGTTTCTGCCAAGCTAAAGTGTCTATTACTCATTGAGCCTAGGCTACAAGAAATGAACTTTGGTGATTGGGATGGCAAGTCTTATGAAGTGCTTTGGCAACAAACGTCCAATCCAACCATTGGCCAGTTTTGGCAATCGCCTGACTGTTATACACCGCCAAATGGAGAATCGCTGCAGTTATTCCAAGCTCGAGTCATCAATTGGTGGTCAGGGCAACTGCGCCACAATCGTAGTGCCAATAACGTCGTTTTTACCCATGCGGGTGTTATCAAACAGCTTGTTAGTCATATTTTAAAGCTGGAGCCAAACAATACCCATGCATTTCACGCGCTCGAAGTTGGGTATGGTAAATGTGTTACAGTTCATGTTTATTACGATGAACAGGATAAAGCGTGGGCAAAAGTTGTATTTTAGCCGTCTAGACAGCATAATGAGCGCTTAATTTTGTTGGTAGTTCTTGGGAATGAGTTGCAAATACTCAACTGTCCCCGCAACTGTGAAGGCAATAGCCGAAGTCAGATACCAAGGCCAGCAAATACACTCTTAGCGGGCGTACTTTGAGTCACAATCAATCCCTTTTTGTGCAATACCTTTTAGTATTGTGGTTGTTTGTGTCTATGTGCTCGTTTTACAGTATTAAAGGTAGACATGAACCAAACAACAGACACTTCCCCTTTGTTAACTGTTGATAGTTTGAGCTTTCGAGTTAGCCAAACCAACATTCTTAGTGGCGTCACTTTTGAGCTCAAAGCGGGTCAGTTTGTTGGCTTACTGGGCCCCAATGGGGCTGGTAAATCCTCCTTATTGCGTTGTATTTATCGTTATTGTGTCCCCTCTGATGGCCGAATCATGTTGTTTGGTCGCTCTATCAATGCCTATTCGCGACAAGAATATGCAAAGCATGTAGCTGTGGTTTTGCAAGAAGTCCCAGAGCAATTTAATTTGGCCGTATTTGATGTTATCGCGATGGGACTAACACCGCACAAACCATTGTTTTCAGCAACGAGCAAAGAAGATAAAAGTAACATTGAGGCTGTGTTAGATAGAGTCGGTCTTTTACACAAAGCTAAGCAAGTATTTAGCTCCTTATCCGGCGGAGAAAAACAGCGGGCTATGATAGCCAGAGCAATGCTACAAAAACCGAGCTTGCTGATTATGGATGAGCCCACCAGTCATTTAGATGTAAGGTATCAAATTCAAATCATGGAGTTGGCTAAATCTTTGGGAGTAAGCGTGCTCGCGTCGTTTCATGATCTTAATTTGGCTGGTGCAATGTCTGATCATTTATTGGTTCTAAAAAATGGTCAGCTAACCGCGCAAGGCAAGCCAAATGAAGTACTTACTAGCGGTTTACTCAGTGATGTGTTTGGCGTGTGTGCAGAGGTTACTCAAGTGCCAATTCGCAGTGATGAGCAGGCTTCAGTACCGCATATTCGTTACCACTATGGTTATATTCGATGAGTAGACTCGCTTTTTTTGGACTCTCAATTGCCGTACTTGCGATAAGCTTTCAGTGTGCGCTGAGCTTTGGGGCTATTTCAATAGAATTTGCGCAAGTTTGGCAAGCATTGCTTATGTATGATGCTACCGATTTATCACATAGAGTTATTATAGAGCTGCGATTGCCACGCGCTATATTGGCCTTTTTAGCGGGTTGTGGGCTTGCTATGGCAGGGCTGATTTTACAAACAGTAACTAGAAACCCTCTGGCAGATCCCTATTTATTCGGTGTATCGTCAGGTGCGTCATTTGGCGTGGTTTTGCTATTTGCACTGACTGGTGTACAAGCAGGTTTGGCGCTCTCTGGCGCGGCATTTTTAGGCTCACTCCTTGCTATGAGCGCGCTGATAGTGGTCGCTCGTTCTCAGTCTACTCAGCAAGTTGAATCTATGTTGTTAGCGGGCGTTGCTTTATCGTTTTTATTCAGTGCCGCCACGAGCTTAATTTTGTATTGGAGTGACCCTCAGGCTATCAGTGCCATTGTTTTTTGGACGCTTGGCAGTTTTGCGCGAGCAGATTGGCAAACGCTTTGGCTACCTGCGGTGGTGGTAAGCATAAGTTTGGTTTGTATGCTGTTGTTTCGAAGAGCTTTAAATGCGCTTTTGTTAGGTGATGAAAGTGCCACAACGCTCGGCATCAATGTAACTAAGCTGCGTTTAAGTATGCTGCTATTAAGTTCATTACTCACCGCCGTGTTAGTGGCAATGTGTGGCGGCGTCGGATTTGTTGGTTTAATGGTGCCACACATCGTGCGGTTTTTTATCTCTCAAGCGAGTTTTTCAGGGTTATTTGCCACCGCACTTAGTGGTGGGATATTTATGCTCTGGGTCGATGTGGCCGCACGCTCGCTATTAAATAATCAGGAATTGCCAGTGGGTGTGATCACCGCGGCAATAGGCAGCGTGTTTTTCTTGTCGCTACTGGTACTGCGAAATCGCAGTGCTTCGCAAATATAGGACGCAGAACATGATGGTGATCCCGCCACTAAACAGACAGTTTGAGCAACAAATTCAGCATAAAATAGATTTAAAAACCAAACCATTAGGTGCACTTGGGCAGTTAGAAGAGCTTGCCAAGCAGCTGGTGCTGATTTTGTCGCAAAGCTTAACGGAACAGCAGCTCGAAACCGCTGAATTTAAGTTGATAGCACCGCAACTAGTCGTTTTTGCGGGAGATCACGGTATTGCCCAGCAGGGCATTTCAATTGCGCCGAGTGAAGTTACAGGGCAAATGGTGGCAAACTTTGCAACAGGCGGCGCGGCAATTAACGTGTTTTGTAGGCAGTTAGGCTGGCAGCTCAGTGTGGTTGACTGCGGAATATTAACCCCTCCAGCATCTGAGCTTAAAGTGATATCGCAGCGTTTGGGCAGTACTACACGTTGTTTTGTCAAAGAGGAAGCGCTTAGTCAAACTCAGCTCGAACAAGGACTCCAGTACGGTAAGCAGTTGATAGCCAAACTTGCGCAGCAAGGCAGTAATGTATTTGCTTTTGGCGAGATGGGCATTGGCAATACCAGTGCTGCGGCGGCTATTTTATCAGCCCTAACAGGGTTGCCTGCAAAGGAAACTGTTGGTAGTGGCACAGGAGTTAGTGAAGACATTCGAAGCAAAAAACAGCGCTTGATAGAGTTGGCACTTGTTCATCATCAGGGGCGTTTTCACAACGCATATGACATCTTACGCTGTTTTGGTGGATTTGAAATTTGCCAAATGGTTGGTGCGATATTAGAAGCCGCCAAATTGCAGCGTATGATTGTCATTGATGGCTTTATTGCCAGCGCTGCGGCAATGCTTGCGATTAACATATGCGATGCATGTAAAGACTATATGATCTTTGCCCATTGCTCGGGTGAACAGGGTCATCAAAAGATGCTCAGTGAGCTCAATGTAACCCCTTTATTAAATTTAGGTTTAAGGCTTGGAGAGGGCACAGGCGCTGCACTTTGTCTGCCACTGATGCAAAGTGCTTTGGCTTTTTACAATGAAATGGCGAGCTTTGAACAAGCGCAGGTTACTCATGTGGTGCCATGTGAATAAGCCCACATTCTTAGTGGCGGTGGTATTTTTAACGCGTCTACCAATTAAAATAAATAGCCCTGTAAACGATGAACTACTCAATGATGCGAGTCGATATTTTGCATTAGTTGGCCTGCTCATAGGTTTAGGATTAGCAACCATTTATGCTGCTTTACAAAGCTTACTACCCATTGAGATAGCAGTTATTTTAACTTTATCAGCGGGGATATTGCTCACCGGTGCATTTCATGAGGATGGCTTTGCTGATGTATGGGATGGCTTTGGTGGCGGTTGGTCTGTTGAGCAAAAGCTTAATATTATGAAAGACTCTCGATTAGGTACTTATGGTGCACTGGCACTGTGCTTAATCATGCTATTGAAGTTTCAATTGTTGGTTTTACTGAGTGCCACTTGGTATTTACCATGTATCGCTTTAATACTTGCTCACACCTTAAGTCGTGCGATGGCAACGAGCTTAATTGGGCTCATCCCATATGTACAACTAGATGGCCAAAGTAAGGTAAAGCCTGTTGCACAATACTTATCTACCAGTGCAAAAGAGAGTGTGTATTTGTGCGCCTTGAGTGTTTTGTTGTTTGCTTGGTTATTTGGCTTGTTGAGTCTGTGGCATGTTGTTGCGATGGTTGCCTGTTTATGGCTAGTGCGTAAATTGTGTGTGCTTTGGTTTACTAAGCAACTCGGTGGATATACCGGTGACTGTTTGGGAGCTGCGCAACAAATTGCAGAAGTAAGCGTTTACTTGATGTGTTTAAAGGTGTGGCTATGAACTCAAAAATACAGCTTATTTTAGGGGGCGCTCGCTCAGGCAAAAGTCGCTTAGCTGAGCAAAGGGCAAGTCAGTTGCTTACAGATGGAGTGGTAGAGCAGCTCATTTATGTGGCAACAGCGCAAGGCAAAGACCCTGAGATGCAACATCGCATCGCACATCATAAAATGCACCGAAGCGCAGATTGGCAGGTTGTTGAAGAGCCTTGGCTGCTTGATGAGATAATCACATCACAAAGTGAAAAAACCTGTGTTCTAATTGACTGCTTAACACTTTGGTTAACGTATGGCCTGTGCGAATTAGGTTTAGCGGCTGTTGAAAAAAAGAAACAACAACTTATCCAGTCATTACAGCAAACAGCAGCACACGTCATATTGGTTAGTAACGAAGTGGGACATGGCATTGTGCCATTGGGCGAGTTAAGTAGACAATTTGTTGATCAAGCGGGTTGGCTACACCTAGACCTTGCGGCACTTGCTGGTCGGGTAGATTTTGTGATTGCAGGATGCACCTTAGCACTTAAGCAGGAGCAAACACGTTGAAAACATTGATGATACAAGGTACCACTTCGGATGCTGGCAAGAGCACTTTAGTGGCTGGATTATGTCGCGTATTGGCTCGAAGAGGGTTACGTGTGGCGCCGTTTAAACCGCAAAATATGGCACTCAATAGCGCAGTCACGCCGTGTGGCGGCGAAATAGGCCGCGCCCAAGCGCTGCAAGCGGTTGCAGCAAATGTTGAACTTAGCACCGACTTTAACCCTATATTACTTAAGCCAAATAGTGATACGGGTGCACAGGTTATTATTCATGGGCGCGCAATTAGTAATATGGAAGCCGCCAAATATCATGATTACAAAAAAGTAGCGATGCAAGCGGTGTTGGCATCTCACCAAAGGTTGGAGGCGCAATATCAAGCGATACTGGTTGAGGGAGCTGGCAGCCCTGCAGAAATTAATTTACGTGAGAATGATATCGCCAATATGGGCTTTGCCTGTGAAGTTAATTGCCCTGTGATCATTGTTGCCGACATAGATAAAGGCGGTGTGTTTGCTCACTTGGTGGGTACTTTGGCGCTGCTCAGTGAGGCCGAGCAAGCATTAGTGAAAGGGTTTGTGATCAACCGCTTTCGCGGCGATATTGGCTTATTGCAATCGGGTCTTGATTGGCTTGAAGCATACACAAACAAGCCTGTTTTGGGCGTTATGCCTTATCTGCATTCACTCAACTTAGATGCTGAAGATGCGGTGACAGTTGAAAATCATGTGACCGATAAACAGCTTAGCGTTAGCGTATTGCTGCTGCCTCATATCAGTAATCATACTGACTTTGATAGCCTGCGTTTGCACCCAAATGTTGATTTACGTTATGTTCGCCATGGTGAGCAAATTGGCGCTGCCGATTTGATAATTATTCCTGGCAGTAAAAACGTGATAAGCGATTTGAAATTTTTACAATCACAATCGTGGCAAGTTGAACTGATGCGTCACTTACGCTTTGGTGGCAAAGTGTTAGGTATCTGTGGTGGTTTGCAAATGTTGGGCAAAGCGATTTATGACCCCGATGGTATTGAATCAACACAGCAGTGCATTGAAGCACTGAGTTTGGCAGATTTCACCACTACACTGACCAACTACAAAACCCTGACTCAGGTATCAGGACATTGTTTATTGGCAGATACGCATGAGACCATTCATGGCTATGAAATTCACTGCGGTGTAAGTGAAGGGCCTGCACTCGATAGCCCGTTTATGCATTTTGCTAAGCACCCTGCAGGGCAAGTTAAAGATGGTTTTATATCGGGTGATAAGCAAGTTGTTGGCACTTACTTACATGGGCTTTTTGATAATCCAAATGCAGCCAAAGCAATATTAACTTGGGCTAGTGATGGTCGTATGCAAGCGCTAGGTTTTGACTTAGCAAAGCATCGAGAACAACAGTTAGAGCGTCTTGCTGACACCTGTGAGCAATATCTGAATATAGAGAAAATTTTAGCGCTTTTAAGCGCTAATGATTAATCATACAACGAGGAATTTATGAGCGACTCGCAATCGAATAAAGATCAGCAAAAGCATCAACAAAGACAACAAAAAGTAAAAGAGCAAGTGGATGCAAAAGTAGCTGCAGCTGACAAAGTTCAAGGTATTTTTCAAGTGATCACAGGTAACGGCAAAGGCAAGTCTTCTTCTGGATTCGGCGTGGTGGCTCGATGTGTCGGTCATGGCAAAAAAGCGGTAGTTGCGCAGTTTATAAAAGGGATGTGGGAATGTGGTGAGCGCAACTTACTAGAAAAAGCGGGTGTACCCTTTGAAGTCATGAAAACGGGGTTTACTTGGGAGACACAAAACCGTGAAACCGACACCCTAGCTGCGCAACAAACTTGGCAAAAAGCCAAGGCGTGGCTTGCAGATGAAAGCATCGACTTAGTTTTACTCGATGAACTGACTTATATGGTGAGCTACGATTACATAGACCTTGAAGAGGTGCTTGATGCAATCGCCAAACGACCAAAAATGCAATCTGTCATTATCACCGGGCGCGGCGCTCACCGTAAACTTACGGACTTAGCAGATACAGTAAGCGAAGTGCGCAACGTAAAACATGCTTTTGAGTCTGGGGTTAAAGCCTTAGAAGGCTTTGATTACTGATGAGAGTTTCTTATTTGCTATGGCTTGTAGCATTGTTTACCTGTGGTGTTGTGCAGGCGAAAGAGGCACAACGTATTATTGCACTTGCCCCGCATATAGTTGAAAACCTATTTGCCATCGGTGCGGGCGAGCGTATTGTTGGTACGGTAGAATATGCAGATTATCCGGCTGCTGCCAATGAAATTGAGCGTATTGGTGGTTATAACGGTATTTCACTAGAGCGAGTATTGGCGTTAAAACCCGATTTGGTGATTGCGTGGCAATCTGGTAACAAAAAGGCTGATCTAGAAAAACTAGAAAAGCTCGGCATAAAAGTTATTTATAGCGACACCAAGGATATACGCAAAGTTGCTGATGAACTGAGGCTATTTGGTCAACTTACGGGTCAAAATCAACAAGCACAATTGCTGGCTGAGCGCTTCTCAAAGCGTTTTGAGGCACTAAAGAAGCGCTATCAGAATAGCGCTTCTTTACGAGTGTTCTATCAATTATGGCCTGAGCCGATGATGACAATTAATCGAGACACTTGGTTGCATCAGCTACTTCAAGTGTGTGCAGTCGAGAATGTGTTTGCTGATAACTCTGCCGATTATCCGCAGATAAGTATTGAAAACGTATTAAAAACCAAACCACAAGTGATTGTACTGCCCAATGAAAAGAGTAAAAAAGTGATGCCAACTCTAAATTGGCAAGCTTGGCCTGAGATCCCAGCGGTTAAGTATCAGCAATTTATAGAAGTTGATGCTGATTTGCTTCATCGATACAGCACTAGGGTGCTTGATGGTGTTACCGACATGTGTGATAAACTGCAAGTGGCTCGCTCACACTATAATAAAGACTAAAGGTTAATCGTATGACAACGTGGCAAGACTTACTCGGTCAAGAAAAGCAACAAAGCTACTTTCAAGACACCTTGAACTACGTAGCGCAAAGGCGCAGTGAAGGGGTGACAGTTTATCCCCCTCAAGAACAAGTATTTGAAGCATTTAAGGTGACTCCTTTTAATGAAGTAAAAGTCGTTATTTTAGGACAAGATCCATACCACGGACCTAATCAAGCGCATGGCTTATGTTTCTCGGTATTGCCAGGAATAAAGCCACCCCCATCTCTTGCGAATATGTATAAAGAGCTAGTGCAAGATATTGACGGTTTTACTATTCCTAGTCACGGTTATCTGCTGCCGTGGACGCAACAAGGGGTGTTACTACTCAATACGGTATTAACGGTCGAACAAGGCGCTGCCCATTCTCATAAAACTTTAGGATGGGAGCGCTTTACCGATGTGGTTATCGAACAGTTAAATCAATACGGTGATGGTATTGTATTTTTACTTTGGGGGT
Organism: Pseudoalteromonas sp. S16_S37; assembly: GCF_014694405.1. Taxonomy (GTDB): domain Bacteria; phylum Pseudomonadota; class Gammaproteobacteria; order Enterobacterales; family Alteromonadaceae; genus Pseudoalteromonas. The sequence goes on from NZ_JAAUWV010000001.1 coordinate 221,388, forward strand.
CACACGCTCAGAAAAAAGGCAAATGTATCGACCAGCAACGCCACCATGTACTGCATGCACCACATCCATCTCCTTTATCTGCGCATCGCGGCTTTTTGGGTTGCAAGCATTTTTCAAAAACTAATCAGCTATTGAAAAATATGGGAAAACAGCCCATTAATTGGCAGGTATAACAAGGTATTACGGATAGTACTCGACTACTTATTAAAGAAAGTCGAGTTATCTAGTCAATAAAAAAGGCTCCTAGGAGCCTTTTTTATTTAGATGACTTAAATAAAATCCAAGTCATCTAAATCTAGGTTGTCTGCGAAGTAATCTAATTCCTGTAACTCTTTGCGAAGACGCTGTTTATCTTTTAGCGCTTCAATTTCACGCCACTTTCGTTTTTGCTTTTTCTGAGAGGTTCGTTTTGTTGTTTCAGGACCTTCTAATATCTCCAGAATATCGTCTAGGCTATCCATGAATTTCTCCTATTGATTATTAACCTCAATAACGCTTTCGCACTTGAAACCGCGCTGCAAGCAACTTTGGTATACCATAACTTGTGTGAAAATAAAACAAAAATGTGTCGGTTAGGTTAAAGGCAGGTGACAGTTTGATTAAAATCAATAAAAGAGAAGGAAATAAAAAACGCCGCAAAATGCGGCGTTTCATAGCAGAGCTGAATTTAGATTATAAGCCTTTAAAACGAGTCTCTAATTCTTCTTGGGCTTGTGCAAATGCGCGAATACCCTCTGCAAGTTTTTCAGTTGCCATGGCGTCTTCGTTATGTAGCCAGCGGAACTGCGCTTCGCTCAGTGGTGCTGGTTTTGCTTCTAGCGGATAGTCGCTTTCAAGCAGATATTCTTTTACATCAGTTAGTTGACCAAGCTCTTCAAGTAGTGCTGGGCTAATTGTCAATTTATCACAACCAGTAAGGGCAATGATCTCACCTGTGTTACGGAAGCTTGCGCCCATCACAACGGTTTTGTAATCATGACGCTTGTAGAATTCATAAATGCTACGTACTGACTGAACACCTGGGTCGGCCAGTGGATCAGTTGGTTTTTCAAGACCGTTTGCAACGTGCCAATCTAGAATGCGGCCAACAAAAGGTGAAATTAAGAATACGTTAGCGTCCGCACAGGCTCTAGCTTGGGCTTGGCTGAACAGTAGTGTTAAATTACACTTAATGCCTTCTTTTTCTAACTGTTCGGCAGCTTTTATGCCTTCCCAAGTTGAAGCAATTTTAATGAGGATTTTGTCTTGGCTTACGCCTTCTTTTTGATATAAAGCGAGCAACGTTTTGGCTTTTGCAATGGTCGCTTGCGTATCAAATGATAAACGCGCGTCTACTTCGGTTGAAATGTAGCCAGGTACAATGTCCGCAATCTCTTTACCAATAAGTACTGCAAAATAGTCGCAGGCAAGCTCAAGCTGTTTATCTGCGTCTTTCTCAGCACTTTTGGCATAATCCCATGCTTTGTTCAGATAGGCTTGATATGCTGGCATTTCGCTAGCTTTTAGAAGTAGTGACGGGTTTGTTGTCGCATCCTCTGGCTGGTGTTTGCGAATGGCTTCAATATCGCCTGTGTCAGCAACAATCGAAGAGTGTTGTTTTAGCCTATCTAGTGCTGATGTCATTGGTTTTCCTCATTCCTATTTTGCAGCAAAAAATTATCAAAAATTCTAGAGCTCCTATGTTGCAGTACCATGACGGTCTTTAATAGGTCAATTGTCCGTATTTACTCGGATAACACAGTTGTGAGGTGTTAAAGGGTAGCAACGTTGCAGCTCTTAGATTAATTTGTGGTTACCCCTTATAAATTCAAGGGTTATTCAACACTTGAAGTAATTAAGGGATAGTGTTGAAATTGACACTAAACATATTTTAAGTCAATAGGCCCGCAATGATCACGGTAATCTCACCCGCAAAAAACTTAGATTTTGAAACCCCATCTACTGTCACGCAGTTTACTCAGCCTGAATTATTAGAGCACAGCGAAGAGCTCATTAAGGTATGTCGTACGTTATCACCACAACAAGTAGCAAGCTTAATGAAAATAAGTGATAAGCTTGCGGGGTTGAATGTGGCGCGTTTTAGTCAGTGGTCACAACCATTTACTCAAGATAACGCAAAGCCTGCGGTACTTGCTTTTAACGGCGATGTATACACTGGCCTTGAAGCGAGCACGTTAAGTGAACAAGCGCTGGCATATGCGCAAGATCATTTAAGAATTTTGTCGGGCCTGTATGGGGTGCTAAAACCACTGGATTTGATGCAAGCGTATCGGCTAGAAATGGGTACTAAACTTGATAATGGTCGTGGTAAAAACTTATATGAGTTTTGGGGAACAATTATTGCTCAAAAGCTCAATGAAGCGCTTGAGCAAGCAAAGGCCACTTTGCTGGTAAACTTAGCGTCAAATGAGTACTTTAAAGCGGTTGATAAAAAAACACTCAAAGCAGATATTATCACGCCAACCTTTAAAGACTGCAAAAATGGGCAATACAAGGTAATTAGCTTTTACGCGAAAAAAGCGCGAGGCATGATGGCAAGATATATCATGGAAAACCAAGTTACTTCTGTTGAGGAATTAAAGCACTTTGACGTGGCTGGATATTATTTTAGTGAAGACGCAACGACAAAAGAACATGAGCCGGTTTTTTTAAGGGCTGAGCAAAACTAATTCAACCATTTGGCTTAAGTAGAAAGCCAATATAATGGAAGCAGTATGAATAAAAATGTGTTGTTACTGGCAATTTGTCAGGGCTTAATTACTACTGGAAACATCTTGCTAGTTACGATTTCAGCCTTGGTTGGTCAAGCGCTTAGTCCAAGCGATGGATTTACGACGTTTCCAGTGGCAACACAAATGCTAGGTCTTTTGCTCACGACGATTCCTGCTTCTTTAATTATGGCGAAAGTTGGCCGTCGGGTTGGTTTTTCATTAGGTAACCTCATTGGTATTAGTGGCACGATACTAGGCTTTTACGCGTTAACTGAAAGTGCGTTTTGGTTGTTTAGCTTTGCCACTTTTTTAATTGGTATTGGCATTGGCTTTGCCACCTTGTATCGTTTTGCTGCAATAGAGGCAAGCGACAATCCAGCAACGGCTATCTCAACGATTATGGCAAGTGGTGTCGTTGCGGCAGTTTTGGGGCCTAATATCGCAGTTTGGGTCAATGAGCATTATGTATCAATAAACTATGCCAATGTGTTTATTGCTTTATCTGCACTGTATTGCCTTGCTTTAGGGCTACTGCAAGCGGTGACGTTTAACGAAGTAGATCATAAAAAGAGCCTGCAAACTCCACGTCCTTTAAAACAAATTATCAGTCAGCCTAAATTTATTACTGCGGTGTTGGTTGCAATGACCAGCTATACAACCATGAATTTACTGATGACGGCGACCCCGCTGGCAATGCATCGCCATGGTTTTGACCTAAGTGACTCGGCGCTGGTGATTGAGTGGCACGTTTTGGGCATGTTTGTGCCGTCATTTTTTACCGCAAAGTTAATAACACGATTCGGTCAAACTCATGTTATGACGGCAGGCGTTTTTGCGGTTCTAGGGTGTTGCGCCATTAATTTACTTGGTGTTACTCACTGGCACTTTTTGCTCGCGTTATGTTTGCTTGGGGTTGGATGGAACTTTATGTTTATCTCAGCCACTCACATGGTAAGCGAAACCTACCATGAGCACGAACGAGCAAAAGCTCAGGCCAGTAATGAGTTTTTGGTATTTAGTATGGTTGCCATGTCATCTTTGGCCGCAGGTTGGCTTGAGTCAGCGATTGGTTGGCAAGTGTTAAACTTTGCCGCAATGCCGGTCATGATTTTCACTTTGTTAGCCGTAAACTTTTATAGACTGGCGCAAAAGCGTTTATCTTTATTGACTTAACACGGTTGTTATTCACATCTTCTGCTTGTTTTATACTCACTATCTGAGCGTTCATTAATTGTCCTTGCCGCAAGCCAAATAGCTACCCCTCTTCTATACTTGGATAAAATTAGAGCGAATGAGCTACTAAAAGCGTGTGTTTGTAAGGAAATTTTATGACAGATAAATCGTTGCGTAGTGGGGTTGATCAAGGTAAGAGAAAGCTACTCAAACAAGCTGCAAGTGTTGGTGTGTGTAGTGTGTTGGGTTTTAAAGCGCCGTATGTTTTTGCCAAAAAAGTCCAAACAGTAAGAGTGTTAGGCACACATGTTACGCTGCAACAAGCTCTTAAAGAGCAGGCACAAAAGGACTTAGGCATCAATTTAGTCTATGAACCAAAAGGTAGTGCAGCAGTACTACAAAAAGCGGCAATGGCACCTGAGTCATTCGATTTATATGAACAGTGGTCAAACAGCATCAACGTATTATGGTACTCAGGCTCAATTCAACCAATTGAAAAAAAACGACTAACATATTGGAATGAAATCAACTCGCTAACAAAAACGGGCCGTCTGCAGCCAAGCGCAAAAATTGGTGCTGGAGATGCCCCCTACAAATTGCTTCATGTTCAAGAAGATCAAACCCTCTCAGATCAAGAAAGTGATTTTATAAGTTACTTACCTTATGTTCATAATGTAGATTCATTTGGCTATAACACCGATGTTATTGCACCCGGAGTGCCATATAAAACTGAGAGTTGGGGGTGGCTACTTGAGAAAGCATACAGAGGTAAAGTTGGCATAGTGAACGCACCTACCATAGGCTTGTTTGATTTGGCGCTTGCTGCACAAGCTCAGCGCTTAGTGAGCTTTGCAAATATCGGTAATATCACCAACGATGAGCTAGACCAATTATTCAAAGTATTGAGTGACTTTAAACAGCAAGGGCATTTTAGCGGTTTTTGGACATCGGTACCCGAATCGGTTGATTTTATGAAAAGTAACCGAGTGGTAATTGAAAGTATGTTTTCGCCTGCTGTCTCTGCGCTCAATGGTCAGAATGTGCCGGTAATTTATGCTGCGCCTAAAGAAGGGTATCGAGGTTGGCATGGCGTAATGTGCTTATCATCAGCAACGACTGGTGCGGTTAAAGATGCGGCTTATGACTACATGAATTGGTGGCTATCAGGCTGGCCTGGAGCTTTTATTGCAAGACAAGGTTACTACATTTCAAACCCTCAACGGGCCAAATCTTTCTTGTCTAAAACTGAATGGGATTATTGGTATGAAGGGCTTCCCGCCGCGCAAAACTTGACTGGCACTGATGGTAAGTTGTCAGTTAAGCAAGGCGAAGTGCGCACGGGCGGTAGTTATCTGAAGCGCTTTAGTAACGTTGCTGTTTGGAACACGGTCATGCCCAGTTATGACTACAGCTTGCAAAAGTGGTACGAGTTTATTAGCTAGGAGAAGTGTATGACGTTTTACCGCTCTCTAGCATTTCAGCTTAGTTTGGGTTTACTGTGTATCAGCTTACTGGTTCTGGCATCGGCTTATTTGACTAAGGCCAGTTATAAATTACTGGCACAAAGAGACAGTGAAGTAGCCAGCTCTACCAAGCTTGCTGAAAGAGCCTATTTGCTTGAGCTGTCAGTGATAGACTTACAACGTAATGTTTTAATTTTTAAGCAATCTGCTAGTACTGCTGCGGTAAATCGCAGTAATGAATTAATTGCTAAGATTGAGGCCCTGCTTGCTCAAATCAGCAAAACGCCTCATAGCACAGAAGACGTTAATGGCATGATAGTTCGCATGCAAAGCCACCTTGGTGATTACAAAGATAACTTAGCAGTTGCCGTGTCCGGTCGAGAAAAGCGACAATCTTTATATCAAGACGAGTTACTTGTTGTTATGAATGCTGCTCAGTCAGCCATAGATAAAGAACTAGACCCAAATCAACAAGCCATGGCAACACTGAATTTAATCAAAGCGCATAACGCCGTACTCGCGTATTTGATGACGCAAAATGCGGCGCATGTAAAGGACTTTAATCAATATGTATCCCAAGGTAAGTGGCAATTAACAAACGCTGTGGTAAAAGAGCATTTTCAAAATATGAGCACCGCATTTAGAAAGCTCCATCAAACTATTCGTGGGTATTTGTATTTAACCAACGTGGTTTTACCTGGCACTGCCAATGAAATTCTGCACTTATCAACTAAGCTGCGCGCTCAAGAACAGCAGCTAGTGCAAGATAAAATTGCCTCAGCCAAAGAAGTAACAAGCGCTTTGCAATCACGCAGCGATTTATTCATTATGCTGAGTATAGTATTGGTTGCCCTTTATGCCGCGTTGCTTATTCTCAGAGTGATCCGGCCGATCCGCTCGCTCACGGTGCTATTTAAACGCTTGAGTAATAACTTGCATGTTGAGGATATTCCATATCTTAATCGCGAAGATGAGATTGGCCAGCTATCTGTAGCTGCCAGTGTATTTCATAATAAAAATTTGCAAACGACAGAGCTGTTTGAGCGCACCAAAGAATTGGTATTAGAGCAAAAAGAATTGAATAAAGAGTTAGCGGCAAAGCAAAAGGAGGCAGAGCAAGCCACGGTATCAAAGAGCTTATTCTTAGCCAATATGAGTCACGAAATTCGCACGCCAATGAATGGTATTATCGGCTTAATTGAGCTGTTAAAAACGTCTGATTTATCTACTGAGCAAAGAGAATGCATCGATAAAATAGACTACTCAAGTGGTGTGCTGATGGCTGTGATAAACGATATTTTAGATTTCTCAAAAATTGAAGCGGGCAAATTGGACATTGAAGAAAAAGAGTTTGAGCTAGATAAAATGCTCGACAATATACTGGCTTCAGTAAGTTTACGCGCAGCTGAGAAAAACTTGTATTTTAGATGCATAAGCCCAACAGAAGTTAGCCACGTAGTGGGGGACGAAGTTCGGATCACGCAAATTATTCTCAATTTATGCAACAACGCCATTAAATTTACCTCTCTTGGTGGCGTTGAGTTGCGAGTGTCTACTTATGATAGCGCCACAGGGGAGGTGATTTTAGGGATTGATGTTGAAGATACTGGAATTGGTATGACACAGCAGCATCAAAACGATGTGTTTGAGCAGTTCTCTCAAGCCGATGTGTCTACAAGTCGAAAGTTTGGTGGCACGGGTTTGGGGTTGGCAATAGTCAAGCAGCTGTGCGAGCTGATGCATGGCAGTGTGAGTGTGCACTCTGAAATTGATAAAGGGTCAACTTTTTCGGTATTACTTAAACTTCGACCTGCAACTAACCTTCTAGAAAATAAATTATCTGAGGGTCACAACTTTAGTGTTTCTATTGTGTGTCATCGGCAAACAGATAAAACCACACGTATTATCAGTAAGTATCTAGCAGTAAATAACTGTGAAGTGAGCTATCTTGATGCTGAAAAGGTAAGCGGTATAACGCAGCAACAGTTGAGTGAGCTGAACGTTGTATTGATACTTGATAATGAGATGTCCAAATCTATTTGCTTATCAGATATTGCATCTTTGCAGCATTACAGTGCAGGCTTATGTGTGGTCATCGATAAGCGAGATGCCGTATTACTGACGCGTGCCGGTATTGCCAGAGATACGCTGGTGCTAGAAATGCCATTCACTTATGGCACCTTTTATAACTACATTTGCAAGTTATTCAAACATGAAAGTCAGCGCGCTCATATAGCGATACAGCCTGAAATTGAGCTTAATCTTAAAGGACGTGTTCTGCTTGTTGAAGACAATGCGGTTAACCAGATGGTGGCCGAAAAACTACTTACCTCTTTGGGGCTACAAGCTGATATTGCCGAAGATGGACGCCAAGCGGTTAATAAACTCAGCAATACGCCTTATGCTTACGACTTGGTGCTAATGGACATACAAATGCCAGTCATGGATGGGTTTAGTGCAACGCAATTTATTCGCAATGAATTGAAATTAACTATGCCAATCTGTGGGCTTTCAGCTAATGCGATGTCGGAGGATTACGACAAAGCGATAGCCAGTGGTATGGACAACTTTATTACTAAGCCAATCGAAATAGACAAACTTAAAATGGTACTACTGCAGTATCTGGAGCAAAACACATCAGCCTAAAGTACATCCAATGATGTCACTTTAGGCTGAATTAATGTGCAACTATTATTTCTTTTTCTTTTGCTTCGCCTTTAGCTTTTTCTTGGCTTTGATTTTTACTGGGTCTTTTTTCTTCTTAGGTAACTTAGCTTCTTTATGCTGATGCTCTAACCCTTTAATTACACGACGTTTTAAGCTCTGCTCGGTGTAACGTTCGACCTTTTTCAAGATGGCTGCATCATGTGCTTCGACAAATGATATCGCTGTGCCTTTTTTACCAGCACGACCAGTACGACCAATGCGGTGTACATAAACATCCGCTGTGCGTGGCATATCAAAGTTAATCACATGGGTGATGTCAGGTACATCAATACCTCTGGCTGCAACATCCGTGGCGATTAAAATGCGAGTTCTACCGCTGTGAAAATTTGCCATCGCAGTCATGCGTTTATCTTGAGGCATTTCGCCGCGTAGCCATGTTGTTTTGATATCGTTAGAGTATAACTCGCCAACCAGTTGTTCTAGACGTTCACGGGTTTTAACAAAGACGATGGCCTTTTGCACTTCTTCTTCGTTTTGCAGCAAATGGGTTAGCATAGCGAGTTTGTGCTTGTAGTCATCCGCTAAGTGCACCCATTGGTGAATTTTTGCTTTTTCTTTGCGTGATGACTCTGCTTCTAGCAAGGCTGGATCATTTAAAATACGCTCAGCAAATAATTCGACACTGTCACCTTCTAATGTGGCAGAGAATAAAAAGCACTGACGACGGTTTTTGGCTTCATCACAAATTCGTAGCATTTCTTTTTTGAAACCTAAATCCAGCATGCGGTCTGCTTCATCTAAAATGAGCAATTCAACATTTTCAGCATGGAAGTTTTCAGTTTCAAGATATTCCATCAAACGGCCTGGGGTGGCGATGAGAATATCGTTGTTCTTTTCAAAAATTTCTTTATGGCTGCCGTAGTTTATGCCCCCAGTGACAACACCAATGCGTAAACGAGTGTTGGCAGCGAGTAACTGACATTGCTCATGTACTTGATAAGCCAGTTCACGGGTAGGTGCCATAATGAGTACGCGTGCAAACCCTGGGTCTTTACGAGGAAAATCAAGCAAATACTGAATTGCTGGGATCAAAAATGCAGCGGTTTTACCTGTACCGGTTGGAGCTGAGGCTAAAATGTCGCGGCCAATTAAGGCCTCCGGAATAGCCAGCTGCTGAATACTCGTGGCTGTTTCGAAACCCATTTTACTAATGGCGGTTAAAACTTTTGGATCAAGATCGAATTCAGAAAATTGCATAATGCATCATAAATAAAGGACAATGTGAGCAATTATACGCGTGATGGCTATTTTGGAAAAGGTGAATCATGTCTGGGTTTGCATTTAAACAATTTAAGGTACAACAATCGAACACCGCAATGAAGGTTTCGACAGATGGAATTTTGTTAGGCGCATGGGCAAACTTAAGTGGTGCCAATCGCTTATTGGATATTGGTTGTGGAACAGGGCTGCTTTCATTAATGTGTAAACAGCGCGCGCCAGAGCTTGAGATTGAGGCAGTTGAAATTGATGAAGGTGCGTATAAAGACGCCTTTGCGAATATTTGGCATAGTCCTTGGCCTGATATTCAACTACATCAAGATGATATTCGAACGTTTAATACCACTGAAGCGTTTGATGTAGTGATTTGTAATCCGCCTTACTTCAACGCCAGTTTAAAAGGGCCCAATCAAGCGCGCAATACTGCCCGCCATACTGACAGCTTGTCGTTTAGTGAGTTAATCAGTGCTTTTATTCGCTTCAGTCACCAAGGCTCCCGACTTGCACTGATTTTGCCATGTATTGAAACGATGCAGTTTAAATCGCTGGCACAGAGCGAAGGGTTATCACTACAACGGGAGTGTTTGGTTACGACGACAGAATATAAGCCTCCCACGCGAAGCTTACTTGAGTTCGGCTATGACAGTGGGCTGGTAGCACAAACTGATGCTTTATGTATACAAAACTCAGAAGGTGGCTATAGTGACGCATTTATTGCTTTGTGCAGAGATTTTTATGCCAAAATGTAAGGTGTTGCGTTTAATTTTTTAAGGACAATAATGATAGAAAAAACTGAGAAGATACTGTCTTTTTTAAAGCAAATACAGCTGCCATTTGAGTTTAAGAATCTGAGCGGTAAAAAAACTTTTTTACCGGGGTTGAAGCTTGAACAAGGCGTGTTGCAGATAGATTTAGAGAATCTAATGTATCCTGGCGACATCCTCCATGAAGCGGGCCACGTTGCTGTGTGTGAACCAAAAGAGCGGCATCTCCTCAGTGATAATGTGTATCAAAGTGGTCGTAATAAGGATTGGATGCATGGCGAGGAAATGGCTGCAATAGCTTGGTCTGTTGCAGCGATTAAACATATAGGTTTACCACTTGAGGTAGTGTTCCATCCGCATGGATACAAAGGGCAAAGTGCTCACTGGATAACTGTATTCTCTGGAAATGGAGGATTTGGTTATCCGCTGCTAGGTGCATGGGATATGCTAGACCCTGAACGTGGCTTTCCTCATATGCGTTGTTGGATACGCGAGGTGTCTTGGGCCTAGTTGGAGGTCACTGAAAAAGTTAGAGCGTATCACTGTACTCAGTCATTATTTGTGCTATCCAAGTCTCTATGCGCTCATCACTTTTATCATATTGGCTTTCCTCATCAAGGGCTAAGCCAACAAAGTGCTTTTTATCTTCAGTGAGTGCTTTGGATGCTTCAAACTCATAGTCTGGTGTGTTTGGCCAATAGCCCAAAAACTGCACGCCTTGTGGCGCAATTTTATCATGGAGCATACCTAGCGCATCTTGAAACCACTGCCCATAGCCTTGTTGGTCGCCCATGCCAAATAATGCGATAGTTTTGCCCGCAAGATTAACGCTATCAATATCGTCCCAGCGTGATTCCCAATCTTCTTGCAACTCGCCAAAATCCCAGGTTGAAATCCCGAAGATCAAAAAGTCATACTGTTGGGCATTACTAAGTGGTTCGTCTTTAATGTTGTGTAATGAAACGATATCGTCACCAATGATATCGCGGATCTTCTCCGCAGCCATTTCAGTGTAGCAAGTAGTTGAACCGTAAAATAACCCGATCTGCATGGTATTTATCACTTTTAAATTGACTGTTATGATAGGCGCGAAGTCTACCTCATGACGTAGCAAATTGATACAGGAAGCCTGTGAGCGAGCAACAATCAACTACACCGCTAAGCGGCGAAAATGCAGAATATATAGAACTATTTTTAGACTCATTATTTTTAGAGCAAGGGTTGAGTGAAAATACCCTAGCAGCTTATCGAAGTGATATAGAAAAATGTGCTCACTTTATCCAAGTGACTTTTAATAAATCGCTCCTTTGTGTCGAAGGTGATCATATTGAAGCCTATTTAGCGCATCGCCATGATCTGGGCTTGAAAGCGCGAAGCACTGCAAGAGCCCTCAGTGCCCTAAAGCGGTTTTATCTTTTTTTTATTCGCGAAAAGAAAATAACCAACACGCCGCTTTTGAATATTGCGCAGCCTAAAATGGTGCAGTCATTGCCAAAAACACTCACTGAGCAGGAAGTTGAAGCCTTACTCGACGCGCCGGATTTAGGTGATGCGATGGGACTGAGAGATAAAGCAATGCTTGAGCTGCTTTATGCAACGGGCCTACGAGTGACTGAGCTGGTTGGTTTGAGAATGGAGCAGATAAATCTGCGACAAGCTGTGGTGTTCGTTAAGGGCAAAGGCGGAAAAGAGCGATTGGTGCCAATGGGTGAGGAAGCATTGCATTATATTGAACAGTTTCTGAAAATAGGGCGACCTCAAATGGTTAAACACGCCACTGACTTTGTGTTTCCCTCAAAGCGAGGGACTGGGATGACGAGACAAACTTTTTGGCATCGAATTAAACACTATGCTATTTTGGCTCACGTAATGTCGCCATTATCACCACATACTTTACGTCATGCTTTTGCAACACATTTGCTCAATCATGGCGCTGATTTAAGAGTCGTGCAGATGATGTTAGGACACAGTGATTTATCGACCACGCAGATTTATACGCATGTTGCGAGTGAGCGCCTAAAAAGTTTACATCAGCAACATCACCCTAGAGCTTGATGGAATTTTATTGGATATTCTCGGTCTACTGGGGAAATAGGATAATAACTTTAAGAGATAGATATGAAAAAATTAATGTTAGCAGCGGCAATGGTATGCAGTTTTTCAACGCTCGCAAATACTGAAATAGACACAACATCAGAAGCAACGATGATGGCTCCTTTAGCGGTTGACCCAATCAAAGAAAGCTTTGCTAAGCTAGGCGTGACTGTTAAAAGTGTAGAAAGCAGCCCAGTTGCAGGCTTGAAAACCGTATTGACGGATAAAGGCGTACTGTATGCGTCACCTGACGGTAAATACTTAATGCAAGGCAATCTAATCGACTTAGAAAACCGTGTAAACGTGACTGATCAAGCACTTAGTGGCGTGCGCAAAGACGGTGTGGCGCAGTATACCGATTCGATGATTGTTTATAAAGCTGAGAACGAAAAGCATCAAATCACCGTTTTTACAGACATCACATGTGGTTACTGTCGTAAACTTCACAGAGAGTTAGAAGATTATTTATCTGCGGGCATTACCGTAAAATACCTTGCTTACCCACGTGGTGGCTTACAAGGTTCTGGCTATGAAGATCTTATGAATGTTTGGTGTGCAAAAGATGCTGCGCAAGCGCTAACAGATGCAAAAGCAGGGCAAAAGGTTGCTAAAGTTGAAAACTGCAGTGCGCCTGTGGCTGAACATTATCAGTTAGGTCAAAGCTTTGGCTTGTCAGGTACACCTGCGATTATTCTTGAAGATGGTACGCTTATACCAGGTTACCAACCTGCAGACTCACTCGCAAAAATGTTAGAAGATAAAGGCAATAAGTCTTAATAGCAGGTATAATAATAGCCAGTTAAAAAAGGCCGCTAGGCCTTTTTTATTGCGTCAAATTTAAGGTTATGTTGTTCATGAATACCCATATCAAAGCTCGTCCACGTGTTGACGATAGTCATTTGCCCAATCACTTACATCCTGTGATCAAACAGATTTATGCCAGTCGTGGTGTGCAATTGGCCGAGGAGTTGGATAATCGTGCCAGTACATTACTTGATTTTCGTCTGTTTAAAGATATCGACAAAGCATGTGATATTTTACAGTCGGCGCTTTACTCCCAAGCCAAAATATTGATTGTAGGAGACTTTGATGCAGACGGCGCCACCAGTACTACCGTGTTAATGGAAGGCTTGGCGCAATTTGGCTATCAGCAGTTAGATTACTTGGTACCCGATAGGTTTAGTCTGGGTTATGGATTAAGCCCCGCGCTTGCTGAGCAAATAGTGCAGCTTAATCCTGATTTAGTGATCACGGTAGACAACGGTATTTCATGTATCGCTGGGATTGATATCGTTAAGCAAGCGGGTATTCAAGTTATTGTCACCGACCACCACTTACAAGGTGAGCAATTACCCAATGCCGATGCCATTGTTAACCCCAATCAACATGGCTGTCAGTTTCCATCAAAGTCTATTGCCGGTGTTGGGGTGGCCTTTTATTTGCTGGTGGCGCTTCGACATACACTACGAACTCAAAATTACTTTGCGAACAATCAACTTCCAGAGCCTAATTTAGCATCTTTATTAGATGTTGTTGCACTTGGCACCGTGGCGGACGTGGTGGCATTAGATGCTAATAATCGCACTTTAGTTTACCAAGGGTTGGCACGTATTCGCAGTGGTCACACTCGACCTGGCATTGAGGCGCTCATTGAAGTTTCTAATCGTAATGCCGCAAGGCTCAGTGCCAGTGATTTTGGCTTTGCTTTGGCGCCGCGTTTGAATGCGGCGGGGCGCTTAGATGACATGAGCTTGGGGATCGCGTGTTTGTTATCGAAAGATATCAATCAAGCACGACGCATTGCCAGCGAATTGGATAGCTTAAACCATGAGCGCCGCGAAATAGAGCAGGGCATGCAACAAGAAGCACAAGCCGTGCTAGAGCGCTTGGTTTTGAGTACGCAAAGTGTGCCTGATGCCGTCTGTCTTTATCAACAAGATTGGCACCAAGGGGTCATTGGTATTTTGGCGGGGCGCCTCAAGGAGCAATACCATCGTCCTACTGTAGTGTTTGCGCAAGGTGATAACGGCGAAATCAAAGGCTCATGTCGCTCTATCGAAGGCATACACATGAGGGACTTATTAGAGTCACTCAATAGCCAATACCCTGAGCTGATTGAAAAATTTGGTGGTCATGCAATGGCTGCAGGGTTGACGATACAGGAAAGTAACTTTGAGCTATTCAAACAAGTGTTTGTTAGCACCGTTGCAGATAATTTGTCTGAAGAGCACAAACAGAGTGTGCTGTTGACTGATGGCGCGCTTCCTGGCGAGTGTTTTTCCATGGAATTTGCGCAACTGTTGCAGCAAGCAGGGCCTTGGGGACAGCACTTTCCCGAACCTGTATTTTATGGGGAATTTGAATTAGTTCAGCAGCGAATCGTTGGGGAAAAACATCTAAAATTGGTGTTAAAACATCAATCTGGAAAGCTGGTGGATGCCATAGCCTTCAATGTTGATGTAAAAGCATGGCCCAATACGCAAGCGCCCTCAGCGCAGGTTGCGTATCAATTGGATATCAACGAGTTCAGAGGCAAGTTTTCATTACAGTTAATCGTGCGAGAAATCAGCGCAATTACCTAATAAAGGCATTTATAGCGACTACAAATTTTGCTACTATGGCACGTTTAATGATTGGGGTGCCGCTTGGTCAGATATGAAATAGCGGCAACCATAGAAAATCGAGCAATTTTTGGAGTAATGTGCATGTTTGAAGTGAATCCTGTGATTAATCAAATCAAGGACATTCGCGAACGTACTGAACTACTTCGGGGGTATCTTTGACTACGCTCATAAATTAGAGCGTTTAGAAGAAGTTAATGCCGAACTCGAAGATTCAGCCGTCTGGAACGAACCGGAAAAGGCGCAGGCGTTAGGTCGTGAAAAGTCAGCGTTAGAGGAAGTTGTTGAAACTATCGATAACTTGGTTTCTGGTACTGATGATGTTGAAGGCCTGGTAGAGCTTGCCGTTGAAGCGGAAGATCAGGACACCTTTGATGAAGCCCAGCAAGAATTAGCAGCGCTGCTGGAGTCTTTGGAAAAACTTGAATTCCGTCGAATGTTTTCAGGGGCACACGATAGCAACGATGCATATTTAGATTTACAAGCGGGTTCTGGCGGTACTGAAGCACAAGATTGGTGTAACATGCTACTGCGTATGTACCTTCGTTGGGGTGAAGCAAAAGGCTTTAAAGTGGAACTGGTTGAAGCAACCGACGGCGATGTTGCTGGTATCAAAGGTGCAACCGTACGTTTTGTTGGCGAATATGCTTACGGTTGGCTGCGCACAGAAACCGGTGTTCACCGTTTAGTTCGTAAAAGTCCGTTTGACTCAAGTGGTCGTCGTCATACGTCGTTTGCATCAGCATTTGTTTACCCAGAAGTTGACGATAATATTGAAATTGATATTAACCCTGCTGATTTACGTATCGACGTATATCGTGCATCGGGTGCCGGTGGTCAGCACGTTAACACCACCGAGTCTGCGGTTCGTATTACGCACATACCCACAAATACGGTGGTTCAGTGTCAAAACGAACGTTCGCAACATAAAAACAAAGCGCAAGCTATGAAGCAGTTAAAAGCCAAGTTGTTTGAGCTTGAAATGCAAGCGCAAAATGCTGAAAAGCAGTCTCAAGAAGACGCAAAATCTGACATCGGATGGGGTAGTCAAATACGTTCTTATGTATTAGATGACTCGCGTATTAAAGATTTACGTACCGGTGTAGAAAACCGCAATACACAAGCTGTATTAGACGGTGATTTAGACAAATTTATCGAAGCTAGCCTGAAATCAGGCCTTTAATCAACAAGCTAAACTAAGAGCTAAAAAATGACAGATCAAATCCAAGACGAAAATAAACTCATTGCTGAGCGTCGTACCAAGTTGGATGCGATTCGCGAGAATTGCAAAGCCAATGGCCATCCTAACAGCTTCCGCCGTGAAGACTATACGGCTGATCTACAGGCTAAGCTTGGTGATAAATCTAAAGAAGAGTTGGTTGAATTAGACTGCCAAGCAGCTGTTGCAGGTCGTATTCTAGCTAAACGTGGTCCTTTCTTAGTATTGCAAGATATGAAAGGCCGTATTCAGGCATACGCTTCAAAAGAAGTACAACAAGACCTAAAAGCTAAGTATGGTCAATTAGATATTGGCGACATTATTGGTGTGAAAGGTCCAGTACACAAATCTGGTAAAGGTGATTTGTACGTAGACATGGTTGAATATGAGCTACTTACTAAGTCATTGCGTCCATTGCCAGAGAAATTCCACGGTTTAACGGACCAAGAAGCTAAGTATCGTCAACGTTATGTTGACTTGATCACAAACATGGAAACGCGTGAAACGTTCCGTATCCGTTCAAAAGTGATTGAGGGTATTCGTCGTTTCCTAGCTGAGCGTGACTTTATGGAAGTTGAAACGCCAATGCTACAGGTGATCCCCGGTGGTGCTTCGGCACGTCCGTTTGTGACTCACCACAATGCACTTGATATCGACATGTATCTACGTATTGCACCTGAGCTTTATCTAAAACGCTTAGTGGTTGGTGGGTTTGACCGTGTATTTGAAATTAACCGTAACTTCCGTAACGAAGGTTTATCGACACGCCATAACCCTGAATTCACGATGATCGAGTTCTACCAAGCTTACGCTGACTACAATGACTTGATGAACCTAACGGAAGATATGTTACGCACCGTGGCACAAGATGTGTTAGGTACCACGACGGTTGTGAATACAACGAAGAACGCTGATGGCGAAGTTGTTGATACTATAGAGTATGACTTTGGTCAGCCATTTGCGCGTCTATCGATGGCGGATGCGATTATTGAGCACTCAGAAGCAGCTGCTGCACAAGCACATGTTTTCAAAGACCCAGAGAACCATTTTGAAGAGTTGAAAGCATTTGCTAAGCAAATTCATGTGAAAATTCCAGAAAACTGCGTATGGGGCCCAGGAAAGTACTTATGTGAGATCTTCGAAGAAGTAGCAGAGCATAAGCTTATCCAACCGACTTTCATCACAGAATACCCGTGGGAAGTATCGCCGCTGGCACGTCGTAACGATGAAAATCCGTTCATCACTGACCGCTTTGAGTTCTTTGTAGGTGGACGTGAACTCGCTAATGGTTTCTCTGAGCTTAATGATGCAGAAGATCAAGCTGCGCGTTTTGCACGCCAAGTTGAAGAAAAAGATGCTGGTGACGACGAAGCTATGCACTTTGACGAAGACTATATCCAGGCACTTGAGTATGGTTTACCGCCAACTGCAGGTGAGGGGATTGGTATTGACCGTTTAGTGATGTTATTTACTGACTCACCAACGATTAAAGACGTTATCTTGTTCCCGCATATGCGTCCTCAAGCTGACTAATTTAAACGTTACTAAAAAGCCGCTTGTTGAGCGGCTTTTTTTGTATGTTTTGCTAGCTTATCCGTATTTTTATTGACAAAATGTTGAAAAGTTAAACAGCATCACCTAAATGATTTAAAAGCTGCACATTCTATGAGCATACAGTCCAATTTTGCCATAAAAGTGTTTGACTTATTTTCGTAAGCCTTTATTATACGCATCCACAAGACGGAGAGGTGGCCGAGTGGCCGAAGGCGCTCCCCTGCTAAGGGAGTATAGGGTTTGTAGCCCTATCGAGGGTTCGAATCCCTCCCTCTCCGCCATGTTTTAAACATGGTTTCTTGTAACGGACGCGTAGCTCAGCTGGATAGAGTACCTGGCTACGAACCAGGCGGTCGGAGGTTCGAATCCTCCCGCGTCCGCCACTTTTCTCTAAGTGGTAAAATATAGAGACATTGGAAAATGTAACATTCACGACGGACGCGTAGCTCAGCTGGATAGAGTACCTGGCTACGAACCAGGCGGTCGGAGGTTCGAATCCTCCCGCGTCCGCCACTTTTCTCTAAGTGGTAAAAAATAGAGAGCTGCGATGTAGGCGGTCGGAGGTTCACTCTCTCAAGATATGTCCCGCGTCCGCCACTTTTCTCTAAGTGGTTAATAAAAGAGCATCTAGTAAGTAAAGATGTAAAAGATACTTAATTGCGGACGCGTAGCTCAGCTGGATAGAGTACCTGGCTACGAACCAGGCGGTCGGAGGTTCGAATCCTCCCGCGTCCGCCACTTTTCTCTAAGTGGTTAATAAAAGGGCATCTAGTAAGTGGAGATGTAAAAGATACTTAAACGACGGACGCGTAGCTCAGCTGGATAGAGTACCTGGCTACGAACCAGGCGGTCGGAGGTTCGAATCCTCCCGCGTCCGCCACTTCTTAACAGAAGTGAGCAATCAACCGACATGGTCTGAAAAGACAGTCGGTTTTTTTGTGCCTGAAATTTGAGCCCACCAGATAAAGCACTTGTAAAACAACCAGAGGTTCACTCTTACAAGGTACGTCACGCGTCAGCCATTTCTGTGAGAAGTGAGCAAGCAACCGGCATGTTCTGAAAAGACAGTCGTTTTTTTGTGCCTGAAATTTGAATATGTTTATAAAAGTGAACCAGTATCAGCCATTGTGAAAAGCCTTCGGCTAAACCACAGCTCAACCCAACACACTTAAAAAAACAATCATGCTAGCAAAGCAGGAAAAACTGAACCTTACCTTTTGTAATTACTAACTCCTAAGTAAAATTGGTAAATAGTGGTGAAAGTTGCTTTGGCTAAAAATATCAAAGATGCTAGCTTTACACGCTTGTTTTTTGATAATTATCGCTGTCAGGCTTAATTTAGTTTTGTTTAATTTATTAAATAGTCGATTCTGAAAATCTCGGTTTTTCAAAAAACTGAGGTTGTTCAATTTGGATTGCCATCTTTAGAGTCGGTTAACCATCTAACGTTTTTGTTGTTTGATTTTCACGTGCCAATGG
>NZ_JAAUWV010000002.1 GCF_014694405.1 Pseudoalteromonas sp. S16_S37
AGCCAGTAACCGAATGGGTTTTCCCAATGCGCCAGTATCTGCACTATAAAGTTGACCAAATTCGGCTTCTAAACGCTGCCAATCAATGATGTTGGCCAATTTAACCAGTTCGTGGTTGGGCGCCACGAGGTCAATCAATTCGATCGCAAACAGTTGCTTTTGTGGTGTATGGTTGGTCGCTTTTGGCTTCATTTTTAATCTCCATTTTGCAAGGTTTTGAGGGGTGAGAAAACAAACGTTGCAAAATGAGGATAGTAAGATCGTTTAGATCATCAAGAAGATCAATGCATTAAGTGATTTTCAGTGTCGACTAATTTGCCTGTAAGAATAAGCTGGGTGGCTGTTGCACCCAGCTTGTTTTACCCACTATACAGCCTTACCTTTTTGCTAAACGCCTGCCAAATGTACCTAATACGGCTATTTCCATGCAATTTCCCCCAAGTTACAAACATTAAGCGCATTTTTATGTATTTATTTTTCTGATGGGGAGATTTTTCCACACCGAACAGCAAATAATGTTAACACCAAGTAACAAAGTCGAAGTAAAACCATACACGGACCACGGTGTTTTGATGGTGTAAGTGATAGAGCTGACTTAAAAGCGGTTTAGCGAGGGCGTATCACTTTGGTTTGTAATCCAAGCCATTAATGCGGTTCTACTCTAGGAGAGCAACATGAAAAACAATTTAGCATTAAGAAAAGCACAAGTAGATAAGTTTAAGGATGAGCTACAAACCGGTATACGTAATTTGCGCAAAGAGCGCGGATTAACTCAAAAACAGTTTGGCGCTATTCTTGGTGTAGATCAGGCCACAATAAGCAATTTTGAAAGCGGTAAAACGGTAATGAGTATACTGCAAGCTTATGAGGTTGCATTGGTGTTTGGTAAAGATTTTACGGCCCCACGCCTGACTATGTCGAATCAACTTAGTTCGGCTCGCTAACTAACCTAAGCTCAGGGTAAGGGAGTTGATATAAAGCGCTTTTTCATATCCGTTACTGCGAGTTTAATTTTACGATTCTCTTAAGTTTTATTCCAATATGTTCCGCAAAACAAACGGCGCTTGTTGCGCCGTTTTTATCCTATACAAGTTAGCCCTATCTCAGGCAAGCTTGGTTATACGGGCGGTTTTATGACTAAGTTAGCATCATCAATAAACTTTCTGGCATATCCAATATTAGTCCCTTTGATTTTACCCGTGCGCTCTAATGCGTGAATCAATTCAGCGACATTAGCAAAGGCCACAATCTTTCCCTTTGATCTACAATAAGCCCAAATTGCGTCACTGAGTGCGTTGGCAAAACTTTTAGTGTAAGCGGGGCTGTCTGATATTTTCTTTTGTGCCGCTAAAGATAGCGTACCATTGCCTGTGTCTTTTATCTCTTGGTTAAGGTCATACTGAGCGTTTAAGTATGCTTGTTTTACGGGTGCAGGTGCGGCTGGCATACTCACTTTACCAGAGCGACTGGAAGTTGTGTTAGCAGCCGTTGGTTCCCCTTGTATCCCTGTCAATGTATAGCTTTTTCCACCACCAATATAATAGTCTTTTGAAATGGGATCTTGCGTTAAACTATCCGAATTAATGTAATAATCAAGCGGGCCAACCGCATCGGTTATATTTGTGTTGTACGCCTTCTTTTGATTGTCAGTCAATTTATGTGCGGGCAGTTTATCGGTTGAAGAAAAGTCAAGATCAACTTTTAGCTCCCACTTTGATGGCACCCGCCTTGGAAACGTGATGTTGGTCGTGGTTTGATCCATAGGGTCAACTTCTGCATCCATGTCAGCTTGTCGAACAACACCTCGGGTGACCAAATCATCGGCTGTTACCGTCACATTGTCAGACTGATAACTCAGCGTCACCGTTAAGGTAATGGCATCATTTTTGTTTCTTTGCCCAAATGTATTCACTGAACCTGCGGCAATCTCCGCTTCCACTATTTGCTCATAAATGGGGGCATTAAAATCTGCATTTTGTGGTGCTAAATTCCATTCCGTAAAGCTATCAATGGTGGTCGGCAGTAATTGATCACCAATCAAATGTCCGCCTTCATACAACTGCCCTCTCGCCCCATGCGCAATCAGTAACTCTTCATTCCCTAAATTACCAATGATGGCGGTTAGACTGTTGGGATCTCTACCACCCACAGGTCTGCGCGCACCTTGAATTTCTGCTTTAACCGATTTAGGTCTATCTCTAGAGACCGAGTAATCGGGGTCATTGCGATACATAATCCTGCTTGCATCGGTTGGACTTAAAAAGAAATCATTAATTCCGGGCAGTTGTCTGGCCAAAGCGCCCAATGGTGATTCTTCTTTTTTGGCATCGTGAGAAATAATTTTTGAGCATTGCACTATCCCAGCATGACTATGTGGTGCAGCACTGACATGTGCGTCACGATTGTCACTGGCGTTATTCGTTTTAGCAGCTCTTTGCAAAGCCTGTTCACCCATGCGGGTCGCTTCTAACTCTAAGCCAGCATTATCATTAACCGCAACACCGTCAATACTGGTAGTCGGTTTCACCCGTCCTTGCATCTGCTGAACTACATGGCCTAATTCGTGCGGTAGATGCTTTTCTTGACCAGTCCCTAGGTGAATATCTGCACCTTGCGCATAGGCGTTAGCTTGTACCGCTGCCGGTTTAGAGGAATTGTAATGCACTCTAACATGGTCCAAGTTCATGCCTGATAAGCTCTCCATCCCCGATTTTAGGTCATCGGGCAAGCCTGTATTATTGGCCATCGTTGTGTTTGCCTGCATCATTTGAATTTGCGCGCTTTGTGTCGTTACCTCAGCACGGGTATCTGTAAATGCGTTAGCCGTCATATTGGCTGTACTGGTAAGCTCAGCACGAAGGTTACTGATATGCTCAGGCCTGTTACTCTGTTTAAAATCCGCTTGTGATGACTTACTCATAGCTTTTCCGTTTCTATATACCTGCGTTAGTCAAATCGAGTTAAGTCCTAAGCGCAAATATTAGCAATTCTCTTTTTACTTTAAGGCTACAATAAAGGTTGTAACCCCTCCCACTCGTCTGGCCATTCGCCTGGTGCTGCCGATAACATTTCGTTGGCTGTGAATTCTTTTGCTCCCTTATGATGTGTACCATTAAGCCGCTCAACGGTTACATCAGCCAAGTTCACTCCGTAAAGCTGCAATCGCAGTAACATGTTAACCATCTCTTGTGCTCGTGGGTGATAATGGCCACTGTCATTTTTGATTTTTGTCACTTTGCCATCTTTTACAACAATAAAGCCTGCAGATAAAACATCAGAAAACCCGACTAAAGAGGAGTGAACAAAGTAAGGGCCATCAGTAAATGTTCCCGCATAGATACGTCCCCGCTTATCCATGGTGTAATGAACACCACCGTTGCTGGTGTTAAATAATGCAAATCCTGAATTTTTAAGAAAATCTTGCCAACGATAGGCTTTACCACTACGAAAAACTAATTTTGCTAAACGTTTTTGGCTGTCATTATCAAGACTGAATAAACGGCCATCAGGATCTGTATCACCAAATACCCCCCTTTCGTGCTGGGTACTTGTCGTATGTGGGAGTCGCTGATTATGCCTATTGTCCCAGTTGTGAATATCAACTTCTTGGTGTAGTGCTGAAAGACCGCGGTTTTCGCGTGCCATACTATTAACAACTTTGCTAAGTGAATTGGGTTTGTCATGCTGAGTAAGATAGCTAGTTAAAGAATGCTGCAGAGTAATTATACCTAGGCGGCGCGACTCTTTGCCCTCTAACTTTTTGCCATTATTTGGCAGGTTTCCACGATTAGTAAAATCTAAAGGTAGTTTTCCTTGCTTAACTTGATTGACTTTGCGTAGCCAAAAATTGCATGCCAGCAGTAAATGATTGACCCAAACGACTTGTTCATCTGGGTCGTTCGTCCCGTTATACTTAGCTAACAACTGGTCTATTTGGGTTAGCGCAGGATCACTGCTTCGCAATGCAAAATAAGTGTGTGTGGCCTCTTGAAATTGCTGCAATGTTGGCACAGTTTTGCCCCACTGTTGATAAAGCGCTTTTAATTGCTCAATTTGTTCAGCCGGAAACTGATAGTTAGTACGATGAACATTGCCGTTATCAACAACCTGCTGCTGCTCGGGGCTAATTACAGCTTGCACAACTGATTTAGATTGAATAGCAGCCACACCACTTCTTTTATCGCCCGATTCATTCGTCGGCTGAGGGGCGATTTGCGTCGCAATGTGTAACGCCTTTGCCCCCATAATATCTGCCTCTTTTTCTAACCCTGAGTCATCGTTAATGTGTATCCTACCTTTCATTTGCCGCGTTGGTTTAACCCGCCCCTGCTTTTGCTGAATGACATGCCATGCTTCGTGTGGTAAGTGTTTTTCTTGTCCGGGAGCGAGATGAATGTCAGCTCCTTGAGCATAAGCATGTGCTTGCAGCTGCGCGGGTTTATCTGAGTTGTAGTGTACTTTCACATCATCCAGTGAATAACCCGATAAAGTTTCCATTCCAGACTTCAACTTATCAGGTAACCCCGTGTTATTGGCTGACTGTGTCGCGGCTTGCATCTGCTGTATTTGCAAATCTTGGCTGGCTGTTTGAGCACGCTCATCAGCAAATGCCTGTATTGTTATACTGCGTTGCGAGGCTGACTCACTGCGCAAATTGCTATTATGCGCTTGTTTATTAGCTGGTTGCTGTTTTGCATCTAACTTTGGTGGCGTGTTCATACGCTTTTTCCTTCTTTCGCCAATTCTCGCCGTATGCCTTGCGTCAATTGAGGTAAGGTAATTTCCGTGCTGTTATTTTTCAGCGCCATTAAAGAAACAAAGCGAATGACGTTGCTTATTACCCCACCCGGCAGTTCAAATTGTTCGGCGACACTCTCAAGCGAAAAACTAGGTGGCCGAAATATACTGCTGTGGTTGAGTCCTTGCTGCCATAGCTGTAAGCGTTCGCGCTTGCTAGGCATAGGAAAGTATACAAAAGACTGAAAGCGGCGAATAAAAGCTTGGTCAAAGTTATCTTTAAGGTTACTCGCTAATATCACCACATTGGGGCAATCTTCGATGCGTTGTAGCAGATAAGCCGTGCCCTGATTGGCATAACGATCGTTAGAGTTGTTGATTTGACTGCGTTTAGCAAACAAAGAATCGGCTTCGTCAAAAAACAAGATCCAATTGTTTTTTTCGGCTTCAGCAAACACTTTCTCCAGGTTTTTCTCCGTCTCACCAATATATTTTGACACCAGTTGCGACAAATCTACCCGATATACCTGACGCGCATATTGCTTTGCCAACAAACTCGCCGTTAAGGTTTTACCCGTGCCTGGCGGCCCATAAAACAAACTGCGGTAACCCGGTTTAAATTGTTTGGCATCTTCTTTAGCTTGCAATTGCTCTCCAAACTCAAGCCAAGCTTGCAACTCTTCAAGCTGATTAGCCGTTTGGCTGGTTAACACCAGATCTGACCAAGCCTTTTGCGTTGTTAACGGGTGCGCTGGAAAATCAAGCTCTCTAGGTGTCCGAGCAGACACACCCAGAATATGGCGCTCAACTAGCTCAGGGGAAACCATCAATATCCCTGTTGTAAAAGGCTCATCAGGGTTAACGGGCATCGGCATTAAAATCAACTGTCGAAAAAGACGATGCTCAGGTCTGAACACCGTCATGTAAAACAACCGTTTCGATAAGTTTTGCCCCGCTAATAGAAATAGCGCGGTTTCGATGGTTGGTAAAAAACCGCCATGAACTTTAGCGTTAATACCACCGAACTCGCTGTAGATACGCTGATATAGCGCGTTTTTAGCAAAAAAGATGTCCAACAGCTGCGGCTTTAAATACGTGGCCAACGCTAAAATCAGGACTAAGCGTTCGGCGGTGTTGAGCTTTAATTGTTGCAACAAACTCACATACCTTCCCTCAGAAGAGGCGGGCAAATTTGGCGGCTGTGGAAGAGCCTCTTGCTCTGAGGTGTCAGATTTTGCCTCTTCTTTTCGAAAATACGCATGGATCCTGTCGTTTATGCACTGCTCTAACCACGCCAGTTCGCACTCAAGTACACTGGCATCAGCAGGTAAAACGCTATTCGCCAAATCTAAGCTCAACGGCTGTTCACTCAAATGTGAGGTCAAATCGCCTTGATATTCCATCTCAGCTCCTAAACATAAATATACATATCAGAAAACGCCTGACCATGCTCAATCACCAATTGATCCGCTCGCGGCGATGGTAGGTTATCGATTAACACGCCTTGACGCTTACCGCTGAGTGTTAGCCCTTTTACTCCTTGTACTGTAAGCGTAATCGGCTGTACGGAATCAAAGCGGAACACTCGAGTACCATCCGATTTTTGGAGCTGCTGCGGCGGATGGAAACGATACTCAGCCTTATCACTATCTATCGACAGCGCCTGCTGCTGATCAGAGAGATATCTAGCGACGACAAAATAGCGCCAGATAGTCTGACGTGCGGGCATAGACATGATGAAGTTTTTCTCGGTGATCACCCCAGTCTGAGCGTCGATGAACTGGCTATCAACAGGCAGTTCAGGCCCAGTTTGTAGTGTTAACACCGCCAAAGGAGCACGCCAGCAAAGATTGTCATCAACATAAAAAGACGCTTGCGCGGTACTTGCCCAAAACAGCTGATACTCTCCTGCTGGATAACCACGCAGGTCGATTTGCAAACCGTCACTGTACAAAGTGATTAGCTCTATCGGTAACTTTTCACCACTGTTTACAGCAATCAGATACCAATTTTTAGCCGTTTTCTGGGCTGGCTTGGTATATGGCCAAACAAATAGATGCTTTTGTAATTGATGCCAATTCCCCCCTTGTTGCCACTGCTCTTGTGTGGCAGGCATCATCAAACTTGCTAGCTGTTGATTGGCTGTTTGTTGGAGCTGACTGTTACGAAAATTCACGACACTATTTTGCGGCATATCAAATGCAGATATTTCAAGTAATGCGGGTAACAACGGATATAACGCAAATGTAAATGTTTGCCTCTGACGTAGTATTTGTGGCACAACAAAGCTCCCATCCGAGCGCGTTTCAGTCACCTCGCAATATAGTAATAACTGATTATGTTTAACCTTAAAGCCCCCACGACTGCGTTTTAATAAATACTCGCAAGCTGGTGTTGGTTTTATCTGCATTAGTTGCGGTGTGCTGGCATTATTCTGATCACCATGTGTTTTGTAGTATTCATGCTCCATGTTGAACTGGCAAAGCTTACGATAATGGATCATGCCTAGTCTCCGTTTACTCTTTCACTCATAGCAGGCTCACCAACACTGAGTTCGAGATCAATATTTTCCACTGGTGTATCAATACGTTGTATCTGTTGTTCCTGAATATCTATGCTACGTAGGCGATACATAACAGAGGGCATGTAGCGGCCGCCAAATAGGCTCCAAGTATGGTTATGCTCTGACACGTTTTGGGTATACAAAGACACGCTAAACGGCGCCATATCAGCTGGCATATCTGGGTTACTGGTTTGATCAAAGTAATTTTGGCTCTGAAAAAAAGCCAAGGCGGTAGAGATGTATTTCAGCGACTCACTGTAATCAGTAAAATTTGCCGCAACCAAAAACTCCAAACTAATAATGACAGGAGGGCGTATTTGTTCAAATTCGCTGTCCGTTAAGGTTGAACGATATTCGCTTTCCGATACCCTATCCTCAACAATCCGATATAAGGCTAACCCCAGCCCATTGTTCGGCATAGTCGATTGCCCTGCCTGATCAATGAGTGAAGTTAATACAACTTTTTCTTCAATCATTTCAACTTGAAGTTTAAGCCGAATAAACTGCCTTAGCGCATCACGAACCACAGTTAAAGCCTGATCTATCATCGTTGCATTCCTTGCTTAATTATCGTTCGTGAACAGCCATATCGACGCAGTAAAACACAACTTTTTAGGGACTTTTCTGGTATTCACCTGACCAACAGTAACCATCAATTTACCGCCAGTTAAGGATTGGCTGACCGATGCACCAGCGCCGATATTATTGACCGTTTCGGCTTGTAAATTAGTCGGCTCAGCTTGCTCAATAATGCCAGTCAGCTCCGAGTGCACCCCCCCTAAATCACTGACACCTTCAATCACTATGCGATACATGACAGACTGACCTTGCAGTGCTTGTGTGAGTGGCTCGACTTCAAATACCTGATCTCCTTTTTGCTGCCAGTTTTGATAAAGATAAAAGTCTCGTTCAACAACGCCCGATTGACTCGATAAGCTGGTTTGACTGCTCATGCTCTTGGCTGTAATTTCATCATCGCTCGTTAGGGCGTCAGTTAAATTGAGCGTTTTAACCTGCAATTGACCCGTTGCGGTTATGTTATTGGCGTTAAAAGTATCAGCAGACACACTTTGAGCGGTGACATTGCCTGTCACGCTAGCATTTGCGGCAACACTCAACCCTTGAGTAACCGTTACAGTTTTTGCAGTCAGTACCTCGCTGACGGTTAGATTCTGATCGACGCTAAGATAACCACTAACCGACAGATTATTTTTAACTGCCAGATCATCATTAAGCGTTGCATTACCAGTAAGTGTGAACCCCTTATCAACAATCAGCTTAGAGCCAACATCCAGTGTTGATGTCAATCTCATGCTATTGGCAGTGACGGTATCGGATACCGTCAGTTGCATGAGCTGAGCATGGGCAGATGGTGCGCTAATGTTGCCACTGGCTAGCAAGTCTTTACCGCTAATATTCCCTGTCGCAGTGACTGTGCCAGTAACAGCTAAGTTGCCACTGTTTAAGGTGATATCGCCGCTTTGGATAGTCAAACTACCATTATCCATATTCAGCGCGCCGTTATTGATCTGTAAATTACCAGCAGGGATACTGATCCCTTGTTTTGCTGTAAAGGTATCTGCGACTGAAAAGTTGCTGTTAATATTTAAATTAGCCGCATCTAACTGACCACTTACTGTAATGTTTTTTGCGCTAATGGTGCCACTGGTGACGTTTAAACTATCGCCGGTAATGGTGGCAGTTTGCGCACTTAACTCTCCATCTGTTTTAAGCTGTGTTTTGGCTTCTAGTTGATTGGTATATATTCCATCGCCAACTTTTAATGCGGCGGTTTTATCGTTCAGTGATGAGGTATCACCAACCTGTAGGTTTTGACTAACAGTCAGGGTTCCTGTTAATCCCAGTTGGTATGAATTATCGTTATCTATGTGCTGAATAGCGAATACATTGTTTACATCATAAATATTGATTCTGTCATCGTAATCAATATTGGCACTGCCTGTGGCCGAGTCACAAGTTAGCTTGCCAAGCACGACATACGCTTTATCACCTGAAAAGGTTTTACTACTGGAAAAAACCACCTTTGGAATTTCAACTATTTCATATGGTTTGGGGCCTTTGTCTGGGTCGATAGCCCCCTCTTTTTCACCATAGGTCAGTGCAACATAAAAAGTACTGCCATATTCACTAGGCACTGTATGGGTTGTTTTTTCAGGAAAAAACAACCCTTTGCTCAGCGACGTACCATTGATTTGCTCAGCTTCACATTGCGCGAACCCTGCGGTAATGGTCACCACCCATTGGCTTGCTTGGGTGCCATTATTGGTTATCGAGTTCTGAACCACGCTAAGTAATAATCCGTTAGCCACGCCAAAACTGTCATGTACATACTGATTGTGAAGACTCAACATTTGCATGCCATAATCTTGCTCAAGCGTAAAGTCACGACCTTGCAAAAAAAGACCATCGTAATAACTCAATCTCGTAAGGTAGCCTGCTGTATTGTTAGTATTATCTGCCACGATTTTTCCTCATTCTTTATCTTCTTTCGTTGTTTTTTCAGTCGCGATTTGTTGTCTAAGAACCTGTTCACAGTTTTGCCAACTGTTGATGGTTCTGGTGATTTTTTTTGCCTCCAGCGATGTATTCACACCAACCGTACAGGTCCCTCTTGCGCCAACTTGCAAAGGAGTGGTGGTGTAATTTAGCTGGAATTGAGTCTGTACCGGCTTTTCTTCGTTTATCCAAAGAAATAAGTTAGTAACTCTGTTGAACAGCGAAAGCGCCCTTTTTTCGCCATGATAAGATGCCGACACAGTCAAATTAATGATAAAAAAGCTGCCGAGCATTTTTCCGCCAAGTACCATGTTGTTTTGTGCTAATTGTTCGGAAACAGTACCAAGGCGACCGGAGCAAAAATAAACGTCTTTATTATCAATTTTCGGTTGACGATAAAAGCCAATGCCAAAGCTCCCCAAAATTTCAATCACCTGTGCGGGATAACCCGTTAAAATGCCAAATAAGGCTTCCATCCCTGATTTGGTTGTACGGATACGATAAATTGGAATGATGTTTTTTATTATTTGCTTTTGTTGGTAGTAGCTCCAATCTTGTTGCGCGACAACACCTAAACAACGAGACATCCAAGGGCCCAGCTCAGGAAATAAGCCGAGCGGAATGTTGTCTGGATCTGAATAAACAGAGGCATTGTCTATCATTCGCCCAAATGAAATCACCGTTTGTTTCGACTGTTCGTCCTGACTCTGTGTTCTCATGGCACTTTGAGAACCGTCTATTTGAGTAGGCAAATTTCCTTGAAAATGACTGCTCTGTAATGTGGACGATTGATTGCTGTCTTGCTCGATAACGACAGGTTCACTTTGAGTCAGCAAGGCCTCAAAAATATTCAGATAGCCAACTAAGGCCATGTTGACTTGCTCATCATCATAAGTCAGTGATGTAGGTAATAGTTTCAAATAGCTCGACAGTAAATCAGCGTTCATGGTGTTGACCTGTCAGTTGCAATCGCGAATAGACGATTTGGCTTTTACCAACCAGTTCCTGAATAATAAGAAAGCTAAAAGGCACATTTTGCCCTACGACTAAGTGACTGTTCTGCACCTCAGTTAGCGATTTACTGGAGCTTTGCGGGTCTTGTTGAGCGGCTTTTTCGCTGGCTTGTTGCGATATTGCATCGACCGCTTTTTGTAGTGACTGCAATGAATCAAGTGCTGCACGAGTTGCAGCTAATTTGGCCTCCAGCTTTTGCTGCTCGCTGGCTTGTGTTGCGGCTGAACCTTGTGCAAATAGGGTTAACTGCGTGGTCGCAGCTTCAAGCGTTTTAGTGGTCTCTTTGACCATCTCGGATAAATTACGCTGCAACGATGCAAAGTCACTGGGTTTAACCAAAATGGCCCATGGCCCAAAATGAGAGTCTTTATCTATATCAGTACCTGTAGTTGAAGACACGGCAGGAGAAGACTTGTAGTAAATCTGCAGCCCTCCTTTGGGTATCTCATGATTTGGTGTTTGCTGCTCACGCCTGACTAAAACAACATAATCATAGAGCTGCACATTGGTTACGCCAGCTACGCCATTTACCTCTCCTATCAGCCTAACAAGATCTGAGCTGACAAGAGAATCTCCCAGTGGCCAACCCGTATTATATCGACCGCCGGTAAATGCATTCACGTAACTTGCAACACGCTCATCAATGGCTGTTGTCACTGTGCTTGGCTGGCTTGAACTGATAAAAACTAAACTCACCGCCAAATCAACATTGGTATTATCTACCTGTCGCACTGATAGTAGTGTGCCCACAGGCCTTCGCGGCACAATAAAACGCTTGATAGCCATTAACATAGGCTCGATGGCAGGTTCAAATGGCTTGGCTTGCGCATTGCTTTCTCGCTCTTTTGGATCTGGCGCAGTATTGACTATGACCTCAATGCGCTTGACCTCTGCGTCAGATTCAATGGCGACTTCGGCATTAACAAAGATACGTCTTAGCTGTTGTAAATGACTTAAACTCTGCTGGCGATAGCGGATTTGCGGATTAAAAGGTATGCCCAACTGGCGAGCACATTCAATGTAGTAGGCCTCCAATGAAAGCGCATAGTAATCAACTTCTGCGATCACTCGGTTACTTGTGCTCCAATAGGCTTGGACCTTAGATGTGATGGTTGCCAGTCCCTCGCTAGTTTGGGGGGTCGGCCAATTTTTTAATTCGTCTAATAACTCCCTGTGCAGGCGGTCTTCGGGTTCATAAGCATGCTCACCGGCAACTAACTTTAAGTAGTTTTTGTAGCTTTCATCGGAAATATTGTTTGCCCGATATAGTAACGACTGACTGATCCAGCTCAACATTTCTAATATGGCTATCCCAGGATCAGACGGATTGAAGTCTGTCCATTGACCACTATATTGAGGTATCGAACGTACCAGATTATCCACCAGCTGTTGGTACGTCAGGTCATCAAGATTTGGAATGTCTATATTCATTAACTGTCCTGCCAGTAAATCCGATTAAAAGGTGATTTTAATTTCACCGGGTAAGGGTAAAGATCTTTCACCAAGGTGAACTTGAGTAAACGAGCCACTGCCCAACTCATCTGTTGAGCTGTCAGCTTCCAGCATGTGCGCGTCACCGTCCTGCTCTAACGCATTTGTTTTGTCCAAATGATTTGTAGGATCTGAGCTGCCTTCACTATCAAGCAGTCCGGTAAGTGCAGAGACACTCGCAACACTCGCAACCCCTGCGGTATTGAGGATTTCGACGACCCCGTCAACATTGCGGATCACATTACTGACTTGTGAAGAGAAAATGACCGCGCCAAAGTCCCACCCTTGATGATCTACTTGCCCAATCACAGGGTCCAAAAACTGCTGCAAAGCCGCAATAACAGCTGAACGGACCGAAGCCTGAGTATAATCAGGATCGATGGTTAACTTGGCGGAAACGGTGATTAGGGTATAGTTGGGCGCGCGGATGATAATTTGATTTTTTAATGTCGGTAATGCCCTTTGCTGCAAGTAATTAGCAACTTTTTGACTGAGATCTGCACCAGGGTAATAGCTGCCATATAAGCTATCGGGCACAATTATGATTTCAATTAAATGTGGCGTACTCTCTTCCTGATAGCATTTGGCTCGTGCTACCAAATTAGTGGATTGCATCGCCAAAAATTGAAAATCATCCAAGGTCACAGCACGGTCTCGAGTTTGTATCACCTGTGGTGCTCGGGCAAGAAAGTCACAAGTGGGCTCTTGAACTTGTTTGCCAATCGCTGCCTCATAATTATTCACAGCACTGACATTGGGCAAGTGCTTAAGTAATTTGGTTAGTTCGCCAGCATCAGGCATTACCAGACCACTATTGCTGCGCTGATACCAACGAGCAACAATATTGTTCTTTAGTGCAGGTGGGATCATGCCTCTCACGCCATCACCAAAGGTGATAGTGCCTGTGTAGGGGTCTATCATGTAATGTCTGGATTTAGGCCCTGATAATTGCAATGAAGGCACGGCTGCCCAGCGAACCCATATCTCTTTAATACCATTATTAACGACTTCTCGAATGGCCTCTTTACCAGATTCAAGTTCGATCATTTTGACCTGCTCAGGGACGGGCCAAGTCATCTCGCGTACTTCTATTTGCTGACCGGGGTAAACCAGACTTGGGGTGATCTGAAATTGTTGATTTTCTGTTTGATTACTTGTACCCAATACCTGATTAATATGTGTGGTATAGTCTTCTGCCCACACTGAATTGGGATAAATTCCTTTAACCTGTATTCCTTCCAATAGCTCGCTCTGCTCAGACTGATTTTTGTCTTTTTCCTGCGGCTCAGGTGTCGGTACCGTCACTAACGATGAGGTATTTTTTTTCTGGTTATCAAATTGTTCAATAAACTTGGTTCGTCTGAGACGTACCCAAAACATCGCAGAAGTGCCTGAAAATAAAGTATTCTTTTTTGCCGCAGGTACATTACGCTGTTCAGCCAACTCCTGATCTGGGAGGTGCCAAGCAATCATGCCACTACGGGTGAGGTTTTCCGTTTGATCAACATCCAACGGAAGCGTTTGCCACCCCTCGTCACTGTAATATTGATAACCTACACCATAGTCATTCTTACCGGATGTTTGCTTAGAAGGGTTGGGTATTGCAAAAGAGAAATAGCCATTCCACTTAAGCTGACTGACATCTCCCTGAAACCCTAAAAAGAAACTTGGATCGCCACTGATTGCGTAAAACGGAAAGAATGGTAACGGTAGGTCTTGCCTTGTTTGAAAGTTGTTCTCACTGATATTGTGTTCAATTGTTCCATTTGTCTTCGTATATTGCAGCGTCAACGCACTCATATAAGGTGCGACACAATTTTTTTTACTGCCGATGACCCACCCCTGCTCGGCTAAATAAGTCAGTATTTTTTGCCACGTGATCTCATCGTCGAGATACTTTTGCATATTTTCATCGAGCGATGGATTAATGCTGTCCAAACCCGAGTAGTCGAGTACCTTTGACCTTGGCTTTACTTGAACTGGAGACTTATAGTCAAATAGTGAGTCAACAGATGAGCCCATCAACTTCTCTATAATTGCTTTGGCACCAATATCAAACAAACCAAGCAAGCCTCCTGGCAGCCAAATAGATTCGTCTTTATGCTTAAAATCTCCCAAAGCCATCAGCTCTTTTAGCTTAAACTCACTTTCATTGGGGATCACACTGTCCTGCCAGTGTGTCGCGAGTTGCTCTAGCTTACCTGCTATGGCTTGTTGCAGCTGCTTCTGTTGCTCTAAATCCAGTGGCGTAAGTGTGTAACGATCACCGTAGTCACCATCGATTATCTGAACTCGGATCCAACGACTCACCACATCATTTATTTTTGCCAATCCGATATTAGGGCAAGTGAAGTTAATTTCAACTTCAGCTTCTTCAATACCCGGTAAGTCAAAATTAAACACGGTGCCGTTGGGAAGAGTCTGCCAAACTTCTTGTTTATTTTTCGTGTCGCGATACTTTATCCAGTTGTATTGTGGTAACGGCTGCCATTGCAAGCCATCAAAAAATTGCCATGCTAATTGTAAGGCTTTGCTCGGAACACCCGGATTGATTAACAAGTTTAGTGTGACATCAAAACCTTGTTTGAACGCTTCTTGACTAGCAAAGTAAAACACGTCTTTGGGGGCTGGGTTGTTGCCAAATACATAGAAGCCTTTTTTGGCACTGACTTGACTACTATTGACAAACAAACCATCCCACGGAACATTCTGAGCACTCAAACTAAACTGCAGGTCGGTTATCTGACCAATCATAGGCATTTGTGGGCCAAGTGGCCCTGACTCGACATCTGTTTTTTGGCCACTCTCTGCGCTTGGCATATCGAGAGTATGAGCACTATTTGGAAGGGTACTGGGTTGCCATATTTTAGCCTCTGACTTAGCCAAAGTGGAGGCTTCAAGCGTCCAGATAAGATAATGAGCAGTTTGCTCAGCAATCGTACCTGAGTACAAAACTAACTCGTTAAATGTCACCGAAAGTTCATTCCCCTGCCATGCCAAAGTGGGTTTTAGCTCAACCTGCTGCCCTTTATCATCAAAACCAAACCAGCGGAAAAAAGCCTCGGTTTCTTTATTGCGCTCACCAGTTTCCCCCTGCTCGGGGTGCACTTGATCAAATTGGATACGCAAAACTAACTGTGCAGCAGTTTGATAATCAAAGTAGGAACTGCTGAACATCATTGCATGGCGCAAATATTCAAGGTTAGGAGTCGGCTTGCCATCTGTATTTATGTGATTTGAACCAAGAATATTAAAGTTCTGCTGCTTGCCCACCACAGTGCTTGTAAGGTCAAGCGTAGAATCAGAACTGGGATCAACAGCATAGGCAGCAACTAAAGCCAAATTGCTAGCACGCAGTGGCTCTATTGTCTCATACACTATTTTTTGATCTTTGGCCGACGCAACCTGTACACCAGAAGGAATCAATATGGGATCTTGCACCGACTTATCGAGGCTGAAAGACAACAATACCTGTGCCGGCTTGGGAAGCTGCATAGTCAACCCAAGAAATTGATAAAAACTAAGCAACTGCTTTTGCGGTAATTGGTTTATTCGTCTAGATATTGTGTCGCACAGTTGGGTAAATAGTTTTAGTAACACAATGCCAAGATCTTGCTCATCGAGCTCCGCTTGATGAACGTTAAGCCATTCAGGGCAATAAATACGTGCTAAAGCAAGAGCCTGATGATAAACATCTTCACTACTTCTAGGGTCGACTTTGCCTAATTGATAGCTCGGCTGTTCTGCGTCTAGTGCCTCTTGTACCTGGGTCACGCTTGATTACCTTGTAAGTAAAACGGATAAACCAGGTTTCTTGATGAGTTAATCGCTTTTACTTTATATTCCAAATGGATATTCAATTGGTTTCGATTACTCAAGTCGGTAACCGCTTTCACCGTCAATACTTCGATTCTCGGTTCAAACTTATCCAAAGCTTCACGTACCATAAATTCAAACTCAGTTGCCGTGGCATTATTATTAGCAGCAAATACCAGCTCGTTAATGCCACACCCATAATCGGGCCGCATTAAACGCTCACCTTTGCGCGTCGCCAATATCTGTACAATTGATTGCTCAACTAATTCATCACCGTCAGCTTGTTGCGCTTGTCCATATTTGAATGAAAAAGGAAAAGCAAAGCCCCTTCCTAAAAAGCTCTGATCCATATTACTCTCCAATCAACACATTACTGATCGCAACAACCGTACCCACAGGTAAATCAGTTGGATCGTTACATGTCAGTGCAATATCCGCTGTTCGGGCAGCCATTTTACCGTTGATAAACACTGTCGCACTGCCGGTTATAATCTCTCCTTTGTTGCTCGGTGGTTTTTCAAAAGGGCCTCCCATCGGTATGTGTGGTGGAAGGTTATTGGCGACTGAGCCAACGGTGGCCGCAGGTAAGCCATTTATCTTAACGTCTGGGCTGAGCTTTTGATTAAGGATGCCATTAAAAGGATTTGGTAATGGCGTCGGTATAGGCCCCCCAGGAGAGGGGATCATCACAATATGAATATCAACGGCAATTACTTTATCACCCTCTTTAGCTGCTGGCATCCCCATGGTTATGTCTCCCTATTCATTAGTTGAGATTTATCGTAATGCCTTTAACGGATACGCTGGCACCAGACTTGATACTCGTCGTAGCACCTGACTCGCTCGAGAAGGAATTTTCGGCTTTGATCTTTACCTCTGCCCCATTGAGTGACACAGCATTACTAGCATTAAGCTTAATGTCTTGTGCATTGATGGCGACGGTTCCTTTAGTTGCGCTCAAATTGATGTCCTGATCGGTGCTGATACTAATGGTGTTGTCTTTGGTTGCAATGACGATTTTGTTGTTGCCTGTTTTATCTATGATCTCTACAGTTTCTTGCGAGTCTTTGTCATTAAAGCGGATCACCGAACCACTGCGCGAGCGGATCTCACGAATGTTATTCTCACCGTCTTCATTATTTTGTGGTGGCGTATCCACTCCGTTGTACAAAGCCCCAATAACATAAGGGCAATTGATATTGCCAAATGCAAACGCGACTAACACTTCATCGCCAACTTCAGGCAAGAAATAGCCACCGCGATCTTTGCCCGCCATAAAACTCACCATTCGTATCCAGTCTGATTCAAGGTTGTTATCTAGCATCGGATAACTGACCTTGATCCGTGCCAAATTTTGCGGATCTTGATTGTTGGTAACGAGCGCTATTACCACGCCTTGTATCAAAGAAGAGCCACTAGTTTGAGCGTCGAGTAATTCATCCATAGTCTTATCATCATTCTTATAGACAGCGGCTAAATAGCCGTCTTTTTAACACTAAATTGAGTCTGATAATCTGCATCCCCTAGGGTATGAGTTACCGAACTGACGTAATAGACACCGCTAAATTTGCTGCCAATGCCTGTTATTTCGATCGTTTTTCCCGCTCTAATGCGGTTATTGCCGAGGCATTGTCCTGAGCCAGTCAAAAATTCAAGTAGCAGATCGTTGTATTTGTCTCGAGCAAGGTTTTGAGCATTGTGCAAGTCAGCAGGATCGGAGGCTTGTAATACCATAGGAGATTTTTCACTGGCGATGGAAAAGCCACTGTCTGGCTTGCCCATTTTGCTGTCTTCATCACCTTGTCCCGCGGTGCCCGAAAAAGCCTCTTTTTTCAACATATCCCAGCCTCGTACTTCAACACTGCTGCCCTGCTCCAAGTTGTTCAGGCTGACTGAAAAGTCGAACAAAGAGACGCCAAATTGCAAACTCGCTGCCGGTGCATCATTTTCTTGAGACTTTCTGAAAATCAGTTGCTTGTGGCTAGCTGATAATTCATAGCTGATGCGTTTAGCGCGAGCCAATAGAAATTGAAAGTTACTCTGATTGTTCTGGTTGATCTGCTCATACTGTGTGTCGGTTGAGTCTACATCAGCAGAGAGGTTTTCTTGACGGGCTATCTGAGCGGCAATATCACTGTCAGACATATTTTTAAATGCCTGAGTACGCGTACCAAAAGTCAATTTATGCAACCAAGAAAATCCGCTGATATCAACCGATGATTTGTCACCAAAGTTGACATGCATACTGTCAATCGAGCCAGAGATAAGCTGTACTGTTTGATCCATACCAAGGTAAATGTCAATGCTATCACCTATCGTAAATAGCTCTAGGTCTATGCCCTGCCATTTCCCTTGCTGCAAATTAACCGTATCAAAACTAAAACTAAATGAAGACGGCGCATCCAGATCTTCTTTAACCGTTACCTGTGAAATATATTTTTTGACTTCGTTGCCCAACTTACTGCCATTAAGATAGATATCAAAGTTAGGTACTTGTATCTGACGTCCCATCGTTACAACGGCTCCTTATTGGCGATATCGGGGATTAGTAAGCGTCTGCCAATATCGGCTTTGGTCGGGAAAGTTAACGGATTAGTGATCCGGTTATTATCAGCAATTAAGCGCCATAATGCTGGGTTGTTAAGTGTTTCGTTGGCGATTAAATCGAGCCTATCGGCGCTGGTGACAATCCAAAATTTGACACAAGCCTCCTTGCCCGAATAATCCGATTCATCTTTATCTGTTAGCCATGACGTAAATGTAACTTGCAATTCAGCTCGCACAGGCACGCCACTGGGCAAAAACATAGTAAATTTTTGTTGCACCTTGCTCACAACACCGCGATAGCTAAATCCTCCCCAACTGAAAATGCAGATGGGCGGTCGCTTTGTGTTCGTACCAGTAACTGTGGGGATCGCAAGGGCTGAAATATCATTAGTCATATTTCGTACATCAGCGCCCGTCTCGTAACTGTCGAAAAACAACGACACGGAGAAGTCTTCCAATTCGCTGCGGTTGTATTGCAAGTTGCCATTGTTTTGTGCGTATTTAGCACTGGTAACAAGTTCATACTCTTGTGGATTGAACATGACTTCAATTTTTTTATTACTCTCATCAACATTAATAATGCTGGCTTTACTCATGGTCATCAGGCTAATCCTCTGCGTCGTTTTTCAAAGCGCAAGCGCTGATTTATCAATTGATAAACTTCATCTGCGACCTGACGGGTTTGTGATTTGGACAATGCACTGTGTGATCGCTGGCCAAACGGCGGAGACTGTTGCTCTGGCGTAAGCACTGAGGGGGGCTCCGCTTTTGCAGTTGACATTGAATTGTGTACTTGGGCATTTGACTGATTGAGCGCCCACTTTGTGCCATCAATAGATGTTGATACAGTGCTAGGTAAAGTCCCAGAGGACCCTATAGAGCTGGTTGGTTTGTCTGTGGTTGTGTATACCAAAGTTGCGCGACTGTTATCTTTGGCCGTGCGCGATAACTGTTTAGTGGGGGCTTCAACAAATGTGGCTTTGTTAAACATGCCTGCAGCCATAATTGATGAAGATTGACTGCCTAAGTGAAGCGGTGTTTTGGTAACAATAATACGGCTGATATCCGAGTTCGCATGCTCCTGATTCGCTTTATAGTTAAAACTATCTTGCTCCTCGATGTGTTTTTGGCGCTTCTGCAAAGCCGATTTAACAATACTACCCGTCACTCTTATTATTTCTGACGAACTTAGCACTTGGGTCTGTGGCGAAGATAAATGACGGTACAGCATTTCCCCCGCGATATCTTCAGCTCTATCGACCCGATTGTGTAAGCCATCATTTGTCATCCCTAGTGGTGATGAAAAGCTTGTCTTCTCGACGCGAGCCGCTCCTTGCCACAGCTTTTGATACCGCTCTTGGTAGGCTGGCACTAAAGAGCGACTGTGCAGCTTTGCTACCGATTGCTTCAACTGAGACGAAGTTAAGGATAGCTCATTAAAAAAAGCTTTATGTAACTGAGGGTTGAAACCAGATTGAGTCCAGTTGTGTAAATAGTTCAGCGGCTGGCTGCTACTTGATTGATTACCAAGATCAGTTTGCATATTCGCGGCAAACGCGCTCGAAATTGCGTAAGGCATCGTCTGGCGCAGTGAATGATATTGCATACTATATTGATAGTTTGCGAGCGAAGTATTATTGCTGGACGTATCAGCATTGATGCTGAAATTGTCAGTCCATAGCTTAGGTAAAAGCTTGCTCTGATAGGTATTTTGTAACTGCTGCCTATCATTAAATGTATTGATGATAAGCGGGTGACTGACCATGATAGGTGTCTGTTGTCGACCGTGCGCATTATTCAACGAGTGATTGCGCTGACTCAAGTTTCTAAGACGCCTGTTATCCTGCGGGTGTTCAACCAATAATACGCGCTTTTGTGGCTCTACTTTCTCGCTGCGCAAACCTTGCCTCTGCGGCGCATTTTGCCGTTGTGGCTGTTGTATCAGCGCCCCAAAATGGCGACCTATTTTATCGTGCTTGCCCTGCAGCAGCAGCTGTAATGGCTTAAAAATTTTCTCTTGATGAGCGGCTTTTCCTTCTAGCATTGTTTCTACCATCGGCAAGAATGAACTAGCCTGCTTGGGCAATTCTCTTTGCTGGTCGATATTAGGCTTAACAACTAGTTTCGCTTGCCGATGACTATTGGGCACTAGCATGGGATTGAATTGATAATAAGCATGCTTATTTATCAATGTGCAGTTTTTGCTAATGTGATTGTGTATATGTTGATCTTGATTAGTTGCCTTTGTTAAGTGGTGATAAACCAATTCAACCT
Source organism: Pseudoalteromonas sp. S16_S37 (assembly GCF_014694405.1). Taxonomy (GTDB): domain Bacteria; phylum Pseudomonadota; class Gammaproteobacteria; order Enterobacterales; family Alteromonadaceae; genus Pseudoalteromonas. The sequence continues at coordinate 20,960 of NZ_JAAUWV010000002.1, forward strand.
GATCATCAGCAACTCTATGTCGCATCAGATAACCTGAATAAACATTATTAAAGAACGCTTGATGTCTATTAACAGTATGTGTATCGAGCAGATCATCTGCTGAGGCAACAACGTATGCAGCCTCAAAAGAAGGTGTCTTAAGAATAACCCTTGCTGATAGGTCAATGGCCATAGCGACTTACACCAACACTTTTTTCAGTTGGCGATAAGCAAGCGTCATGCTATGAGTCGCAACCTCATTACCCTGCGCGTTTAATGCGGGACCTTGCCAGGAGATAGGATAAGCATGGAAGAAATTCCAATAGGTTTGGCTCTTGGCATCCGAGTCATAAAGATAGATACTGCCATTGCGCGGCGTAATATTTCCATCAATTGTGCTTTGAAACCATTTCCACATAAAATCATTTTGGGAAATACCATTTTTAAGTACAAGATCTGTATATGTTGCCTGCTTAATGAATTTGTACTCAGTGTGATTGTCGCCACCAAACTGTCGCCGCTCAACTTCTAATTCAATACCAAGCCCAGAAACTTCACTATAACCTGCAGCCTGAATTCCATCGATCTCTACAACAAAATTAAAGTTGCGAAATGGATCAATCAAATAAGATAGACCTTGATTAAGTAGTCCATTTAATGTCGACATGACCAAATCCTCGCTTCAGATTCATTAACTTGTGGCCCGATAAACAAAAGCCAAAATAAATACAATTTCACTTCGCCCATTGCCCAGTTACTCCTTCATCGGTGTTTTACCCAAACAAACCCTGCTGGCACACTTTAGGTAATAGATAAAATTGAACTGGATGTACTGCTTGGCTCATTATCTTCGTTTACTCTACGATTTATGGCACTGGTGTGATTAAGCCATTGCTGCCGTTCCGCATGCTCCATGCCCAGTAAGGTGTCATAACTCCAATGCAAGTAATAACCTAAAAATGCTATCTCCTCATGCAGGCGTTCATAGGGATAGCTTATTATTCCCCCGAGAAAGACAGCTCCGTATCAAAAGAATGCTCACACTGCGGACATACCACAGGTACACCCAGCCCATCTTTATGGTTTATGCGGTTATAGGTTTCTTGCAAAAAGGCAAAATCAGCACTGAACAGGTTTTCAATAACCTGAGTATTAATTGCATCTAACGTGCCTAAGCGGATGAGCACACGTGATAGCAAAATCACTGATAAGTAGCCGGGGTTTTGCTGTACTCGAGGGTCACGCATTGGCTGGATCTCATCACCTGCCGTTGCTAAACGCATCGTGCATTCTTTGTGTAGATCTCCTTTACTATCTACATACCCACGGGGTAAAGTAAGCTGATATTCTGTCTTTAACATTGTCATATTTGTTAGGCCCTACCTGTTAATCAATGATAAATAGTTACGGGTGAATAGCACCCGTAACTACACGTTATTTCACTCTTTCAATACCTTCATGGGTGATCTCAAAGGTTTCAATTAAGACGTCATTCCCCTTCGCATCAAGTTGGCCACTTTCGTACTTGGTCGGCCAAGCAAACAAAATATCCCAGCGACACTTATCGGCGCCCGTTTCATCGATTAAAATGATCGAGATATTTTTACGCGCACTTCCCGCACCAGTTGTTTCAACCTGCTTTTTCCACTTATATAAATCCAAGCTGTCGGTGATCCCTCGTTTCAAACTGACCGACCCAGAGCTGGTTAACCCAGATAAATGTCGAGTGCCAGGCGGATATGTACCTTCACGATACTCAATATCTGCGGTAGTGGAATCTGGAATAGTTACTTCAGAGAAACCAGCTATTTGAATTCCTTCTATCTCAACCCTAAAACGAAAATTCTGATATGGGTCGATTCTTTGTCCTGCTGCCATAACTCATTTACTCCTATGCTGCTGGTAAGGTTTTTTGACCAATATTGATAATGACGAACTCAGCAGGAAAAACTGGCGCAATTCCAATATCAATATTGAGATAGCCATCGCGTCGCTGCGCTGGAGGATTATTTTCAGCATCAATTTTTACAAAGAACGCTTGCTCAGCTGAATCTCCGAAAAATGCCCCTTCACGCCATAAAGTTGTTAAGAATGCAGTAATGTTTCGGGTCAAAATACCCCACAACTTTGGAGTGTTGGGTTCAAATACGACCCAGCGCAAACTCTCTTTAAGCGACTGCTCAACAAATATAAATAGACGCCGAACGCTCAGATATTTCCATTCGCTTCCTTCACCAGCGGTGGTTCTAGCGCCCCAAATGCAAGGGCCAGTGCCAGGAAAACTTCTAATATTATTAATGCCGCTGCTATTGAGCAGGCCTAATGTTGTTTCTGTAACTCTTACTTCTTCACTTAAAGCCATTGCTATGCGTCCATCACGGATGCCTGCGGCCGGTTTGTAAACCCCCACACTGGCATCAGTCGCTGCATAATTACCAGCAACCGCGCCTGATGGTGGCATTAACAGTGTTTTAGCTACATTATCTTGCGAATCACTATCGGATGAAAAATAAAGCGCGGGGTTAGGTACTTGAATATATGGGTAGTAAACTGCCCCAAAACCTTTGTAGCCAGTCAGTTGGTTAACCGCAACAAACCCCGTCGTGCTGTTACCAAGTTGCGTCGGATGGTTATAGTTGGCGTCAGAGTGCGGTACATCAGCAATAAAGAAACAGTCTTGTTTGGTGGTCGCACAAAAGTTAAATACGTACTTCATTGCGGTTGTTAAATCACTCGCAGGGACCAAGCATAAATCAGGAATAACTATTAAATTAACATCATCAATAACTTCAAAGCACTCTAACCCTGCTTGCAACGTGCTCCACAGTGAGTCATCGCCTCCCCCACCAGGGTTACCTCCCCCACCACCAGGGTTGCCGCCCCCACCATTTTGTGGGTCAACGCCGCCTGTAAGATGTGTCTCAGGAAAAGTACTAAGTGGATCAGTACTATCAGATGGCGATACGGTAGCGACCGTAATCGGTATGCTCTGCTCATTGTTAACAATGGTAATTACATCACCATAGGTCCGCGCCACGCCACCAACAATGGCGCCATTAACCTTGAAGTTAAACGGTGACATGGCTGAGCGCTGATAGATCTCAACGGTAATTTGATTCCCTGCCACTCCTTTTTGTTTGGCCGTAACGAGGAGCTTACCGTCTATCGTCAGTGATGCCGCTGCGCCATCTTTACTGTCAACCCCTCCTTGAAGCGAGGTTGGTGCCTGTGTCTTGAGCTTCGTATCATTTTGCCCTGATAAGACTGTAACACTAACGCTACTCTTTGCGTTTGCATTTACGCTGTCGGCGAGAGCTTGTGCATTATTGCCACTACCAACCATATCACCAGCAACCTTTAGTTGCGCAGCCGTACCTCTAATTGTTATTGAGACAGAAATTGCATTACCCGCAGACCCTGGTTGCTTCGCAGTCACCGTGATGGCGTTTTGGATTTCAACACTGGCCGCGACTGCCGCGTCGGTTTGTGCTTGTTGTTGCTCAGCAGCTTGCTTTGCCGCAGCGGCTTGTGCTGCCGCAGCTTGTTCAGCTGCAGTCGGCTGTGCAGGCTCAACATTCGTGTTAACGATGTAACATAGATTTCCCCCTTGCTGAAAAAAGGCATAGACAGCATAAGCAAGATAACTCTGAGGGTTTGGTGAGTCTGAGGTGATAGGAAAAAAATCACCAAAATTGCTTCTGAATTCAGTAAAGCTGGTTACCATCAACGCTTCAAGAGAGGGAGATTTAGTTGTCCCGGACCCTACAAATCCCGCTGTAGAGGTGCCAACACCAACAATGGATGGGGGGAGTTGTACTTCATTAATATACACGCCGGGTGCTTTATTGGTCGTCATTGCGATAAACCTCCTGTTGAGCATTACATAGTTGTTTATATAAATAGTTATTGAGAGGTCGCATTACTGGTGTCCTCTGTTTTATTTAACTGTCGGTACGAGACACTCGCGGCCGCCGTTTTGGTTTTAGACGCGTTAACAATCAGCACTGGTTGCCCTTGTTGCTGATCGACAGAAAAAGACAGCGTGTTGTTTCGAGTCGTCTTAATATTGTTATTATTATCAAATTCTTCTGGACCATTTACCGTGTAAACAAAATAGCTTTTACCTATAAACATGACAAAAATGGCCTCTTCAAAAGGAGCATGCAATAAGAGATATCCATGTTCACCGTCAACGGTCACGCCAGCACTTTGATATCGGGGAATTTGCGTGGTACTAAAATCCATTTTCAATGGGATCGTCGGTGTAGTACTTGCGCCATATAAATTCAGCTGCAAAATAGCATTCTCAGGTGCACTCACATTAGTAATCGTTAAGGGTTTACCTTGCCAGTTATTGAACCACTGTTGAGGGGAAGGGTCGCCGGCATCCAGATCTCGCATACTCAACTGATCATCAACGACAAAGCTATACTTTACATCGGCGCCAGCAAATTCCGTCGACTTGTTAGTCACCAACAACAACATTGTGGTGTTGAGACTTGCCTGTAAATGCGCTTTGTCGCCTTTTTTCAGTAACACCGACTCACCAGTAGCCAACAAAGTTTTGTTCTCTCCTGCTGCAGTATTATGCGACAAGCTCTCAGCAGGTAAGGAAAATGTATATAGCGCCAACAAAAGCACTGCAAGTAGACTTTTCTTGGCCGTTAAAAGAGCGCTCAAACATTTAAAAATATCGGCTTTTAACATAGCGAGACTCATTTAACCGCTGCCATAGTTTATTTGGCAAGTTGAAGGTTGTGGAGAAACATTAACTACAGCCAATGCCTGCCCCCACCAATTGTTTGAGATTTGATAGTAGTTATCTGGAATATACTTAACCTGTGATGCCACGTATTGATAAATACTTTGAGGCGGCTTACCTGTGGTTTTAATAGCGAGAAAACTTGCTGGGGCATTTCCTGTAAACAAAGCAATTAGCCCAGGTTCAGGGCAAGAAATGTATAACTGAGATAAACGTGCCTGAGTAATACCAATAGCAGACTCATATTGTTGCAATTCAAAAGGCGCATGTTCTGGCGTTAACAAGTAGCTCGCTTCACCTGCAAAACTAAAATAGCCAATCGTCAAAGTTGAAGGTACTGGGGAGCTATTTTTTATCCGCACAGCATTACCGTAAACATCTTTATTATATGGCCATAATACCGGCTGCCCCGCGGGTAGTTGTAGCGTTTCAACGCCACTGCCAGAGGTGACCACAACCTGTGATTGGGTATTTAATTGGTTTTCAATCGTGATAACTGGGTAGCGAACCGAATATAAAATTTGCGCGGCTTGGTTTTGTTTAAGCGTGACCGTACCATTAACTTTTAATGGCACTATCAAATCAGCGTTATTATCGCTGCTATTAGGCGTAGCATTGCTTCCACCATGCACACTGGCCTGTGAAGAAAAACTCAACAACCAAAAAAATAACCAGATATACACCCGAGTCCTACACTTCTTTGAATTTATAATTTGCATTGCTGCAGGCACACTATGATATGTGCCTGCACACAATATAGTGGCTCTTAGAACAAGCTAACTTGAACTGGCGTGCTACCATTTGAAATATTAACAACAGTAACACTCGCGCCACTGAAGTTAGTTCTGTTAGTGTAAGTACCATCAAGTTGAGTTTCTAAAACACCTTGATTTACAAGCTCTTTATATGGACCTTGTAATGAGTTACCATCCACGTTTACAGCCACAAATATTGGCAAGCTGCTACCGATAATGATACCTACAATTGCAGGCTCTGAGCATTTTACTGTTAATGTTTTAGGCTGAAGCGTTGTTCTGAAAGTTGTGTTTTCAAAACGAGTTAGCGAAGCATCACCAGATTGACATACATTTGGTTGAGCTGGCATGCCGAAATATCCAGCTTCAAATTCAGCAGCATTACGAACGCTACCGTTGTTTAAGCTAGCTGTATTGTTGTTCCAGTTAAACGATACTGGGTACGGAATTGGGAAACCAGCAGGTACTTCTGGAGTCTGAACGTCGTTACCGCCACTTTGAATAGTAAAGATAGCTGTATCGTTGTTTGGTTTAACAATAAAGAAGCTGCCGTCTGCAACATTTGAAGGGTTAGATGCAACACCAGTATCTGTATCTTGAAGAGTGGTTAATGCAGCATTCATGTTTAATGGTTTAGTGCTCATTGTCGTACCTTTATAAATTTAAGTTTAATTACATTAAGTGAAATTTAACTCATAAAAACTTTGAGTTATTTGAAGGGCATCCAGTAATTGCAGGTTACCGAACATTCCTTTCAGTCAACAAAGTAGATGTTAATCAGCGTTCAATACTCCCAGCTTACTTAACCTCAATCCTTGCCTGAACTAACTCTAACAAAACTTTTTTAGTACTACCTGACAAAACCTGATAATTGGGTCACATAAAGCTGACAAAAGCTGACGAGACAAAATGACTCGACAATTAGGTGATCGCTATATTCAACATCAGCTGATAACCCCTTCCTCGAGCGGCTTTAATCACCTCAGCATTCGGTGTTAATGGCTTTATTTTTCGACGTAAACGACTCACTATTGCTTCTAACTTTCGTTCATCATAGAAACGGAAATCCTGACCTAAGGATTCTGACAATGACTTTCGAGAAACAGGCTGCGGAGCAATCATCGCAAGCGTATGTAAAATAATGCCTTCACTGGAACTGAGGCTTATTTTGTCGCCTCCAGACAAACACAAAGTCCGCTTTGCCGTGCATAATCTGTGCTCGACTTCAGCCACCTGCGTTTCACATTCAACATGGCGACAAACCCCCTCTATCACAGCAATTAGCGCTTTAATATCGACTGGTTTTGTCAAACATAAAACCGTATTTGTGTTCTGAATGTCAGCTTGTTCTGAAGAGCTATTGGGCTCTATAAGTTGAATACATTTCACCTGCGACTTGGGTATATTGCACCAGTCCTCATTAGACAATTCGAGATCAATGATCAGTACATCAATGTGCCTCGACTTATCTTGCACTAGTTCATTTAACTCTGCGTATTCCGCTACTTGGTAGCCATACTTTTGCAATTGAGAACCATAGTCTATTTTTGTATTTTCTCTTCTAATTAAAGTAGCAACAAACATCAAATTCCCTCCTTGTATGTACCTTTAAGTTAACTAACTACCTACAAAAATATTTGATTGGATGAATTGACGCTCCTACAGTATTCGACCTTCTTACTTCATTGACCATGTGATCCCACTGATTAGGCGTATTCATATTTCTTTGATTACTACACACCAGCAGATACCTCTGCCGACCTACGAAGAAGGGCTGACGCACCAAGTGTGATTAGAGTTTGCTTTTAACTTGTTATCTGGAATGGCCTATCTGAATGGTTAGCTGGGATTAACAAGTAAAGCATAAATAAATTTAACAGGTAATTTACTTTTGACCAATTACGAGCCATTACACGTCACCTTCTTGTAAACTTTCTGGAACTTAGAGTGCAACTAAAGTTTACTTTGCAGTCGTTTTAAGCAAAAGTGTCCCTCTTTTCTCTCTGTGCCTTTAGTGGCATTTTTGAACGTATATCCATCAATAATTTCAATAAGATAAACAATTGAAGAAACCAAATGTTTCAAAACTCGAAACATCAATCTAACTACTACTTTGATTAGTAGGTAATATTTTCAGCGGGTGGTATCTTGATTTATAACAGCTGACAGAGATAGGATCGTCTACGGCTAAATAAATGGAAATATTAAAAGGTGGTTTATTTACAATAATCATTTTCTGCAAATAAGTTATTGCTTGTGCAGATTTGTATAGTTGAATAAACGTGAGAGCTGTAAACTTGCACAAACACAATATAGTACACACGCATTTGCTTTTAGTAACAAGTGTTCACTTACCAAGGCACTGTAAAAACAAAACGGCGCTTGTTGCGCCGTTTTTATGATTAAAAGCTGCTTTTAAGCGCTACTCATCGCTTTGCTCAAGTGGTGCCTCAGCTTCTTCAGATGCTAGTATTTTACTCTCAATCTCGTATTCATCTACACGTTGTAGGCCACGTGGTAGTTTATTACCTCTGCGGCCGCGCTCACCATAGTAGTGCTCTAAATCACTTGGTTTAAGAGTAAGTTTACGCTTACCTGCGTGTAGGGTCACTGAGCTACCTTCAGGTACACAAGCGAGTACTTTTACAAACTCTTCGCGAGCTTGAACCTTGGCACTCGGGATTGAGATAATTTTGTTACCCTTACCTTTGCCGAGTTTCGGCAAATCGCGTAGTGGGAACAACAGCATTCGGCCTTCGTTAGATATTGCCATACACATGTCGGTGGCTACATCATTAACAACGATAGGAGCCATGAGCTGTGCACCTTTTGGCACGCTCACAAGCGCTTTACCATTTTTGTTTTTACTCACTAAATCGTTAAATTCAGTAATAAAACCATAACCGCCATCGGTTGCCATGAGGTAAAGGGTTTTCTCATCCCCCATCACCACATGCTCAAAAATACACCCAGGCCCTAGATTAAAGCGCCCTGTCATCGGCTCACCTTGGCTTCGGGCAGATGGTAAGCTGTGTGCTTCGGTGGCAAAGGCACGACCTGAGGTATCTAAAAATACCGCTGGTTGATTACTGCGCCCTTTGGCTGAGGCCTTGTAGCTGTCGCCAGAGCGATAGCTTAAACCCTCAGCATCAATATCATGGCCTTTGGCAACCCGTGCCCAGCCTTTGTCAGAGAGCACAACCGTGACTGACTCAGATGGGATCAAGTCTTTTTCGCTTAACGCTTTGGCTTCTGAACGTTCAATCACTGGTGAGCGACGCTCATCACCATAAAGCTCTGCCGCTTCTTGAATTTCTTTTTTCATCAGCGTCGACATACGGCGCTCTGAACCCAATGTGAGCTCTAATTTATCGCGCTCAATACTAAGCTCCTCTTGCTCACCACGAATTTTCACTTCTTCTAACTTGGCTAAGTGACGTAGTTTTAAATCAAGAATGGCTTCGGCTTGCTTGTCTGATAAGCTAAAGCGCGCAATCAGCTCTTCTTTTGGTTTGTCTTCGGTACGGATAATTTCAATTACTTCGTCGATATTTAAAAAGGCAATCATTAAACCTTCTAAAATATGCAAACGTGCCAATACCTTATCTAAACGATATTGCAAACGACGGCGTACTGTTTCGCGGCGGAATATTAACCACTCAGATAAAATCTGAAGTAAGTCTTTAACCTTAGGGCGGCCATCCAAGCCAATCATGTTAAGGTTTACGCGATAGCTTTTTTCTAAGTCGGTGGTGGCAAATAAATGCGCCATTAATGGCTCAAGCTTCACCCGATTTGAACGCGGTACAATCACGATACGCGTTGGGTTTTCGTGATCCGACTCATCACGTAAGTCAGCCACCATAGGCAGCTTTTTCGCGGTCATTTGCGCGGCAATTTGCTCTAGCACTTTGGCGCCTGAACACTGATGCGGTAAAGCTGTGATCACAATATCACCTTGCTCTTCCGTATACACTGCGCGCATTTTGATAGAGCCACGACCTGTGGTGTAAATCTTTTGGATCTCAGACTTAGCCGTGATTATTTCAGCATCGGTTGGATAGTCTGGTGCCTGCACTACTTCTAGTAGCTCTTCTAGAGATGTTTTAGGTTGGTCAAGCAACATACAACACGCCGTTGCCAACTCTCTCACGTTGTGTGGCGGTATATCAGTGGCCATACCTACCGCAATACCCGTTACACCGTTGAGCAAAATATGCGGTAAACGGGATGGCAACACTTTTGGCTCATCCATTGTGCCATCAAAATTTGGTGTCCAATCAACGGTGCCTTGACCCAGCTCTTTAAGCAACACCTCTGAGAACTTAGACAAACGCGCTTCGGTATAACGCATCGCAGCAAATGATTTAGGGTCATCAGCTGCACCCCAGTTACCTTGGCCATCCACCAAAGGATAACGATAAGAGAACGGCTGTGCCATTAACACCATGGCTTCGTAGCAGGCGCTGTCACCGTGAGGGTGATACTTACCGAGTACGTCACCCACGGTACGGGCTGATTTTTTATATTTTGCGGCGGCTGATAAGCCCAACTCGCTCATGGCATACACGATACGACGCTGTACCGGTTTTAAGCCATCACCAATGTGTGGCAATGCCCGGTCCATGATCACATACATGGAGTAGTTTAAGTAGGCGTCTTCGGTAAAACGCCCCATCGTTTGTTGTTCAATCCCCTGTAAAGACAAGGTTTGAGGATCAGTCATGTAACACCCTATTTATTGTGATAGCGAACGCGATATATCGCATTAGCAAAATCGTCCGACACTAACAAGCTGCCATCGGCAAGCTCGGCAAATGCAACCGGTCGACCCAAGGTTTGTTCTTTATCTAAAAAGCCACTAATGAAAGGCTCGTAGGCGGCTATTTCGCCTTCTTTGATGGTGGCCATCATCACTCTATATCCCACTTTTTTACTGCGATTCCACGAGCCATGCTCTGCCACCAGCAGTTTATTGTGCATATTTTTGGCAAACTGTTTGCCACGATAAAAATGGATACCCAATGGCGCTACATGAGCCTGTAATGCCAATTTAGGCGCAGCATATTTTTGCATATCCGCAAGGGTTTTATCTTTACCAAACTCGGGGTCTAACACGCTGCCACCGTGTACGTAAGGAAAACCAAAATGTTCACCATTAAAACTCACACGGTTTATTTCATCAGGTGGGATATCATCCCCCATCATGTCGCGGCCATTATCTGAAAACCACAAAGCGCCACTTTGTGGATTGATATCAAACCCAACCGAATTACGCACCCCTTGCGCTATGGTGGTGAGCTTTTTAGTCTGTAAATTCAGCGAAAAAATACGTCCAAAGCGCTCATCTTCAGCACACACGTTACACGGCACACCAACAGGTATTAGTAATTCGCCGTCGTCGTTAAAGCGAATAAACTTCCAACCATGATGGCGCTCTGTGGGCAGCTCATCAAACACCACTTCAAAACTGGGTTTTGGCAGTTGTTTGTCGATGTTTTTAAAACGGATAACACGATGCACTTCGGCGACATATAAATCTCCGTTATGCAAAGCAATACCCGAGGGCATATTTAACCCTTGTGCTAGCACGATTTTTCTATCTGCAACGCCATCTTGATTGTTATCAATTAACGCGTAGAGATTGCCCGCCTTGCGCGAGCCTGCATACACCACTCCCGATTTAGAGACCGCCAACTGCCTTGCATTGTCTACGTTTTTAGCAAAATAGCTGATCTCGTACCCTTTAGGTAAGGCTAATCGCTCAAGCAATTCATCGGCGGCAATACTAAACGTTGAGCAAACTAAACTGGCGGTAATCAGTGCATAACGAAGCATGAGCTTACACCTCAACCTGCGCTTTATCACCGTGGTTTTCAAGCCACTCTTTACGGTCGCCAGAGCGTTTTTTAGCAAGTAGCATATCCATCATCTCCATGGTGTGCTCCTGATCGTCTAAAGTCAGCTGTACTAAACGACGCGTATTTGGGTCCATGGTGGTTTCACGAAGCTGCAGAGGGTTCATTTCACCCAAACCTTTAAAGCGTTGTACATTCACTTTACCGCGCTTATTTTCAGCTTCGATCCTGTCTAATACGCCTTTTTTCTCGTCTTCATCCAAAGCGTAATACACTTCTTTACCCACATCGATTCTAAACAGCGGTGGCATGGCTACGTACACATGCCCGTGTTTAACCAAGGTCGGGAAGTGACGAACAAATAGCGCGCACAATAACGTTGCGATGTGTAATCCGTCCGAGTCCGCATCGGCAAGAATACAAATTTTGCCGTAGCGCAAACCTGATAGGTCATCGGAGTCAGGGTCAATCCCCAAGGCAACCGAAATATCGTGTACTTCTTGAGAGGCGAGGATCTGACCTGATTCAACTTCCCAAGTATTTAATATCTTACCGCGTAAAGGCATGATCGCCTGAAACTCTCTGTCTCGCGCTTGTTTAGCCGAGCCGCCAGCAGAGTCACCCTCTACCAAAAACAACTCAGAACGCTCTGTTTCACTGCCTGAACAGTCGGTCAGTTTGCCCGGTAATGCAGGGCCAGAAGTGACTTTTTTACGAACCACTTTTTTAGCTGCACGCAGTCGCTTTTGCGCGTTACTGATACATAGCTCTGCTAATAATTCGGCGGTATCTGTGTGCTCGTTCAGCCATAGACTGAATGCATCTTTAACAATACCCGATACAAAGGTTGCGCAAGAACGTGATGACAGTTTCTCTTTGGTTTGCCCAGCAAACTGTGGGTCTTGCATTTTTACCGATAAAACGTAACTACATTTGTCCCAAATATCATCAGGGGTTAGCTTGATACCTCTGGGTAATAAATTACGAAACTCACAAAACTCGCGCATTGCTTCTAGTAGACCTTGTCTTAGGCCATTCACATGCGTACCGCCTTGTGCGGTAGGGATTAAGTTTACGTAGCTTTCGGTGATTGACTCGCCGCCTTCTGGCAACCAATGCAGTGCCCAATCAACACCTTCTGTAGAGCCACTAAAACTGCCTGTAAACGGATCTTTTGGCAATACTTCATAGCCTTGAGCGCTGTCTTTTAAATAATCTTCAAGTCCCGCCTCGTAGTACCACTCTTGCGTTTCTTTGGTTTGTTTGTTAACAAAACGAATACGAAGGCCAGGGCATAATACCGCTTTGGCTTTTAGAACATGATTGAGTTTAGTCAGAGAAAAGTTGGCGGAGTCAAAATAGCTGGCATCTGGCCAAAAATGCACTGATGTACCCGTGTTACGCTTGCCTACGGTGCCTGTTACTTCAAGGTCTTGTACTTTATCGCCATGCTCAAATGCCATTTCATACACTTGGCCATCACGCTTGACGGTGATCTCCACGCGTCTCGATAAAGCGTTTACAACCGAAATACCCACACCGTGCAAACCACCAGAGAACTGATAGTTCTTGTTCGAAAACTTACCACCTGCGTGCAGCTTGGTCAGGATCAACTCAACCCCTGGTACGCCTTCTTCAGGGTGAATATCAACAGGCATACCACGACCATCATCGATAACTTCCAAAGAGTTATCTTCATGCAAAATCACATCAATTTTAGTTGCATGACCGGCGAGCGCCTCATCCACACTGTTATCAATTACCTCTTGACCCAAATGGTTTGGTCGAGTGGTGTCAGTGTACATGCCAGGACGACGTTTTACCGGCTCTAAACCATTTAAAACCTCAATGGCTTCGGCGTTATAATTTTGCTCGCTCATAGGTAGATTCTTTTTATTTAATTCGTTCTGTTTTACGTGATTTTAAGAAAATTGACAACCGTGTCAAAGTAACGTTGAAAGTCCATAAAACTATGATCGCCAGCAAAATCTATCCGTTGCTGGCACGCTTGATAATATTGCAGCGCTTGCTGATAAGGGAGGACTTCATCGCCCATTTGCTGCAAAAGCATCAATAATTCTGGTTTTGTTAACTGCGCCACATATAACTGCTTAAGCGCATGCACATGTTCGTGCTCTAAATGATAATGTATTTGCTGGTAAGGATTATACTGCGCTCCCAAATAATCCGCCAATAATTCAAAGGGTCGCACTGCTGGGTTGATAACCACCGCGGGTAAATTGTACTGCTGTGATAGATAAGTGGCATAAAAACCACCTAAAGAGCTGCCCAGCAACACCGTTTGCTCATTAATAACCGACTCCAACTGCATGATTGCAACGCGCGGGTCAAAATGTAATCGAGGCGTTATATATTCACATGACAATGGTTGCTGCGCTAGCCAAGCGCCAAATTGCTGAGCTTTAGCTGATAACTCTGAACTATTAAAACCATGAATATAAATTACCCTTTTAACCATACCACCTCAGTAGTCAATGTGTCGCTATCAATATTAATTCGCCGCCATGCAGGCCCTAAGTCTTGTTGCTGCCAATGTGCTGTAGCTTTAGTAAATTGGATGGAGGTTGCTGGCGTGGCAAACACATCTAGTGCTCTAAAATGTTGATGGTAATCATGGTGTACATGACCATGGAATAACGCGATAACGTTGCCACTTTCTACCAACATATTGAGAAGCTGCGGGCCATTTTCCAACATGTGCTTATCCAGATACCCCTGAATAGGCAGCGGGTGATGATGGCAAAATACCAAGGCTTTTTTTGCAGAGCTATTTAAAATGTCTTTGGCGCACGCTAAATGATGTTCATCGCACCACCCAGCAGGCGTTTGCCCTTTGGAATTGAGTAATAAAATATCAATTTGCTCTGTGCATAGATGTTTTGCACTGTGTATTTGACCGCCGCTAATATGGTTTAGCAGCTCAATTTCATCATGATTGCCAGGCACCCAAAACACCGGACACGTTAAACCCGACTCGCCAATCAGCTGGGCAAATAATGAATAAGACGCCACCGTATGATCTTGCGTCAAATCGCCACCAAAGATCACGCCATCCAAGTGCTCTTTGGCAAGCTGTGATAATACATCACGTAAGTATTGCGCCGTATTCACTTCAAAATATAGGCCATGGGTATCTGAAAAAAGGTGACAATCGGTGATATGTGCAAGTTTCAGTGTTGGCTGTTTAAATGTGTACTTTTGCTTAAACCAAGCCATTATTGACATCCCAATTGAGCGGTACTTTACCGCTTTCAAGACAGGCCATTAGCCAATCAGCCAAAAACGCATTTACTTGATATTTTTCGTCTTTTTGATGCATTTTAGGATTTGGATAACGATAAGATGGCTTTATGCGTTGATGATAATCATGATGAACTACCTCAGCGACTTTAGCATCGTGATATAAGCGTACTTCAAGATGCAAACTAGGAAAAAACACACTGCCATTAGAGGTTTGCTTAATAGTAATGTCGGTGGTGTACTTTGCGCAGCCGTGCACTTCAATCACATAATGCACATTAGCCAGCTCTATTGCTCTTTGCGCACCATGTTCTTCAGGCGGCAACAACTTAAGTGCGCGCAAGTAATTACGCTCACACAAAGTGATGTACTTTGGTAAGGACTGAACATAATCACGTGCAAGGGCTATATCACTCAAAGTTACACCTCAACTTATCTACTACACCCACTGAGCGAGCACTTTTTCTTTATTAAGCGCTAGCCATTGTAAACTAATCACTGTTGCCGCGTTATCAATTTCACCGCTTTGCAAAAGGTCGATTGCTTGTGCATAGGGTATCACATGACTTTTAATATCTTCACCTTCGCTTTCTAAACCAAAAATACCACCGGCTTGTGACAAGTCTGCTTTAGCTAAATATAAGTAAATGCGCTCAGTTGTGCCACCAGGGCTAGAAAGGTATGACGTCATATACTGTAACTCACCCAATGCTAAACCTGCCTCTTCCAAAGCCTCTTTACGGGCAACGTCTTCGTATTGTTCGCTCCCCTGTGCCATACCAGCTATACACTCTAACAACCAAGGGGATGATTTACTGGCCATAGCACCTATGCGGATCTGCTCAATCAACAATACAGAGTCTGAAGATGGATCATAGGGTAGAACCGCAACAGCATGGCCTCGCTCTAAAATTTCTCGACAAATTGTTTGCGACATACCACCTGCAAACAAAGCATGGCGAAATTGATAAAGCTGTATTTTAAAAAAACCATTAAAAATGGTATCGACCGACTCCAATGTTACATCTTGATTATCAAAGCATGTGATTGATGACATTATTTACATCCTAATTTTTTACAGGGGGGGTTTAAATTGTAATCAACTACCCCCATGATAGTGGCTCTGACTATTCTCAAACGTCTTTATCATAAGATAAAGGCCTGTATTATATTCTGTTACATTTGTTGGTGTTGATTTACGTTTAAACTTTTTCGTTCTGAAAAAAAACAAGGTAACATGCGTTTAATACAAAAAGTTGTCTAAGGACTGAACGAACGATGAAAAAAAGCTTATTATCTCTGTTAGTTGGCCTATCATGTGCGCTAACTTCAAATCTGTCGCACGCCGAAGATTTACTTCAAGTATACGACATTGCAACTGCAAACGATCCTACGGTGCTAAAAGCAAAAGCACAGGCCGACGCGCAAAAGTTCGCGCAAGAGCAAGCCTTAGGCGTTTTACTTCCGCAACTTGGTTTTGAATCAAGTTATAGCCAAACGGATGTTGATGGCCATGGCATAGGCAGTGAAAATGATACCTCTGGCTACACATCTTACAATGCTTTCGAAGATACTTTTAGCCGCTCAATTGCATTGCAGCAAACCATTTTTAATATGTCTTCATGGCAAAATTTAGACATTGCTAAAAAACAAGCAATGCAGGCCTTGACGCAATATGAGTTAACTCAGCAAGAGCTAGTTGTACGTATTGCTCAAGGTTACTTCGATGTACTGAGCGCATTAGATAACCTTGAATTTGTGCAAGCAGAAAAGCGTGCTATTGAGCGCCAGCTTGAGCAAACAAAACAACGTTACGAAGTAGGTCTAACAGCCATTACCGATGTACACGAAGCGCAAGCGCAATTTGACCAATCAGTCGCTAATGAAATTGTGGCTACAAACGATGTTGAAACAGCGCGTGAAGCACTACGTACCATCACAGGTAAATATCACACTAAGCTAGATTCACTTAATACAAAAACATTCTCAACGGTATCGCCAAGCAAGCAAGCCACTGACTTTGTTACCGTTGCAAAAGAGAAGAACCTATCTCTTGCGCTTGCAAAAGCAAGCCTTGATATTGCTGAAGATCAGATTGAGCTAGCCAAAGCGGGACATTATCCAACGGTCAACTTGAATGCGTCTTACACTGACTCATTGCAAGACTCTAATGGCTCATTACTTAAACCTCGTGGCGATAGAACGAATGTTAGCCTCACATTAAACGTGCCTATCTACACTGGTGGCCAAACTATGGCGGCAACGGAGCAAGCTCGCGCATTATATGTGGGTGCAAGCCAAGATTTAGAAGCAAGCATGCGTGAAGTAACGCGCTCTGTTATAACTTCTTACAATCAGGTGATGTCTAACGTAGCTACGTATCGCGCACTAGAACAAGCGGTAGTATCTGCAGAAAGTGCGTTGCAAGCCACTGAAGCTGGTTTTGAAGTAGGTACACGTACTATTGTTGACGTACTTGTTAGCACGCAAAATCTATATAACGCTAAGCGAAACCTCGCTAACTTACGTTATCAATATGTGCTATCTTCACTGCGTTTGAAACAAGCGACGGGTACACTATCTCGTAGCGATTTAGAAGCAATTAATAAAGGCTTAGTTCAAAGCTAATCCTACTTATGCTTATTAAAGTAAAAAGCCGACTCGATGTCGGCTTTTTGTATTTTTAAGCACTTGCGATAAACTAACGCCATTATGCAGTAAGAGATAATGTACGTGGTAACAGCCCCTACTTTTAAATGGTCGTTTTTAGCTCCCCGCTATTGGTTAACTTGGATTGGTGTTTTATGTTTGTACCTAATTTCTTGGTTGCCCCAGCGGATACAGTTTTTCTTAGGAAAATTACTTGGCCGTTTAGTGCATAGATTTGTGCAAAAACGCCGCCACATAGCGCAAGTAAACGTCGCTTTATGTTTTCCACATTTAAGCGAACAGCAACGCGCTGACATGGTGTTAAAAAACATGGAGAATACCGGTATAGCAACACTTGAAACCGGCATGGCTTGGTGGTGGCCACAATGGCGAGTAAATAGAGTCATTGGCTCAATAGAAGGCCTTGAGTTGGTAGAAAACATTCAACGTCAAGGTAAAGGCGTGCTGCTGCTAGTGCCACATATGCTACACTTAGAAATGCTCAGCCGCGTGTTAGGCACTAAACAACAAGGTATCGGTTTTTACAGACCACATAACAATCCGCTTATGGAATATTTTATGACCAAGGGACGCTTGCGTTCGAATGAAACCTTGATCACTAAGCGCGACGTTAAAGGCCTATTACAAGCACTAAAGAATAAAAAAATGTGTTATTACCTGCCAGATCAAGATTATGGACGTAACCGCTGCGAATTCACCTCATTTTTTGCGGTACCTGATGCAGCCACAACCACTGGTACGTTGCTATTTTCATCTAGTAGAAATTGTGAAACACTCAGTTTAAGTGGCACAAGAGATGCAAGCGGTAAATATCATTTAAAAATCTACCCTGCGTTAACTGATTTTCCTAGTGAAGATGCCAAGCAGGATGTAACCCGTGTAAATCAACGCATGGAACAATCCATAATGCTAGCACCAGAGCAATATATGTGGTTGCACAGACGTTTTAAAACTCGGCCCGATGAAAACGCGCCGTCTTATTACAGCTAAGTCTATTTATGGTTATGAAAAAAAATAATAGAAGTCGACCTAAGCGTCAAACAGCGCCTCCGCCGCCCCCACCTCCAGTGCGGAGTAAAAAGACAGCCAAACAAGTGTCTGCAGCTTGGTTTTGGGTCAAACATTTGTCGTTGGCATTCATTCTGATTTTATCAGCGTACTACTTTTTGTTTGGTGCTATGCCAAAAATGAGTGTCAGCACAACCGCAAATGTCGCAGCTCAAGGGTTTTCACAATTCTATGAAAGCTTCCGTAACAGTACTTCTAGTAGAGATACTGAGCGTGCCAAGTTTGTGATTGAACTTGGTGACCCATCATTTCGTATCAACGAAGCACTCAAAGACCGAGAGCGAGTTGTTAAAGCTTCCAGCCAACGCTGGACGGGGGAACATCAACCTAGACGTTTTGAATCTGGAGATACCCTAAAAAGTGTGCTTGCTGACTACGCACGCCAAGAAAATGTAGAGCTATTTTGGTACTTAGATAAAGACTATGTTGTAAAACAGAACTTTCGTGTCGATAGCAACTTTTTATCTGCACTGTACCAAGTTGGTCGCGCCATCAACGACGATTTTGAGAATGAAATATATACCTTTTTCTGTCATCGCCAACGCGCAGCGGTGATCACCGAAAAACCAACTCTTTTTGTTCGAGATAATTGTCGAAAACTAACCAACTAATGTCTTAGCGAGTCGTGACCTTTAAGGTCACGACATGGGCTTATTCAATATAGCGGCTTAGCTACTTTGCTAATGTTGCCTCAAAGATCTCAGTTACTTTCTGTGTCATCGCATGTATTTGCTTATCCTTGGCAACACACTTTCCTTGGCGATTTAAACTCAGGTTATGATAAAGCTCACGGAAAAAACAATATGCTTCACTTAGCACCGTCTGCTCTTGTTCACTCAAAATACCTAACTTACTTGCACAAGCTAAGATACGCACATTATCAGTATGCTCAGCCATTTCGGGGTAACGCTGGGCATAGTGTAAAACCAGATATTGCACGATAAATTCAATATCTGTCATCCCCCCGAGTCCCTGCTTTAAATCAAACAACTCGTCGCTGTCTTTGCTCAGATGATTGCGCATTTTTTCTCGCATAGAGGTCACGTCTTCCAATAGCTTGTCGTGCTCTCGTGGCAGCTCTAATATGTTAGCGCGTATTTGCATAAAGCGCTCTCGCATGTCTTGCTGTCCATATACAAGCCTTGCCCTAACGATTGCTTGATGCTCCCACGTCCAAGCCTGCTGCAATTGATATTGGTAATAGCTTTCTAAGTTAATCGCTAATAATCCCGAATTACCTTCAGGACGTAAGCGCGTATCCAGCTCATATAAGATGCCCGACGCAGTTCTTGTATTGAACAAATGCATTAAACGCTGTGCTAACTTAAGATAGAACTGGCGAGATGAAATCGCCTTTTCTCCATTGGTATAACTATCGCCATCGCGATTGTGCACAAATACCAAGTCTAAATCCGAATCATAGCCAAGCTCCCAGCCACCCGCTTTTCCATAAGCAATAACGGCAAACCCTTTGGCATCTTCATGGCTACCTTGTGGTTGCCCGTAGCGTTCTGTCATCTGCAGCCAAGCTAAGTTAACGGATTGTTCGATGATAGCTTCCGCCAGCGCAGTCAAGTGATCGCTTACCTTCATTATACTAAGCACATCAGTTGCATCAGCCGCAGCAATACGTAACTGATGTGTTTGTTTAAACTGCCGCAACGCTTCCATTTGCTGCTCAAGATCATGCTGCTCTATACGCAAAAAATATTGTCTTATTTCTAGCTTGTAAGCATTCAAGGGCAGTGGCTTATAAAGCGCAGCTGGGTCTAATAATTCATCCAGTAGAATAGGATATTTGGCAATATGCTCGGCGATCCATTGGCTGTGTGAGGTTAAGAAGAGCAGCTGTTTTAACGCCCCTTGATTTTCATATAAGAGCTCAAGATAAGCCGTTCTTGATACCACGGTTGCAACTATGTTTAAAACTCGGCTCAATACATTACCGCTTAAGCTGAGTTCTGCCGCTTGCTGTAATAAGCAAGGCATTAACTTATCGAGAATATCCGCGCCACGAGCACCAACTTTGCGCTTAGTCAACGCTCCTTTAAACTCCTGTAATGCCTCCTGCCAAGGCTCTACCTGCTCTTCGTTAACTTTACCTACGAGCTGCTCTGTATCTCCTTCCAGCCACAAATAAGTGTATGCTTCATCTGACTGAGTATGCTCTAAAGGCTCATCCCCTATCACTTGACTAAACTCATCACGAATCTTGGTCATGCGGTTTTGCAATATAGCTAAACATTCATCGAAGTTTTTCGCGCCCATCAAGGTCACTAATCGAGCTTGAGATACCGCACTATCGGGTAAAGTTTGAGTTTGCTGATCATCAAACGCCTGCAAGTATTGCTCTATTTTTCTAAGGTACAGATAGTTATCTTGCAATGAGTGAACGATATTTGGGGGGATCACCTCTAGCGCTTTTAACTGGCTTAATGCATTAAGTATTGAAGGTGTTTGCAAACTGGTGTCTCGACCACCGCGGATCATCTGTAGCGCTTGCACTATAAACTCTACTTCTCGAATACCACCGGCACCAAGCTTTATGTTGTTCACAAGCCCCTTGCGTCTTACTTCTTGGGCTATCATATGCTTCATTTTGCGAAGTGAATCAATCACCGAAAAATCAATGTATCGACGATATACAAAAGGCCGTAGCATGTTGTAAAACGCTTGCCAATGTTGCGTTTGCTGCCCAAGCAAACGAGCTTTAAGCATCGCGTAACGCTCCCATTCACGCCCCTGGTCTTGATAATAATCTTCCATCGCCGACAAACTCATCACCAAAGGCCCGCTGTCACCAAAAGGACGTAAACGCATATCGACCCTAAATACTTGGCCATCGACGGTCACCTGATTGAGTGCACAAATCAGTTTTTGTGCGACCTTGGTATAGAAAACTTGTGCTTCAACACTTTTACGCCCCACTTGTGTTGAGACATTTCGTGGATAGCAAAAAATCAAATCAATATCAGATGAAAAGTTCAGTTCTGCACCGCCGAGCTTGCCCATGCCGATAACCATCATCGCCAGAGCTTCACCTGACTCATCAAGTGGTGTGCCACATTGCTTAACCGTTTGTGCAAATGCCCAGCGATTGGCAGCATCAATTAGTCGCTCAGAAAGCGCTGAAATATAGCGGATGCTATCTGCAATATCATTGCCCTTTACCAAATCTAGCCACATTACCTTTAGCCAATAACGCTGCCTGTATTTTCGCAGTAACCTAAAACAGTCACTTTCACTCAAAGCGGTTAAATCGTCTGTTAATGGAAAGGGTACATCTCGATTTTTCATTTGCTCTTCATCAAGCAACCAATTCGCGAGTTCTGGCGATTGCTGCAACACTCGATAAGCAAAATCACTCATAGCAAGTAAACGTAGCAGTTCAGGCTTTGCCGGGTGCTCGCACCTTAGTGTTTGCCAACGCTCTTGGGCAAGTTGAGCCAAGTTAGTGGGTAAAGCGACGTCATGCATAAAAAATCTCCATAGCTATATGGCTCAATGAGTTGGGAGTCGTTATAGTAACAATATCTAAAATTTACCAGTAGAGCGAATATGACCTATTTGTCGCTAGCCAACATTAATTTTTTTGCTATTTTGTCGAGTTTTGTTGTTATTTGTCTTGTTGTTACGTTTTTGCGCCTACAAGTTCAGTACCGAGCAAAACAAGCGCTGCAAGAAGAGCTGGCCAAACGGGACAATTTTGCGCTGGGGATCAGTTACGCATCGCAAATTTCAGTGATAGCATTTAGTGTTGCGTATTTTTTTAACGACATAAAATACGCCAGCGCCATTGCGCAGCCGCTGCGCGCTCTATTTGTATTGTCGCTCATTCTGATATTTATTTGTTTTGGTCAATATATACATCGAAAATGGATTTTGTATCAGTTCAATGAAGAGCAAGCCATTTTAAAACAAAATATTTGTGCAGCTTTAGTTGACTCAGGCATGCTCATTGCCAACGGTATTTTGGTACTTGGCTTATACCATTGGGTACACCCACAAGGTATTAGTGACTTGCTTGTGGTTTGCTCGAGTTTTTTACTACTACAGGGGTTATTTGCACTAGATAGCAAATTTAGAGAAAGTCGTTTTGCTAGGGTCAACCAAGGCGCTTCGCTGCAGCAAAACTTTAGTTTAGACAATATATCTATCGGCATTCGATACGCAGGTAAAACCATAGGCCTAGCCCTTGCTATCTACGCGGGCTTACACAGCGCTCAATACCATGGCGCGATGATAGTAGAAAACCTGTTTTCGGTTGTGTTGCACTGTGGTTTGATGTGGATATTGCTCTATGCGGGTAGTTTTGCGCTGGTATATTTATCGTTGCCTAAAGTTGACATTGGCCTTGAAGTTGACCATCAAGATAATATCGGAATTGCTTGCATAGAATTTGCGATTTTCGCATCAATGGGCTATCTACTTATTAATACATTTTCTGTGTAGCTGTTGGATAAGGCTGCACAAGGTGGAGCCATGCCCCTCAAGCTTGATAACTTTCTTTTAGTTGACAGTAACAAAGAGTTCAGCCGGGAATATGCTGAATATCTAAAGAAACACTCAGGTAATAAAGAGAGCCAGTTGATCGCAGCTGGAGATAACACTCGACACCTACTAAAGATGATGTTTGATAATTTAATCAAAGATTATTGTTATTGCGATTTTGCAAATGAAATCAGCGTATCTGAACTTTCCAGTTATCTTAATGAGCATCATAAAGTCAGCGGTGTGCTTATTTCTAATGTTGACTACGAGTTAGCGAGTAAAGACCAGCAATTTATTTTTAATTCACTACATCCCGTGCGCTACCTGTTAGAACAAACACAAGATGGCGCTTTCACTTACAAAAAAATAACCGACACAGCCAATGTCAATCACCTGACATGTAATGGGGCTTTGCCCGCTGTGGGCGAGGATATAGAAGCCTCACTGTGTAAATTAGATACATAAAAGGCATTTAATTGCGCAAACTCCCCTCACTGGTCATTAGAAACTAGACGCTGAGAAGGCAAAACTTTACTATTGCAACATTGCTATTTCTTGTAGGCCAGTTATGCGTATACCTCATATTTACCAATCTTCAGAGCTCTCTTTAAACAATCAAGTTATCTTAGACGACGATGCCGCAGGCCATATTGCTCGAGTATTGAGAATGCAAGCAGGTGACAAAGTCTCGCTGTTTAATGGTAAAGGGGGCGAATACCTCAGTGAAATTGTTGAAGTTTCAAAGAAAAAAGTGGTTGTTCAACCTATTGAATTTGTTAATCATAACTGTGAATCACCGCTCAAAATTCATCTGGGTCAGGGAATATCTCGCGGTGATAAAATGGACTTTACCATTCAAAAATCAGTGGAACTGGGGATAACAGAAATCACACCATTGTTCACTACGCGCTGTGGCGTCAAGCTCTCTGGAGAACGACTCGCGAAAAAGCATGCGCAATGGCAAAAAATAGCCATTGCTGCAGCCGAACAATCTGGCCGAAACACGATTACCGTAATACATCCGCCTGTAGATATAAACGTTTGGCTAGCACAATCTTCGGATGAGCTAAAATTAACCTTACATCCACGCGCTGAACATAGTATCAAAACTTTACCAGTCCCTGACAATGGGGTGCGCTTTATTGTTGGCCCAGAAGGCGGGTTCACTGACGAAGAAATGCAAGCAACCAGCGAGCAAGGCTTTATTGATGTACGTTTAGGTCCGCGTGTTTTAAGAACGGAAACTGCTGCATTGACCGTATTAAGTGCTTTACAACTACAGTTTGGTGATTTAGCCCTTTAATTTGCAAAGCGCGGCCCCCATAGTTAATAAAAACAGTATAAAGGTGATGCATGGCTATAAAATTAGGGATCATTAGCGATCCAATTAGTGGATTCAACATTAAAAAAGACACTGGGTTTGCAATGATGATGGCAGCCCAAAAGCGTGGCTATGAGTTGTATTACATGGAGATGGGCGACCTATTTTTATATCAAGGTAGTGCCAAAGCAAGCGCTGCAAAAGCCAAAGTATTTGATGACGTAAACCATTGGTATGAGCTAGAACAGAAGCGAGAAATTGATTTATCTGATTTAGACGTTATCTTAATGCGCAAAGATCCCCCCTTTGATACTGAGTATATTTACGCGACGTATATTTTGGAACGTGCTGAACAAGCGGGCAGCTTAGTGGTAAACAAGCCGCAGAGCCTGCGTGATGCCAATGAAAAACTCTTTACCGCTTGGTTTAGTGAACACACACCAGATACGCTGGTAACGCGTTCACAAGCGCAAATTAGAGAGTTTTTAACAAAGCATCAAGACATCATCCTTAAACCACTCGATGGGATGGGTGGAGCCTCTATTTTTAGGGTAAAACACGATGACCCAAATATTGGTGTGATCTGTGAAACACTCACCGAGCATGGTCAGCGTTTCGCGATGGCACAACAGTATATTCCTGAAATAAAACAAGGAGATAAACGTGTCTTAGTGGTCGATGGTGAAGTTGTGCCTTACTGTTTAGCACGTATTCCCCAAGGTGGCGAAACACGCGGTAACCTTGCTGCTGGCGGGCGTGGTGAAGCGCGTCCAATTAGTGATGACGACTTGCGCATCGCTCAGGCCGTTGCCCCGACTTTGAAAGAGAAAGGTTTACTGTTTGTTGGCCTTGATATTATCGGTAACAAACTGACTGAAATAAACGTAACAGCCCCAACTTGTGTTAAAGAAATAGAAGCGGCGTACGATATTTCAATTATGGACATGTTTTATGATGCGATAGAAGCAAAACTCGCCCATACTAAGTAAAACGATTTCGGGGTCTATATATATGCAATCATTAGAAAATCACTTTTTAATTGCAATGCCTAGCTTGCAAGACCCATTTTTCAAGCACACTGTGACTTATATCTGTGAGCACAATGAAGATGGAGCCATGGGACTGGTGGTAAACCACCCCATTGATGTCACCGTTGGAGAGCTATTAGATAAAATAGAGATCGACAACGATAAGAGTGCCTCAGCTGCTGCAGAACAAGTTTTTGCTGGTGGACCTGTGCATACTGACAGAGGGTTTGTGTTACATACACCAAAACCGGGTTACTCATCTAGCCAAGAGCTTAGCTCTGACATTATGATCACCACCTCTAAAGATGTGCTTGCTTCGTTAACTTCAAGTGCCCGACCAGAGTCTTTTCTCATCACCTTGGGCTACGCAGGTTGGGAACGTGGCCAATTAGAAAGAGAGCTATTGGAAAATTCTTGGTTGGTCATTGAGGCGGACCCTGCAATCATATTTAACACGCCGCCTGAGCAACGCTGGGAAAAAGCCGTGCAAATGCTCGGTATTGATGCAACTCAATTAAGCTCTCAGGCAGGACACGCTTAGAAGTAGTTATGACAAAAAAAGAACCAGCTCGCCCTGGCGAGCGCACTGTAATGGGCTTTGACTTTGGCACCAAGAGTATCGGCATTGCCGTAGGGCAAGAACTCACCGGCACAGCAACAAGCCTAGGCGCAGTAAAAGCCAAAGATGGCATTCCAAATTGGTCTGATATCGCAACACATATTGAGCAATGGCAACCAGACTTACTCGTGGTAGGTCTGCCGCTGAATATGGATGGCACAAATCAACAGGTTACTTTTTCAGCTAAAAAGTTTGCCAACCGCTTACATAACAACTATCGATTGCCCGTTGAAACTCAGGATGAACGTTTAACAACTGCAGATGCCAAAGCAAGACTGTTTGAACAAGGTGGCTATCGCAACCTTGGCAAAGGCAATGTAGACAGCATGTCGGCAGTGATCATTTTAGAAAGTTACTTTGAGAGCTTGTGGCAATAATTTAATGAGCAGGTTTAAGAACCTGCATTTTAGACCAATCTGGTACAAACCCAGCTTGTTCATAGGCACGTTTGATCAGTCCCTTAGCCCTTAATTTAGCAAGACCAATCTGCAACGCAGCAAAAGCACGTTCTCCATCGGGGTGGCGTTTTGAAACAACAAAATGGCGACTTCCATCAAGCAGCACCACCCATTTGGGATGTGCAACAAGGTGAATCCCCTCCAATTTATACTCATTGTTTTTTTCTGGCATTAGTGGCATCAGCATAAAATCAACCCACTGCATACTCACCATACGAGCTTGAGCAATCCACTCGTGCTCTATGACATGACTTTTAAGAGGAAGTTTTTGTAGCGTATCCCAATCGGTGCGCCATCGTGGTGTACTTACTGCGCTAAGCGCTTTTAACGCTTCAAATCCAGCCAAAGCAGTTACTTTGGTGTTATCCGGCGAATAGTAAAGCCCTGCATAATATTCACCTTGACGGATCACAGGCTCACTAATGAATAGGTACTGCTGCAAAGGTTGCGCGTCAGCCAGCCAATAACTATCAAAGCTAAGCAATAATTTGCCTTGCTCCAACAGTTTGGTGTTCCTAAAATTCACATTACCCGCTTGATATTCAAATGACTTTTCAAAGCCACCTAATATCAAGGCTTTTTGTAACAGAATCATATCAACAACATCGCGGCGAATATAATCGCCGCTAAAGCTATCTATCTGTGCAACCGTTCGGCCGTTCAAAAAACGTAAGTAATCAGCGTACACATCGTCTCTGATAAACATCTGAACTGCATCTTTTGCAGCTACATTAAATGGCGCTACCAAACACACGCTAATGAATGAAGCGCTAAATAAGCTACTTTTTATCGAGCCCATCAACCGTGACTCCTTGCAAAAAACCAGCGCCTTGCTGCTCATTGTTTTGCAATTTGATCATCAGCCTCAAGTCATTCGGTGAGTCAGCATGATGCAGCGCATCGGCATAATTAATACGTTGCTGCTTATACAATTCAAATAATGCCTGATCAAAGGTCTGCATACCCATTTCTTTGGATTTTGCCATGGCCTCTTTGATAGACCCTACGTCTCCTTTTTTAATTAATTCGGCAACTAATGGCGTATTGAGTAAGATTTCAATAGCAGCCTCGCGCCCCTCTCCCTTCGATGAAGGTATGAGTTGCTGAGCTACAATGGCTCGCAAATTGAGAGCCAAATCATACTTTAGCTTGTCGTGCTTTTCTTTGGGCACCAGATGCATGATTCGGTCAATCGCTTGGTTAGCGTTGTTGGCATGCAAGGTAGCAACACATAAGTGACCGGTTTCGGCAAAGCTTAGCGCATATTCCATAGTTTCTTGTGAGCGAATTTCTCCAATCAAAATAACGTCTGGAGCTTGGCGTAATGAGCTTTTTAGTGCCGATTCGAATGTTTCTGTGTCAATGCCCACTTCACGTTGGGTGATAATGCTTTTTTTGTGCTCATGAACAAATTCAATGGGGTCTTCAATGGTCAGAATATGACCGCGCTGATTGCGATTTCGATAGCCAAGAAGAGCCGCCAAAGAAGTCGATTTACCGGTGCCTGTGCCACCTACGAACAACACCAAACCTCTTTTTGACATAATCACATCGGTTAATACCGATGGTAAGCCAAGCTCTTGAACGTCAGGAATTTGAGTGATGATCCGACGGATCACCATACCAGCGCAATCTCTTTGCCAAAAAGCAGAAACACGAAAACGCCCCAAAGATGTGACTATCGCAAAGTTACATTCTTTGTGTTCATGAAATTGTGTTTTTTGCTTGTCAGTCATAATCGACTCAACCAACTCAAGCGATTTGGCAGCGTCTATTGGGTCATCTTCTAACGGGCGCAGCTCACCATCTATTTTGGCACTGATAGCCAATCCCGCAGACACAAAAAGGTCTGACGCTTGCTTATCAACCATCATCTGCAAATATTTATCCAACATCACCAGTACTCCTTAAAAATTCCGCTGATTATGATCATCTTGCGCCTTACCGGGAATATCTTGTTGCGATATTATTCCTCTGTTGACTAGATTGCTCAGACATTGCTCCATCGTCTGCATCCCGTGAATGGCGCCAGTTTGGATAGTTGAATACATTTGCGGAATTTTATCTTCACGGATCAGGTTACGGATTGCAGGTGTACCTAACATAATTTCATGCGCTGCAATTCGCCCACCGCTGACTTTTCTGACCAAGGTTTGCGAAATAACAGCTTGTAATGATTCCGAAAGCATCGAACGAACCATGTCTTTTTCTTCACCCGGAAACACATCAATAATACGGTCTACCGTTTTTGGCGCAGATGTGGTGTGCAACGTCCCAAATACTAAATGCCCCGTTTCAGCCGCTGTCATGGCCAAGCGTATGGTTTCCAAGTCTCGTAATTCGCCCACTAAGATAACATCGGGGTCTTCACGTAAAGCACTCCTGAGCGCTGCATTAAAACTACGTGTATCACGGTGAACTTCCCTTTGGTTTATGAGGCATTTTTGATTTTTATGTACAAACTCAATGGGGTCTTCAATGGTCAAAATATGATAGTGTTGCGTGGCATTAATATGATCAACCAACGCGGCTAAAGTGGTCGACTTACCAGAGCCCGTGGGGCCTGTTACCAACACCAAACCTTTTCTATATTCGGCTATCCTGCGAAAAATATCAGGTGCACCTAAGTCGTCTAAACTAAGCACCGTTGAGGGGATGGTACGAAATACCGCAGCAGGTCCACGGTTGGTATTGAACGCATTAACACGAAAGCGAGCTAAATTAGGCACTTCAAACGAAAAATCTACCTCAAGATTTTGCTCATAGTCTCTGCGCTGGTTATCATTCATGATATCGTACACCAGATTGTTAACGTCCTTCGCTTCAAGCGCAGGAATGTTAACACGGCGCACATCGCCATCAACGCGGATCATCGGCGAAACGCCAGACGATAAATGTAAATCGGAGGCTTGGTGTTGCACACTAAAAGCCAATAACTCAGTAATATCCATGTATGACTCCACTACGAGCGTAATAATAATATGGTTACAATAGCAGAACGACTTGACTTGGCCTACGCCCGAGTAGAAAAAGCCGCCCAACAGCGTACACTTGAACATTCAGATGCTCATCCTGTTACTATTCTAGCAGTTTCTAAAACAAAACCTGTTGAACTGATTGAACAAGCCTATGAACATGGACAACGCCAGTTTGGCGAATCATATGTACAAGAAGCGGTAGATAAAATCCTTCACCTCAAAGATAAAAAAGATATCCAGTGGCACTTTATTGGCCCTATCCAATCTAACAAATCACGCTTAGTTGCAGAGCACTTCGGCTGGGTTCAAAGTGTTGATAGATTAAAAATCGCCAGACGTTTAAATGAGCAGCGTCCCAACAACCTAATGCCGCTAAACGTACTTATCCAAGTTAATATCAGTGCTGATGAAAATAAATCAGGTTGTCGTTTAGAAGAACTTGATGAGCTTGCCGATTTTATTCATAACAGCCGCCAACTGAACCTCAGAGGGCTGATGACTATCACTGAACAAACCGATGATAAAAATAAACAATTACAATATTTCCAGCAAATGAAAGCTTGCTTTGATAGACTAAAGGACCAATATCCTCAGCTAGATACCTTGTCGATGGGTATGAGTGGTGATTTAGAGCTTGCGGTTGCAGCTGGCGCCACTATGGTACGCATTGGCACTGATATTTTTGGCTCAAGAAAATAAGGTAAGTACGCGCTATGTCTAATAAAACAATTGCATTCATCGGCACTGGTAACATGAGCTATGCAATCATCGGTGGCATGATCAAAAATGGCTTTGCCCCACAAAGCATTATTGCCACCAACCGCAACCAAGACAAACTTGCTAAAGTAGCTGCCGACTTCCAAGTACAAACCACCTCTGATAACAATCAAGCACTACGCGATGCAGACGTGATTGTGTTGTCTGTAAAACCACAGATGATGGCACAGCTATGTCAAAGCTTTATTGACTCTGGTGTTGATTTCAGCGACAAGTTATTTATTTCTGTTGCGGCAGGCATCACAGTGTCTCGATTAAGAGAAATGCTGGCTAAAAAAGTAAAAATGGTGCGCTGTATGCCAAATACACCTTGCCTATTGGGCAGAGGCGTATGTGGCTTGTATGGTGCTGATATCAGCAGTGATGAACGTGACTATGTTGAACAAGTATTCTCTGCCACAGGCATTGCTACATGGGTAGAGCAAGAGTCACAAATCAATGACATTATTGCCGTAACAGGCTCCTCTCCGGCTTACTTCTTTTTATTTATGGAGGCAATCGAAGAGAAAGCCAAGGCGCTTGGGTTTAGCGATGAACAAGCGCGCCAATTGGTGCAACAAACAGCGTTAGGCGCAGCTGAAATGGCCGTATCGCAAAGCGATATCAGCATTGCGCAATTACGTGCCAATGTTACTTCTAAAGGTGGAACAACCCATGCTGCGGTTGAGCACCTGAAATCACACAATTTATACTCGACAGTAGCCGGTGCAATGGATGCTTGTATTGCCCGTGCTGAAGAAATGGAAAAAGAACTTTAAAGGTTAATTTATGAACGCCATGCACTTTTTAATTGGGATCGTGTTCGATCTATTTTTAATGGTTGTATTGTTAAGATTTTGGTTACAACTTGTTCGCGCTGATTTTTACAACCCACTAAGCCAAACGGTCGTAAAAGTAACCTCTTTTGCGGTCAATCCGCTTCGAAAAATTATTCCTGGCGCAGGTGGTCTTGACCTAGCGTCTTTATTGCTGGCGTTCATAGTAGGCTTTGCTAAAGTATCTTTATTGATGGTGCTTTTTTATGGCGGCTGGAATCCTCTTGGTGCATTTATCCAAGGTGCCATAACTGTGCTTAAAGAAGCATTTTCACTCGTATTTTGGATCCTTATCATTAGGGCTATTTTAAGTTGGGTTGCACAAGGCTATAACCCAATCGCTGCAGTGTTTGATCAACTCACAGAGCCAATGCTAAGACCAATTCGTAAAGTCATTCCGCCGTTGGGTGGTTTAGACTTGTCAATTTTGGTGTTGCTCATCGGCATGCAGTTTTTACAACTGCTGGTGATGGACTTACTCAGTTAGGAGCAATACATGATGAAAAAGTACATCTCTTTTGCCTTGCTATTACTGGCGTGTGCATTTGCACAAGCAAGCACAGAGCAAGGTGGACAGTTCAAAAACTTAGGTCCATGGCAAGTGCATTACATTGCGTTTCCATCCACCTTTATTCAACCAACGATTGCTAAAGCATATGATTTAGAGCGGAGTAACTATAAAGCCGTTGTTAATATTTCAGTGCTCAAAAACAATGCTGAAAAAACTGCGCAAAAAGCCGTTTTAACAGGCGAAGCGCGCAATTTAATTGGCAATAAGCAAGAGTTGGAATTTAAAGAAGTCATCGATGGTGATGCCATCTATTACTTAGCACAGATTGATTTTAACAACGAAGAAACTTATCGCTTTACCGTTAATATTGCCCAAGGCAATAACCAACAAGTGTTAAAGTTTCAGCAAAAATTTTATGTGGATTAACCAAGTATGACCCAACAAATTGTCTTAGCAACGGGTAACCAAGGCAAAGTAAAAGAGCTCGCTAGCATGCTTAGCGAGCTCAATATTGAGGTACTTCCTCAAAGCCAATTTAATGTGCCAGATGTGCCTGAAACTGGGACCACCTTCGTAGAAAATGCCATCATCAAGGCACGCCATGCGGCCAAAGTTACGGGGCTGCCTGCGATTGCTGATGATTCTGGCTTAGAGGTTGATGCCCTAGACGGAGCACCGGGTGTTTACTCTGCACGATACGCAGGTAATGATGCCAACGACCAAGACAATATTGACAAGCTACTCAAAGCACTTGAAGGACAAACTAAACGAACAGCGCGCTTTTGGTGTGTACTCGTTTATATGCGTCATGCGGATGACCCAACCCCATTAATTTGCCAAGCAAGTTGGGAAGGTGAGATCACAACCCAACAACAGGGGCGCGAAGGTTTTGGTTATGATCCTGTCTTTTTTGTGCCAACACTTAACTGTACAAGTGCCGAATTGTCAAAAGAGCAAAAGAATGCCATCAGTCACCGAGGTCAAGCGCTAAACATGCTTGTTAAGCAATTGCAGGACCGTACGTGAAATTACCGCCGTTAAGTTTATATATACACGTTCCTTGGTGCGTACAAAAATGTCCATACTGCGATTTCAACAGCCACAGTTTAAAGGGCAAGATACCTGAACAAGAATATGTACAGCATTTGCTAAATGATTTAAAAGCAGATCTGTACTTTGTGCAGCAAAGAAAACTGCACAGTATTTTTATTGGCGGTGGAACCCCTAGCCTACTCTCAGCCGATGCATATGATTATTTGCTTAAAGAGATAAATAAGCTCATTGAATTTGAACAAGATATTGAGATAACGCTGGAAGCCAATCCGGGAACCGTAGAAACAGACCGCTTCAAGCATTATGTTGGTGCAGGTATTAATCGAATTTCAATTGGCGTGCAGAGCCTCCAAGCTGATAAATTAAAATCTCTTGGTCGTATTCATGGTGAGCAAGAAGCAATCAATGCAGCAAATGAAGCCAAACACGCTGGTTTAAAGTCGTTTAATATGGATCTAATGCATGGTTTACCGGATCAAACCTTAGCCGATGCCCTAAGCGACTTACAACGTGTGATTGACTTAGCACCTCCTCATATTTCTTGGTACCAATTGACCATAGAGCCCAATACCCAATTTGCCTCTAAGCCACCGATACTTCCTGAAGATGAAACCCTGTGGGACATTCAAGAGCAAGGCCAAGCGCTGCTCGCACAAGCGGGCTACCAGCAATATGAAATATCAGGCTACGCAAAAGCGCTCTACCAATGTAAGCACAACTTAAATTATTGGCAGTTTGGCGATTATCTCGGGATCGGCTGTGGTGCTCATGGCAAAATTACACAACCAAGTAACGGGTCAATTATTCGTACGGTAAAAGTTAAACACCCTAGAGGGTATATGGATTTAACCAAACCTTATTTATACGAAAGTTGGCAAGTAGAACCACAAGATAGGCCCTTTGAATTTGTGATGAATTGCTTTCGTTTGCAGCAACCATGTTCAAAACAAGCGTTTGTTGACTATACTGGCCTTGCACTTGTTGATATCGAAAGCCAAATAAACCAGGCACAAAAAAATGGCCTGTTGCTCGATCAAGGTGATTCATGGTTAGTTACAAATAAGGGCCACAGATATTTAAACGACCTGCTACAATCTTTTGTTTAGATTAGTCAATTAATCACCGACTATCGTTCAAATTTAAGACTGAGCCTTCGGCTCCTAAATAACAATAAAGGTAAAACAATGCGTAAACTCACTATTATTGCTGCAGCTATCAGCGTAGCGTTATTAGGTGGTTGTCAGCAAACTGCTGAAAAGCCAGCTCCTACACAACAAGTTCAACAAGTCGAACAAAGTGAAGTAGAAAAAGCCAATGCGTTTTTTGAAGAAGTATTTATGCGCGGTGTCATGCGTAGCCCTGTTTATCAAACCTATATGGGTATCAAACAAGACTACGATAAGTGGGACGATGAGAGCGAAGCTCGCGACCTTGAAGATTTAGAGCTGACCAAAAAAGACTTAGCAACATTAAAAACTATCGACCGCAATAAGTTAGATGCAGCAACTCAAGTTAGTTATGACTTGATGCAACAAAATTTAGAAAATGAAATTGCTGATTTTAAATGGCGTTACCACAGCTACCCAGTAAACCAAATGTATGGTACACACTCTATGGTGCCAGCATTTTTAATCAATCAACACCAAATCACTGATGTAAAAGATGCTCAAGCATATATTTCGCGCTTAAATGGTGTACCTAAAGTATTTGATCAACTTATTGATAATTTAGAGATCAGAGCAGATAAAGGCATTATTGCGCCTAAGTTTGTTTTCCCACATGTCATTGAATCAAGCAAAAACATCATTGTTGGTGCGCCGTTTGAAAATGGTAAAGATTCTACTTTGTTAGCTGACTTTAAACGTAAAGTTGACAAGCTAAGTATTGATGATAGTGAAAAGTCAGCACTTATTGCACAGGCAACTGAAGCACTACAAGTGGCTGTTAAGCCAGCCTATAGCAAGCTTATTAACTATCTTGCACAGCTAGAAAAGCGCGCAGATGACCGTGATGGTGCGTGGAAATTCCCTGACGGTGAAGCGTACTTCAACAATGCGCTTGCTCGCACAACAACCACAGCGTTAACTGCAAAAGAAATTCACCAAATTGGTTTGTCTGAAGTGGCTCGTATCCATGATGAAATGCGTGCGATTAAAGATAAAGTTGGCTTTAAAGGCGACTTAAAAGCATTCATGGAATTCATGAAAACCAACAAACAATTTTACCTGCCAAATACCGACGAAGGTAAAGAGCAGTACCTAAGTGAAGCAACTGCACTTATCGACAATATGAAGTCTCGCCTAGATGAGCTATTTATTGTTAAGCCTAAAGCAGACATGATTGTTAAGCGCGTTGAAGCATTTAGAGAAAAAGCCGCTGGTAAAGCTTTCTATCAACAGCCAGCTCCAGATGGCTCTCGCCCAGGTATCTACTACGCAAACCTGTACGATATGGAAGCGATGCCTACTTACCAAATGGAAGCATTGGCTTACCATGAAGGTATTCCAGGGCACCACATGCAAATAGCAATTGCACAAGAGCTTGAAGGTGTTCCTAAGTTCCGTAAGTTTGGTGGTTATACCGCTTACATTGAGGGATGGGGTTTATATTCTGAGTTAGTGCCTAAAGAAATGGGCCTATACGAAGACCCTTACTCAGACTTTGGTCGTTTAGCAATGGAACTATGGCGTGCCTGCCGATTAGTGGTAGACACGGGTATTCACGCAATGAAGTGGACTCGCCAAGAAGGTATTGATTACTACGTAAACAATACGCCGAACGCGAAATCTGATGGCGTGAAAATGGTTGAACGTCATATCGTTATGCCATCTCAAGCAACGGCTTATAAGATTGGTATGTTAAAGATTTTAGAGCTTAGAGAAGCGGCAAGAAAAGAGCTGGGTGATAAGTTTGATATTCGCCAGTTCCACGACGTAGTGCTGAAAAATGGTCCTGTGCCATTGAATGTATTAGAGCGCTTTGTTGACGAATGGGTCGCAAGCAAAAAAGCATAATAGCTTAATTGTAAAAAATTTGAAAGGCTGCTGATCGCAGCCTTTTTTATGTCTTTAAAAGCAAAATCAGCAACGTCAGTTAGGGCGAATTACTGAGATCTTGTTTATGCATCTTAGTCTTACGACAAGGCGATGCTAGTTCAAACCGAGTATTTTCCAATACAATATGAATACAAGCCCCACCATGTGCTGGACTTTGGATCTTGAATTCGCCGTTTAGTTTATCCGTTACCAAATGGTGGATAACACTTAACCCTAAACCATGTTTTCCAAAGTTTTGTCTTGAGTTTAAAGTCGGTTCAGCCAGAATTGGCAAGAGTTCGCTATCGATCCCCGCACCATCATCTTTAAAATATAGATGTAAGTAATCATTCACAACCATCGCAGAAACGACTATGTGTAACACTTTATCACCGCACTTTGCATGTTTAACGCTATTGCTTATGCAGTGGTGATAAATTTGTTCAAACACCGCTGGGGCACTTTGTAGCTGTAAGTTATCGGGGATCTCATAACTAACATGGAACTGCTCTTGTACCAGTGCTTGGCTATGACGTGCAAACACCGCTTCAACAAGTTCTTTAAGGTTAAATTCAACTTCAATATCAAACTGATGAAAATTGGATATTTGTTCAAAATCAGCCAAAAGATCATAAACATTTGCCAGTTCAACATCTAATTGACCCAATATCTGGCGAGATTTATTGTGTAATTGCGCCTCTTGCTCCTCGCTGTTCTGACCATTGGCTAGCTTATTAACGATTGTGGTGAGGCGCTTTTGATGTGTTGCCGCATGCTCAATGATCTGCAGTAAAGACTTTGAAAATCCTTGAGTCATGCTCCCCAAGGTTGCCTCTTGTGCTTCTTCAATAAAGCGCGAATGCACTTCATCTAGCCTCGTTGATAACACATCAACAAAATCAAGTAGCTCTATTAATTGAGACTCGGCAGCTAAATGCCCATAAAAATGTTCAGGTATTTTATACGAATGTGAGCTGATAACTTTATGTAATACTTGCTCTGTCAGCTCAATGCTATGAGTCAACTTTTTATGAAGACAATACAGCAACGCGCCCCACAAAGTCATTGCCACCAACAGCAATAGCCACCACTTATAATCATCTTGCCAAGCTGCCTCTAGGTTGTCGGCTGCCACTGTAGAAAATGCCAACAGCAATGCATTATGCTGGCGCAATACATCTTTATTATCAAACCAAGTATCGTTATCTAAGCTTTCTAAAAGCGCTATTTGTGCTTCAAGCTGCACAACAAAGGCTTCATCAAACGCTAATAAGCTGGGGTTTTCTATCAAAGCAGCTCGAAACTGTCTTAGTGCTTTCGTATACGCTGATAAGCCATCTTGTGAATTGGTCATTGCAGCTTTGCTGTATTGCACATTATGGAATAAATTATGTAGGTGATTTAGCCGCTTTTCAGTATTTAAGTGCTGATAAGAAGAAGATAATAGCAACCATGTAATGAAAATACATACCACACCTCCGCCAAACAGTACCCACTTAAACATTAGCTTTGATTGCGAAATTTGCATAAATAGACTCTGAACAATAAGTTATGTAACTAAGCTTAGTAAATAAACCGCTTAACACCAATCAGAGCAACTTCTCTGCTAAGCTTAGATAACTATCCAGTTGGTGCCGTAAGTTGTATGACCCCAAAAAAAGACAAGTATTGCAACAGGATTAATAAAACTCGTCGGACATTTGCGAAAAAATTAGCCTTACTTGGTGCGGGGCTAGCTTTACCTATGCCCATGTGGGCAAATGAACAATGTAATAATCTACACGGCTCTGAGCTTGATAAATGTAATAAGGCGCAAGTACATATGGTGTTTGCTTCTCCTTATGACACAAACCAATGGCGCTCATCTCCGCACATGCATCAGCAACTCAAAAAAAATATTGAACAATTTAGTGAAGGTAAAATCTACTTTGATATTCAGCATAACGGTGTATTAGGTGTAGGAACAGAGCTTACTGCTTTGGTCGCCAGAGGTTCTATCCATGGGGCGCTCATTTCCGTATCAAACTTAACGCCTATCTTAGGCGCATTAGATATTTTAAACGTTCCATTTTGGTGTTCAGAAAGGCATAACTACCTGAAACTAATTACGTCGAAAATTTGGCAACAGCAGATCATCGCAAAGATCCATCAACAAGGTAAATTACAAATTCTGATGCATTATTTACCCGGTACACGCACGGTAACTTCAACGAAGCATTACGGTAAAACCATAAAAACGCCCCAAGATATGCGTGAGATAGTATTTCGGATCCCTGCTAGTAAAGTTTTGCAACAATTCTACGATCTCTGCGGTACCTCTCCCGTTCAGGTCCCGTGGAAAAAAGCCGCGACCTTAGCACAAGGTGGTCGTATCGATGCACTTGACCCTTCAATTGTTGGCCTATTTAATGGCCCAAATAATCTCAAAGAGCATCTAGGTGTTGTTTCGCAAATCAAAAGTGTACAAGACGGTTGGCTATTTGTTGTAAACCAAACCTGGTTCAATAGTTTATCAACTAAATTGCGAAATGCCTTACATGATGCTGCGCAACAAACTTTTGAGCAACATCTAGCGCAGATCCCTCGTATAGAGCGTTATTGTGAACTTGGTTTAAAACAACTCGGTACAAAAGTCTACACGCCATCAGTTGACGAAATGGCGCAGTGGCATGCCATCGCAGGCCATCAACGTCCTCAGTGGCAGCCTTTCAAAAAAGCCCTGCTAGGTGATGAAGCCTTATTTGGAAAGTTCTTCGATGCTGCACATGATTAATACCAATCCGCAATAACACTTAATCATTTTGAAGGATTAAACCTGACGACAGCTGCGTTAAAAATTTCTCATTTAGAACAACTAAATAACGAAATTTTTGCCTTGCTATCGACAAGGTTTTCTTGCTTCAAAATAGACCACTTAGTTAAGCGGATTAGTATAAAAATATAAAAGGGCTCTGCGGCCCTTTTATTTAATTATGGTTATTGAGTCAAAGTGTCAGCTTATCTAGACCTTTGCTTGTTACCAGCAACTTTTGGTTTGGTGTTAGCCTTTTTAAACTGACTAAACCCTGTATGACGAGTCAACGCAGCTCGCCCACCTTTTCCTGTATGTTGCCCTTTACCTTTTTCGTCTCGACCTTCATCCGGCACTAAACAATTTGGTCCTTTGCCTATCAGATTTGCTTTACCCATGTTCCGTAAAGCTTCTCTGATCATTGGCCAACCTGATGGGTCGTGATAACGTAAAATGGCTTTGTGTAACCTTCTTTGGCGAGCACCTTTAGGTACGCTCACATGTTCTTTATTGTTTTTAATATTCCGTAACGAGTTCATCTCAGTGTGATAAATGGTCGTCGCATTGGCCATTGGCGATGGATAAAAGTTTTGCACCTGATCCAATTTAAAATCATTGGCTTTTAGCCACAGAGCCATGTT
The DNA here is from genome assembly GCF_014694405.1 of Pseudoalteromonas sp. S16_S37. Taxonomy (GTDB): domain Bacteria; phylum Pseudomonadota; class Gammaproteobacteria; order Enterobacterales; family Alteromonadaceae; genus Pseudoalteromonas. The sequence goes on from NZ_JAAUWV010000002.1 coordinate 59,831, forward strand.
GACCATATCTTCATCCGTGGTGCCAGGGTGAGCTGAGATAAAATAGGGAATCAAATACTGCTTTTTACCAGCCTCTTTGGAATACTTATCAAATAAGGCTTTAAACTTATCGTAAGTACCCATGCCCGGTTTCATCATTTTAGACAAAGGCCCCTGCTCAGTGTGCTCAGGCGCAATTTTTAAATAGCCTCCAACATGATGAGTAACCAACTCTTTTACATATCGAGGGTCTTCAATAGCTAAGTCATAGCGTACACCCGATGCAATGAGTATTTTTTTTACCCCGTCAACTTCGCGTGCTTTGCGGTATAGCTCAATCGTAGGGGTATGATCAGTATCCATGTGTTTACAGATATCTGGATAAACACACGATAAACGCCGACAGGTACTCTCTGCTTTTTTGCTCTTACATCGCAGTTTATACATGTTAGCGGTAGGGCCACCTAAATCGGAAATAACTCCAGTGAAACCAGGTACTTTATCTCTAATTTGCTCTATTTCTTCGATAATTGACTGTTCAGAGCGGCTTTGAATAATACGCCCTTCATGCTCAGTGATAGAACAAAAACTACATCCACCGAAGCAACCACGCATGATATTGACCGACGTTTTAATCATCTCATATGCTGGGATCTTGGCATCACCATAGCTTGGATGAGGCACACGTTGATATGGCAAACCAAATACGGCGTCCATTTCTTCCGTTTCTAGTGGAAATGCTGGAGGGTTTACCCACACATAGCGGTCACCATGGCGCTGAAACAGCGCTCTGGCGCAACCTGGGTTGGTTTCTTGGTGCAAGATCCGAGAAGCATGAGCATAAAGTGGTTTGTTAACACTCACTTGTTCAAAAGCGGGTAATTTTACATATACCTTTTCCCAAGGTTTTAGCCTCGGAGGCTGAACGGTTATCGGCTTTGCTGTATCTTTTGATAGATCTATTCCGGCCTGAGCAAATTCAGACTTACTACAGCCCACATCATCCGCGCCATAGGGGTTAGGAATGGGATCAATTTTACCAACTTTATCAATAGCAGTTGAGTCACTGCCACGCCACTGTGGAAGAGGAGTTTTGCGAATAACTGCAGTACCGCGCACATCTTGAATGTCTTCTATGCTATCACCTTTGGCGATTCGGTGTGCAACCTCCACCAGCGGTCTTTCAGCATTACCATAAATTAAGATATCAGCTTTGGCATCAAAGATAATACTGCGACGCACTTTTTCCTGCCAATAGTCATAATGCGCGATACGTCTTAAGCTTGCTTCAATACCGCCAATAACTAACGGCACATCTTTATATGCCTCACGACAACGCTGGCTGTATACCACAACGGCTCTATCTGGGCGTTTACCACCTATATTGCCGGGCGTATACGCATCATCATGACGCATGCGTTTTTCGGCAGTATAGCGATTAATCATCGAGTCCATGTTACCAGCGGTAACACCAAAGAATAAATTTGGTTTACCAAGACTCATAAAGGCATCTTTGTTTGACCAATCAGGTTGAGCAATAATACCCACTCTAAAACCTTGGGCTTCAAGGACACGGCCAATCACCGCCATACCAAAGCTGGGGTGATCTACATAGGCATCCCCTGTCACTAAAACTATGTCACAGCTGTCCCAGCCTAATGCATCCATTTCTTCACGGGTGGTTGGTAAAAAAGGTGCCGTGCCATAACACTCAGCCCAATACTTTGGATACGAGAATAATGGACGTTCAGCTTTGAGTGTGCTCATAGTGACTGCCTAGAGGATAAAAAAGAGCCGAATTATAGCTCAAATGCACCTGACCACAAACCATAGATTGTAGAGAGTCGTTAATAACCTCAGGTTTGGATAAGGGGTTTGAAATAGAACATGTGGTATCAACTTACATTACTTGCAATGCAGTGATGATATTTTGTTTCAAAATCAAGGTTCTTCGAATTGTAATAGCAGATTATTACAATTCGAAGCAACACCATGAGTGAGCAAAGGAGAGTGAATCTTCCCTCACTTGCTAATTTTTGGTTTGTAACTCTTCAAAAAAGCCATTAGTTCATCACTGGGCATAGGCTTGGCGTACATAAAACCTTGAACTTCGTCACACCCCATGTTTCTAAGCAAATCACTTTGCTCTTGTGTTTCAACACCTTCTGCAATGGTTTTTCTACCTAGATGACGTGCTAATGAAATCACCAACTCAGCAATCGCTCCTGAGTCACTATGGGGAATATCTTTAATAAAAGCTCTATCAATTTTTAAACTTGAAAATGGGAGTGTCTGTAAATAACTCAGTGATGAAAAGCCAGTACCAAAGTCATCAATCGCCACTTCTACACCAAACTCTTGCAACTCACGTAATGTTTCTACTACAGCGCCAACCTCATCCATCACCACGCTTTCGGTAACCTCTAGCTCAATAAAACGAGGTTCAACTTGGTATTCAAGCAGTGTGTCTTTAACACTTTGCGCATAATTGGGCGCTTTAAACTGTGGCACTGATACATTCACTGCAATACTAATTTCTTTGCCCAAAGCAGCAAGTTTCTTTTGCTGTTCACATGCTTGCTCAAGTACCCATTGTCCTATTTCAACTATCAGACCGGCATTTTCCGCCAGAGGAACAAAGATCCCTGGGGAAATATAACGGCCGTTACCAGATGGCCAACGCAATAAAGCTTCGCAACCGACCACTTCAAAAGTTTTGAAACACAATTGAGGTTGGTACCAAACCTCTAGCTTTCGGTGTTCGAAGTCTTGTCTAAGCTGGCGGATTAACCCCAACTTCCAAGCCATTTTTTCTTCAAGATCGGGGGTATAGCGTCCAACAACTCGGTTTTCTTGTTTCGCTTGGTTTAACGCGATGTAAGCTAACTTAAGTGTATCTAGGCCATTGCAGGCAAAGTCATCTTGCTCACACACTCCCACTCTAAAATGAATTGACAACACATGTTCATTCACCTGATAAGGCGTTATTAAGCTATCAACAAACATGCGCTCCTCAAAAGTAACTTTTGGTAGCAACATGGCAAACACATCAGCCCCAATACGGGCTAAAAACTCTGCTTGAGGAAATTCTTGTTGTAGACGAGTCATGACTGCAATTAATAGCTGATTGCCGACTTCTTGTCCTAAACCATTATTAATATCCGAGAACTGCGCAATATCTATCAAAACCAACAGAAGGTCAGTGTTTTTTGATTTATAGTACTTAGTTATTTGCTCTGTAAAACAAGCGCGATTTGGTAGTTTAGTTAGCGGGTCTTTGTAAGCTACGTCACGTAACTCATTAAACAGTTTAATGTTGTCTAAACCCACGCTTACGTTGGCAAGAAACAATTCCATTAATTGCAACTGTGACTCTGTAGGCTGTATGTCTAATTCTAAATAAATTGCCGCACTGCGATTTTTACCTTTGAGTAAAACCGTCATGTCATGCTCTGTTTGCTGGTGCTCACCACTATCAAAGCAATTTTGCACCTGCATAATAACGCGTCCGTTATCGAGCTGTTCTAACCCTTCTCCAAATGACTCTTGAAATTGAGTGGTACCACCAAGCACTGTAACGCGCTTATCATTACCAAGCTGACCACTGACAATACCATTTGGCTCACTGCCTAAGATTTTTGCCAGATGAGTGACGACTGCCAAGCTAAAAGAGCGAATATCGCTATGGCCTAATATCCCTTTACACGCCTCTAAAATAGAATTCAGCGCTAAGCTTTGCGCTTCTAACTCACAAATTTGGCGATATGAGCGTACTGCAGTCATCATAGAAGTAACCAGCTTACTGCGTGTTAATTCCGTTTTCATTTTGTAATCATTGATATCGTAATCTCTGATCACTTGCTCTTCAGGTGCATGACCAGGCTGGCCGGTGCGCAAAATAATACGTACGTTATTATTTTTCAGCTCTTCGCGCACACGCTTCACCACAATTAATCCAGCGTCATCGGTTTCCATTACAACATCAAGTAACATCACGCTGATTTCTGGGTTGTGAATGAGTTTTTCGATAGCTTCTGCACCACTATATGCATGATGAAAGAAAAGCGAACGTCCCCAAAATTCAACACCAGATAATGCGAGCGTAGTTACAGAATGGATTTCAGGATCATCATCCACAATAAGGATGTCCCAAGCGGCGCTTGCAACTTCAACTTCTTGCGTATCTTCATCATGATCTAAAAACAAAAAATCATCTTGTTCAGACGCCATTTTTTACCCTTCAATGCAATACTCTATTGTGCTTGTTTTAAGCTTAGGTTTACTAAGTCGTTTACCATCATACGAATTGTGGTACATTTTTACTACAAGATATAAATTTCATTCACACACATGAAATATTATAGACGATGTTCAAACACTTGCGTGTAAGATGTCAGCAATATTGCATTAGGAGATATGTATTAAAACCCTCGTTATTGTAATAAAGGCCTTACTGTTAACCATTCTATTTTGTGTGGTGACGGGCTTGCTGCTACCTCACAAGTATCAATTAAAGCAACAAACATCCTTTGCAACGACTGATCTGGAGCAACTTTCTCCCTTACTTGACTTAAAACGCTGGTCTGAACTGATGGTGTGGCAACGTATCAGTAAACCTCAAAATATGTACTTTTCTAGTCCAAGCTACGGAATTGGTGCTCATGCCTTGATAGATCATCATTTTGGAAAAATTGAGCTGACTATCACCAAACAAACAGAGCTAGAAATGCAGTTTTCAGTGCTTTTTGACAATGAACACAGCGCTAAAGGCCAGTTATTATTCATTCGCCACAACAATTCAATTATGGTGGTTTGGCAAATGAATGGGGCAATAAACTCTCCTCTTCTAGGAGGTTATGCGGCTCTCTATGTTGAGTATTATTTGCAACAAATGATGATATCAGCATTTAATAATTTACAAACTGAACTTAAATTGCGAGCAGCTATATGAGTGTAAAAAACGCCCAAGCTAAAGCAAGCCTTGCCGCCTTGATAGAAGAAAAACTTGGTTTCACTATGGTTAAAAGCCGTGATTTTGGCGCTCGTAGTGGTTCGGATAATAGTTACAGTGCAAAAGGCACCATGCCGATTAGCTACTCGGTTCGCAGTGAAGACAGCATTTTAAAGCGCGCACTAAAACGCCAGCAGCTAAATAAAATACAGCGCCAACAAAATATTGAGCAGATCACAGCGATGGCATTAAGTGTATGTCCTGATGTGACAAGTCAAGGACGTCCCGATCCAGATTGGTTAGAGCACTTTATTGATTTAGCAGAAGATATTGCCAATCAAAACATGCAAAAACTGTGGGCTAAAATTTTAGTTGGCGAGACTGTTTCTCCGGGAACATTTTCTATTAAGAGCTTGCAAACCCTTAAACAAATGACGCAAAGAGAAGCATCAGCGCTGCAAAAATGCGCGGCTTTGTGTGGTTATCTTGAAAAAGAAGACAGTTATTTGATCTTGCTTGGTTATTATAAGAAGCCTTCGTTCTTTGACCTACTCAGAAAAGGCAATAAAGAGTCGATAAACCTAAGTATAGCCGGCTTAAGCTTTCCTAATATTCTTACTTTAATGGACATTAACTTGATTTATAGAAAAGAAATTGAATCGGCAAGCTTAAAACAGGGCCAGCCTTTACAGTTTTCTTTTCATAGTAAAAAACTCACACTTGTGCCTAAAAGTAATGAACTGGTGCTTAGTTACTACAAACTGACCCAAACAGGTGATGAGTTGAAAAAACTAGTTAGTTCACCAATTAATAAGAAATATAAACAGCAACTGGAACAAGCCTTAGCTGAAGAGTTTGAGTGCCAATGGAGTTAAACGCGCCTTAAAAAAGCGGCTACTGCCGCTTTTTTATAAATGCGTCAACATTTAGAAGTGAATTTCAACCCCAGCAAATGGGCCAGATGCATCGATATCTGTTGAAATATCATCAACATCATCAAGTTCCAATACCATAGAGCGGAAACCTGCTTTCACCGACACATCCATTGCCATGCTACCGATGATCTCCCACGCTACACCCACTTGATAATCTTGAATTTTACTGTCATCAATTGCCAGCATGCTGCCTTCAGCAAATACACTAAAGCCAGTCATTGGTAAACCTACTTGCGCTTTTAAATAACCAAGCGGTACTAACCCTGAGAAATCACGTACTTCAGTGGTAGTTGCCCCTTGAGCCGTACCCGTTAACTTAATTGAGCCATCAAACTGCTTAACGTTTACACCAAAATCGAACGACACTAAATCATTATCAAAAATTTCATAATACAAGGTGTAGTCAACATGATTCAGATCAGTGACCGTACTTGCAGCAGTACCTACGGTAAAGTTCTTACCACCAAACTCAAAAGTCTCTGATAGCGTTGTTGAACCATCTAATTCAAGTTCAGTATAACGAAGTTTGATATTTGGCACCAACGGGATCGGATGCTCTAGAGCGGCATAATAGCTAGAGAACGTTTTATCATCAAAGTTGAAGGTTTGAGCATTGCCCTTTTCAGCAAAGCTACCTGAGTTATCTGCTTGCCACCCTTGTGCTCCTAAATACAAACCAAGCAACGTGTCTGCTTGAGCAAAAGGTGCAAGACAAGCCATCGACAACGCGGCTGCGATACAGTATTTTTTCATTGTTTATCCTTGCGCTAAAAGTTCACTGAGTTCAATAAGAGCGGCATTAGCTCTTGAGATATAGTTTGCCATCACTAACGAGTGATTAGCAACCAATCCAAAGCCACTGCCATTTAATATCATAGGGCTCCACACTGTTTCTTGGGTTGCTTCTAGCTCACGAATGATCTGCTGCAAACTCACTGTAGCGTTCTTTTTTGCCAAAACATCTGAGAAATCGTGCTCTATTGCTTTTAAAAAGTGCAAAAGTGCCCAACTAGCACCTCTGGCTTCATAAAATACGTCGTCGATTTTCCACCATGACGTTTTTATTTCACTATGACTTGGTGCATAAGTTGCCTGGTTGGCAGCGCTATCTCCAGCTAGATCTGTATTCATCCGATCTTGACCAACACTGGCGCTTAAGCGCTGGCTTAAACTGCCTAAGCGTTTCTCAGCTTCCTTGAGCCACCCTCTTAAATTATCGGCTCTAGCATAAAACTGACTGTCTCTCTCTGCAGGATTTGCAATTTTTGAACGGTACTCTTTTAGATAATCAATGCCCGTTTGATATTCACCCTCTGCGCTTGGCCAAGCCCATGCAGTTGAGCTGATATTAAATTGCGGTTGTGCCATCTTAAGCGCCGTGTGCTCTGTAGATTGAGACTGTGAGCGACTGAAGTCTTTACGCATCGATAAAGCCAAATCCCGTACCATCTCAAGCGCCCCGTATTCCCACGCCGGCATATTATCCATAAACACACTTGGTGGTAACATGTCATTTGACAAATAACCGCCTGGTTTATTAAGCAGTGTTTCACTGACACTTATCAATGTATTTGTCGTCACATACCCTGTTACCAACTTCTCGTTGTGTTGCGCAGCTTGCTCTGTCGCTCGCGCAACAACATCAAACTTATCAGGCTCAACACTCCAATAAACTGCGAGTAAATAACCTAGGAAGATAAAAGCACCCAGTGCACCAAAAAACTTTCCAATGTGTTGCTGCATAATGGCTCCTAATGATGATTATGTTGTGAGTGATCATGCCCTTTTTGCTGCATCTCATCTTGTAAAGAGACAACCTGCAGAGAGGCCGTTACCTGTTCACCGTTAGCAAAAAGTAATGTTAAACTAAGTTGCTCATCTTTTTTCAGCTCTTCAGCGGGCTCAAAGGCCATCAGGTGATACCCACCCGGCTTAAATTCAATGCTGCTATGAGCCGCGATGGCTATTTCATTGACTTGTTGCATACGCATCATGCCATTTTGATGAACATGTTCGTGCATTTCCACTCGACCCATTTTTGAAATCAATGCACTTTTCAATACTCTTTGCTTGTCACTGTGATTGGCTAAAGAAAAATATGCTGCAGTCGACTTTGCCGAGGGTAAAAACTGGCGAATTTTGGCGTTATTTAACTGTAGATTAGAGCCATGTTCTTGTGACTGGGCTTGTACTGAAAAAGTTAGACTTGGGAGAAAAATAAGCGTTGCTGTAACGAATGCTCCCAGATATTTTGAAAACATGAACTTTCCTTGACGATAGCAATAACTGCTTAAATCATAACATGAATTAAGCAGTTTCGCGTCAACCAATTGCAGTTTGAAGAAACTAACAAGCCGACTTTGGCTCCATCACCAACCAACCGACTCCCACTAATAGCAACAATGGCAAGACGATGACAATGGAGTTAAATAGTAGCGCTAATACTAGCCCAATGAGCACTACCAATATCGCACCAATCAACCCCATTCCTAGTAACGCGACAATCGCAATAAAAGCAATTGTGCCAACAAGTACCGTGAATAACTCCATTCCGACCCAGCTTAACTCCATTACAAAGTCAGGGATGCTTAGCCATGCCAACGGAGAGTTAAGCCACGACAATGTAGAACAGATCAACAGTGCTATAAGAACTAAAAATGCGGTTTTCATTGCGTCTACTCCTGTTAAGACTTGCTCGGTAACACGGCGTATGAAATACCGTACGCCATAGCAACCATAAACGGGAATTTTAAAAATATCAGTACAGTAAGCACCCTAGTTAACCAAATAGGTATGTCGAAACGTTGTGCGATACCAGCACATACACCCGCTAGCTTTTTATTTCGCAAATCACGAAAACACGCTTTTTTCTCACTATAAATACTCATAACTAAACTCCTAAGCACTCACTTGAGTACTTTTTTGCTGCATTTGCTGTTTTAAGCTCGCCAGTTCAGCTGCTATCTTTTCGTCTCGTTCAAACTGTTCAAACTGCTGTGCTGTAGAGCTTTGCCCTAACTCATAACTTTCTACTTGCGCTTCAATACGCTCAACTTTATGCTCCAATTTTTCGAAGCGAGACAATACACCCTCTACGTCTTGGCTGTGCAAAGTACTGCGCGACTTTAGCTGTGCATTCACTGTTCGATGTGCACGCAATAGGTGTTGCTGTTTGGCTTTGAGTGCCTGAATCTTGTTTGCTAACGTATCAGCATCGCTTTTCAATTTTGTTAGCGTTTCATCTAAAGTAGACTTTTGCTGCTCTAACGCCTGCATGGCCTCAACCAGCTGTTGCTTCTCTTTAAGTGCGGCTTTGGCTAAGTCTTCGCGATCTTTACTTAACGCGTGCTCAGCTTTTTGCTGCCACATATCTATTTGCTTGCTTTGATTTGCTTGACGGCGCTCAAGTGTTTTTTGCTCACAAATGATTGCTGCTGCCGTGCTACGGCAATCACTTAACGCATCGTTTAGGTCAATAAGTAACTGCGCTGCAAGTTTTTGCGGATCTTCCGCTTTATCTAAAAACGCATTCACTTCTGATTTAATTAAGTCTTCAATTCGAGTAATTAAGGCCATGTTCTGCTCCTTTGCATAGGCGTTGGTTTAACTTGTTATTCCAATCTTTATGCCAAAATTAAAAACACTTAATAATCAATGATTTATCTAATTTTGTAGACTTAATTGCAATGTATAAATGTTGAACTGTAGCTTAATAGACTAAAAAATGAGGATTTTGACCAAAAAAAAGCCGCATAAAATGCGGCTGATTTATTGTGTTTGATAAGGGCTACTCAGGAACAAAACTAAGCGCTTTTTCCATTACTCGAAGATCTGCGTCTTTTTTATGGCCATTTTCAGATAAATGACGCCTAAAACCCCTCGCCCCCGGCTGACCTTGAAAAATACCCAACATATGACGAGCAATGTGCCAAAAATTAGCGCCAGACGACATCTGCTGCTCAAAGTAATCATACATGCTGCGCACAACTTGATGACGTGTTTGTACAAAAGCTTCGTCACCATAGATAAGCTCATCCACTTGAGAGAGCATAAATGGGTTGCTATACGCTTCACGTCCAACCATTACGCCATCGATATGCGCCAAATGGTGAAGGCTTTCATCCAGCGTTTTAACGCCACCATTAATACTGATGTGTAGCTCTGGGTAATCTTTTTTTAACTGATAGACGCGCGGATAATCAAGTGGCGGTACTTCTCGGTTTTCTTTCGGGCTTAAGCCTTGTAACCATGCTTTACGGGCATGAATAATAAAATCGTCGCAACCTACTTTAGCTGATGCTTCTATTAAAGCTGTCAAAAACTCATAGGAGTCTTGCTCATCAATACCGATGCGCGTTTTAACCGTCACCGGAATATCGACCTGCGCTTTCATTGCGCCAACGCAATCAGCAACTAATTGTGGTTCAGCCATTAAACACGCACCAAAACGACCGTTTTGTACGCGATCGGAAGGACAACCCACATTAAGGTTGATTTCACTGTAGCCATGCTCAGCAGCACGTTTTGCGCACTCCGCTAAAGCCTTTGGATCCGAGCCCCCAAGCTGCAATGCAACAGGCATTTCATGCTCACCAAAGCTTAAATAATCACCTTTACCAAACAAAATCGCTCCAGTGGTGATCATCTCTGTATAAAGCACTGCATGCTTAGTTAACTTTCGGTGGAAAGTACGACAGTGTTTATCAGTCCAATCCAACATCGGTGCAACGCTAAAACGCCTATCTAATTCTTTTTTAACCATTTAGAAATATACCTCTTTAAATTCAAAACCTTACATCAACCAAATGGAGAATTATTAAAAGTCCAAAAATGGCGTTTTTCGGCATAACCCCCCTATTTCACCCCCTGAGGGGCACAAAAATAGGATATAAAATAATGGCGTATTATAGCATTTCGAAACGGCAGAGGAAGAATACAACGGTTTATTTGGCAAAAGTGCGAGTGAAGGAGTCTGGTGTTGAAGTTTTCTCAAAATCTAAACAGGTCATCAGCGTGCTGAAGTAAGGCGCTCTATTAAAAATGAACTAGCTTCCCTAGACTCTTATTTAGAGCATTAAAAGTAAACTATAAGTGACTTTTAATAGTGAAAAGGCTCTCAGAGATTATAAGTTAATTATAATTGACTTATAACCTTTTCGGCATTACTTTATATTTAAAAGTAAATAATAGTTAACTTATATGAGTAACCTTGCCAAGACAAATAGAACAGGTAAAGCGGTTAAGGCAACAGTGATGCCTAACTTATCAGAACGCTTTACCCCGACTCAGCTCGCTGAGGCGATCACTGCAAAGCGAACAGGTATGAAGCTGTCTCTTGTAGATGTAGCTGAAGCATTGTCTATTTCAAAGCCAACGCTGGTGAAAATAGAAAAAGGCGATACCAATGTAAAGTTAGCGAACCTTCTCAAGGTAATGGAATACCTTGGTCTTTCATTTAGCCTTCTTTGTGATGATGCAACTTCCAAAGAAGAAACAGGGGTAAGTGATGACTGGTACTGATCTAAATACCCTAAACGTTTATATCGGTCATGGTCGTAGAATTGCGGCAATAACCATTCCTGTAGGTTCTGAAACCGAATTAACCTTAACTTACGAGCCTGATTGGATTAAAGAGGGTTTTGCTATCTCACCCCACCTGCCTTTGAACGGTGAGTTTGATCACAGGGCGGTTCGGAACTTCCTACAAAACTTATTACCTGAAGGTAAAGGGTTAGAAGAGATCACGAGTAATACCACTATCTCCAAAAATAATACCTTTGGGCTTATCAAGATCATCGGTGCTGACACATCTGGCGCGTTATCATTTACAAGTCAGAGCAATGAAGAAACCGAAACTTCATTTCGAGAAGTCACTAATGAAGAACTCATCGAAAAGTTAGCTCGTTTTAAGAATGCTGGAGAATCAATTACCTATTGGGATGGTCGTACAAGGCTATCAGTCGCGGGTGTACAAGATAAACTTAATTTATTAGAGATAGATGGCAAATTAGGCTTTGGTGAAGGTCAGCTTTGCTCCAATAAGATCTTTAAGTTTGAAACGGGTAAAGCACCTTTTATTGCTGTGAATGAATTATTTACCATGTTACTAGCAAAACATTCGGGTATCGATGTACCAGAGGTGTCGGTACGAAAATATGGAGAAGTCAGTGCGTTTGTCATTGACCGTTTTGACCGTAAATTAATAGCTGAGCAACAGCGTGTTATGCGCCGTCACGTTATCGATGGCTGCCAAGCTACTAACCTTCCCCCTTCTTACAAATACGAGCGTCAACACGGTGATGAAGGCGACGGTATTTATATTCGTGATGGTGTGTCTTTTCCGAAACTGTTCAATGTAAAAACAACCAATACCGAAGCGTATCAAACGCAACTTATACGCTGGATGACTTTTAACATTTTAGTGCGTAACTATGATGCTCACGGTAAGAACATCAGTTTCTTTGTGGGTAAACAGGGTTTAAATCTTACGCCTTTTTACGATTTAGTAAATATTGAGGCCATCATTAGAGAGATCCAGGCAAGGCAAGCTGATGAAAACGCTAATACGCCAATGGCAAACCATTTCGCGATGTCGATAGGTGAATATGGTACTGGCAGTGCTGGTAATTTTAATCTCCCGTTTACTGCTTACATGTTGGCAGACTTCGCCCATGAATTTGGTATATCACTCCCTCGTCTGCAATTGTTGATGAGGCAAATGATCATGTCAGTAAGAGAGTCAATTCAGCAAGCAAAAAGCGAAGCGATGATGCACCAGTTAAGCGAATCGGAAATCAAACACATTGATGTCTGTATTCAGATCATTAATGAAGCCGCTGAAGAACTAGGCCAAGAAGTGAAACACATACCAGAAATGGTGAATTTACTTTAAATGTAAAAGAGCGATGAAACTATTGAGCTACTTTCCTCAAATAGTGCTCTTGAAAAAAGCGCATTTTTCAGCAAAATTAGGAATGAAACATCCCCTGTATTGGGGGGTCATATAGGGGAACTTTTTATTACTTCTCTCTGTAAGCCTTGTATTTAAAGGAAGATAAGCGAGCGCAATTCCAATCCAACATAGGCGCAACGGAAAAGCGACGAAAATGTGTATTTGCTAAAGTCATGAAATGATGCCTTTAAAGAGACCAAAATAAAGTACAAAGCGAGTTTGGCCGCGTAGTATACCTCAATATCATATAAGCGGCTATGTTCGTAATAAAACGCATCAGAGACTTTATTTAGACCATGGTAAAAAGATACACTAAGCGCTTGAAAGCTAAATAGGTATAACAACAAGCATGAAATCGCATTTAGGCCGGCGGGCTTTTTCTGCTATGGAGCTACATACGCTTTTTAATGGTTATATCTACAGTGATGAAAAACAGCTCAGAGAGCAGCCCAAACACTGGCATTTTTGGCTACCACTCATCGCGTACTACACCGGTGCGTATAGTGATGAAATAGGTAACTTACAATTAGATGATATAGTGAAAACTGACGGCGTTCATGGATTTAGCTTTATCACTCACGGAAAAATTCAGCACCGCTTTGTTCCAATACACACAGCCCTTTGGCAAGCGGGACTTGAGCAATATATTCAGTTTGTTAAAAGTGAAAACCAAGACAGGCTACTATTTGATTTACCTTCAAAATCAGGTCGCTACAGTGAAAAAGTGAGGATCTGGTTTTCAGGAGAGGGAGAGCGCTTAGGTTATTTACAAAAGTGTGGTCTACCCAATATAGATCAGCAAGGGCATAAAACAGCCATAAGCAGTTTGAGATTAAACTTTGAGCAGCAAGTTCGTATTGCCGCCATTCAACGTGCTAATAAGCCTGCTTTTCATTACTTAATGGGGTTGAAGGATGAACAGCTCACGGAACCACCAATAGCAAATTCACTTAAACAAATTGTTGCTCCAATCAGAGTGATAAACAGCAATGTGCACTGGCAAAGGTTTATAGAGCGACATAGCTAACTGATTGTATTTTATCAAGCATAAAAAAACGCCACCTAATTAAGGTTGGCGTTTTTATTTTTACAAGTACGTGGTATTAACCACCTGTTACAACTCGCGTTTCACACGTTAAGGTAACTGCTTGAGAGATAGGACTCGTAGCTGCACCTGTAGTTGTATTAGTCACAACAGATTGACCACCGCTAGCAACTTGTGCACCACGCACTGTTGTGCGTATCGTATATTCAGCATTAGCTTCTAAACCAGATAATCTGAATGTTGAGTTACCTAAAGAAGCAGCAACTGAAGCAGCCTTACCATTTTTAGCATAAGTTACCACTGAACCAGACAAATCAACAGCAACAGTACCATTTGAAGTATCTGCACACGTTCCAGCTAATGTAAAGTCAGCATCAAACGTTTGAACTGGGTTGCCTAAAGTAACTGGAATAGCACCACACACGCTCACTTCGCCATTTGAGTTGTACCAATCATTACCTGAGTAATCATACACTCTAACATTAGCTGTTGCAGTTGCACTAATACCATATCTTGCAGTTGCGCTGCCAGATATAATCTGCTTTGAATTACCGCGTAAGTAACTACCAATTGAACCATCAGAAGACGTTATTGAAACAGCTAAACCACGAGGAGGCACAGTGCCACTTGTAACGTTAATCGAAACACCGTCTTGACACACTGGTGCATTTCTATTCACTGAGAAGAAAGTTAAATGGTCTGTTTTAAACTGTGCAGCAAACGTACCATCTGCATTTTGCGCAGTTACTGTTGCTTTGTTTGTTTCGCTCTGCCACTCACCTGTATCTTCATTGTGAGATGCAACATCCAGCACGTCTCCCACAGTTACACCGCTACTTGCTGGTAGCGTTGTGGTTAGTGTAATAGGCTTACTAAATTGCTTAATTTTTGTTGTACCAGCTTGCATGTTAACATTAGTTACACCAACAGGTGTTGCAACTTGCGTAGCGCCAGCGGCATTTAAACCTTCAGGAATAATTGCACCAACGCTATTATCATTTGAGTCAGCAGCTAATACGCTTAGTGATACATCTCCACCACTTACAGGGGCTCCTGTTGCATCTCTTAGCTCAGTGCTTGCATCAATAGCTACCCCAGTACCGCCTTTACCACTTTCAGTTTTTGCTTCAACGGTTACCTCAGCAGTAGTCACAGCGCCATCAACCGCTACAGCTTTTGTCGTTTCTTTTAAGCTATTACCAGCAATCTTCACTAGGGTAAACTGTAAAGGTACATCCTTAGCACCTTCTTCTGCTTCAGCGTTTAGGTCCACAATAAAGCTTTTTGCAGCGTAACCTGTTTGCGTTACCACTGCTGTTACTTCACCAGACGCGCCTTCTTTACTTAAAAAATTAAAGCTGCCTGATGCATCAACAACCACCGAAGTTAAGTCAGCACCGTTAACATCAGTTAAGCTTGTTGCAGCAGCACCATCTACTAAAAATGATACCGTAGCCCCTTCCAACACATCTGCGTTGACTGAGTCGATAACACTCACAGCAAACACTTTCGCAGGCTGTTCAGTTACAAGGCCTGAAGGAGGCACTACTTCTGTAACTGGCTCCGTAGGTGTTGGTGGTGTAACCTTAACATTATTGTCGTTGTCGCTAAAACAACCTGTTAACGTTAGCGAAGCAGCGATTGAGACTGCCAAGAGAGATTTTTTATTAGCAAGCATGATTAGTCCTTGTTCCATTTTTTCGCAAGAGCCCAAACAACTCCCGCACAGTTTATAATTCAAATTTATACTATAGGAAACTTTGTATTTATTTCCAATTCTTCCTAATTTTATTTTCAACGGCACTTCTTTCAAACCGATGTGTTACCTCTGTAGAAACTGAGGCGATACAACTATCACCAACAATACTACAAAAGGCCTAAGCAAGAAAAAACTTTCAAACCGAAAGCAGGGTAAAAGTAGTTGATAAATTATACAAGCACTACTTTATAAAAACTACCGCAACTTTTAACTTTTCATAAACTTATCCAATATTAAAGTTACGTTACCCCACATTAAAAACAAATTCACTTAACGATGAGTCAAATATGCCTCTCGTAACCGAGCCAAGTTTGCATAAACATAGCTACTTGAAAGCCGACCTTGATTTAATAACGTTTTAGTTACACTCAGTGGTGTATCAATCTGTTTTGCTCGGCCTATTGTTACATTATTATGAGACTCACCTATACGGGTACTTACGCTATGGCGCCAAGCTTCGTTCCCTTTAATTTGACCGTAGCTAGTTGCTGACATATCTTTTCGCGGTGTTAGCGGAATACTAAATGACACCCCTGCTAACTGTACATCTGTATCTTGTGCAAACACGGATATGTAACTGTCTCCAAACCAAAAGCGCGTTTCAACTTTCACGCCGCTGTCATCATAAAAAAAGCGACCTGCCGTTGCATGGAAGCTCACATCCTTTTCTATCCAGTTATAGCGATACGACAAGGCTTGATAGTCTCGGTCTGTATCATAATCTTGATATTCTAAGTAGCCAATATCTGCTTTAAATTGGTGGCGACCATTACCACTTAGCCAAACTGTTTCATTTTTAATACCAGTGAAGTCTTGATTAAACTCTCTAAAAAAGCCGATATGTGTTTGGTTATAAATGCCGTAAGGCAACGCTAAACTTTGATATAACGTTGCTTGAGTAATGCCATCTTTTTCAGCTAATCGACCAAATGCTTTACCTGTTTCATAGTCATCAGTTTTAGCCAGTTCAGACTGAGCGCTGATACTCAATCCGCCGCCGTACCACATGGGTAATTCCAAATCGGCTCTGACAGCAAGTGAATAATCATATACGCCTAACTCTGTTGCAGTTCTGTTATTCAACGCAGGACCTATGGTTAAACGAGGCTTAAAATAAGGGCTGTTGGCATTTGGCATACCAACCCAAGATACACTGCCAAGTGGCTCCATTTCGCCGCGGCGTATATCCATATCTGGTGTGGTGCTAGTGTTGATAAACTCACGGTAGTTATCTACGTTACCGCGCACAAACAACATTGGCATACCCCGATTCAGTAACTGAATGCTGTATTTTGCATCTGGCTCATCTATGTGCTCTGCAATACGTCCTAATACCAATCCAATCGCGTCAATGTCATTACGATTAAATACAAAGTTCTCAAAACTTACAACAATATGCGGCTCACGGTTAAAACCGACACTTACCGCCTCAAAACCATCGTCAATTAACGCATTTTTAAGTTCGCGCGTTTGCAAAGTAAGCGACTTACTAAACTTATCACGCTCAGAGACTTCTTGCTTTGCTTCTTCTAATGGCTTTTGGGCAAGTTCTCGCTGCTTTTGATAATGCGCTTTAAACGCAGCTTCTCGTTGATTGTGGTTATCTAAAATAGGCGCAGGTGCAGCTTCTGCTGGGTCATTGAGTACTGCCTGTTCAAACAAAGGCATTGAGAAGTTCAACCCCCAATAAGTGTCTTTATCAGAGTAATCAGTATTGCTATACAATTTGCCGCTGAATGTTAACGTACCCACATCATAAATCCACTCTTTAGGTACAGTTAAACGCAAGCCCGCATTCACTGCATCGGCATCATGCTCAATTTGCAATGCAAACCAGTCTAATGGCTGCCATTCAATACCCGCAAACGCACCATCCATTTGCCCTGTTGCGCGATCGCTTACCGCAAAACCGGCAGAAAACCTAAAGTCATTCCACTCTTTTGAGCCCGCTAAATAGTATGTTTCGTAGTTGTTTGCAGCACCACCTAAGTCTTTACCACCGATGGCGAGGTTGAACCAGTTTTTGGGAATATAAGGGATTTGGTATTTAAGGTTAAAAGACAGGTCTCGCGTTTGGCCCTTATTGTCAAACAAACTATCATGCATTGTACTCGATGCAATCTGACCGCTGACTTCAAGCCCGTCGTAAATCCCAGCAGAAAAGATAAAATTATGACCATCAATATATTTAGTGCCACGTAAATCGAGTTGATTGTTATAGCTAAAATCAACAACACCTTTTTCTAATATTTCAGCATTTGGGGTATTAA
The DNA here is from genome assembly GCF_014694405.1 of Pseudoalteromonas sp. S16_S37. Classification (GTDB taxonomy): domain Bacteria; phylum Pseudomonadota; class Gammaproteobacteria; order Enterobacterales; family Alteromonadaceae; genus Pseudoalteromonas. Next base: position 77,722 of record NZ_JAAUWV010000002.1, read on the forward strand.
TAAGTCCAGTATAGCCAGCAAATGAAGAATAGCTTGTGATTTGACTATCTGCTAAAACAGGCGCACTAGCAAGAACAACGCTAACTGCAAAGATCTTATTTATTTTTGACATGTACACAGACCAATTTATAGTTTTAAATTCTTGGTTCAATTGAGATAGAGACAGGCAACTACCTCTACCACTAGAGTTATTAAGCTATCGTACAACTAAGTATAGAAAAACCCAAGCTATTGACCTCTAATATGTACAAAGGCAATTTAGCTTAAGCTTCAATAAATGCATCAGTTGAAACCTTTTCACTGTTATGTTAAGAGCTCACTAGATGTTAAAGTTTTCTAAAGTTAACAACTTTTTTCTCGTCTTCTTGCAGAGCATTCAGCACTTGATGCTTTTCATTCCACACCAAATCACAAATACCGTCTGTAGGATTAAACCCTGTAGGCGCCTCTAACAACAATTTACGGATAAGCTCATGATCAAAGTTGTGACACGCTGCATCCATTGCGCTCATAAAACCTTCAAGCTCTACCATTGGCAATTTTACTTCATTGGCCGTCATGATCCGTGGATGAGAGGTTTCTTCAACATTGTCACCAATCAATAACTCTTCATATAACTTTTCACCAGGACGCAGACCTGTACATTTAATTTCAATATCACCGTGAGGATTTGACTCTGACTTTACCTCTAAGCCAGAGAGATGCACCATTTTGGTCGCTAAGTCTTTGATCTTAACAGACTCACCCATATCTAACACAAATACGTCACCACCCTTGCCCATTGCTCCCGCTTGGATCACTAACTGGGCAGCTTCCGGTATGGTCATAAAAAATCGGGTGATGTCTTTATGAGTTAGAGTGATTGGTCCGCCCTCTTTAATTTGCTTACGAAATAGCGGAACAACAGAACCACTAGAGCCGAGTACATTACCAAAACGTACCATGCAAAAACGGGTATTTTTAGACGTTACTTTACTTTCAGCTAAGGCTTGTAACACTAACTCTGCCATACGCTTGGTTGCACCCATTACATTGGTAGGGCGCACCGCTTTATCTGTAGAGATTAATACAAAGGTCTCTACTCCTGCGTTAATAGCGGCTTTAGCCGTGTAATAAGTACCAAATACATTATTACGAACACCCTCAACGACATTTTGCTCTACAAGCGGTACATGCTTATAGGCCGCAGCATGATATACGGTATGCACCCCAAAGGCTTTCATACAAGTTTCAATACGGTTGACTCGTTGCACCGAGCCCATCACTGGTACTATTTCCAACGATACGCCTTTGTTCAATGCAAGCTGATTCAGCTCCTTTTCAATGCTATATAAGCCAAACTCCGACACTTCAAAAAGCACTAACTTGCTAGGTCCATTTACTATAATTTGCCTACATAGCTCAGAGCCAATAGAACCACCAGCGCCAGTCACCATAACGACTTTGTCTTTGATATTTGCAGCCATCAGCTCTGGTTTGGGTGTTACGGGGTCTCTGCCCAATAGGTCTTCAATTTCAACTTCTTTGATTTCATCCAATTGTGCTTTACCGTCGATGACATCTGCCATACCTGGTACTGTCATCACCTCGAGCGGCAGTTTTTCTAACTTAGCGAGTATTTCTTTACGGCGAGAGCGCGGCACACTAGGCAATGCCAGCAACACCTTTTTAACTCTTTTTTTATCGATTAAATTATAAATTTCGTTAAAAGGAATAACGGGGATCCCTTGAATAATAGCTCCATGCTTACCACTATCATCATCTAGATACGCCGTAACATAATAGTCAGGCCCGGTTGCAAGCGCCGTAGCTAGTTGGCGGCCTGCATCACCAGCACCGTAAATCACCACTGGCGTTTTAGTCACCGCAGATAAGCGCCAAATAAGTGCTCTGACTAAAATACGCGAACCACCTAGCGATAACACCATCAACCAGCCGTAAATAATAGGCATAGTGCGGGGAATTGTTGTTTGAGTAAAAAACGCCGCCATGACCAACACCACTGTACTAACAAGGGTACCAAGAACTACCGCCCCAACGGCATTAGCACCAACATAGCGCAGAACAGCACGATAAAGCCCTAAGCGGACAAAAACAAACAAACTTACTGGTAAAAGAATAGCCAATAACAGCCAATTTTTGGTGACAGTTAAAGGCGCAATGCTATCGAGCCTAACAATTAGCGCCAACCAAAAAGCTGTTATAATAAAAACAGAGTCTAGTGCTAAAGTAATGAGTCGTTTTTGGCTACGAGAAGCGCCAAGTAAGGCGCGAAACCAACTATCCATCGTGTTCCTTTTTTATTCCTATCAGAATTAAAACCGCAGACGAACTAAAGCATAGTACACAATGCAGTATACACAAAAGTAGCAAAAATGTATGAGAAAAATATGAAGAAGCTTGAGCTTAAAACAGAAAATATCTTAAACTAGCGTTTACCAACTCTATCTCCTGAACCACTACCAGTTACCGTCATTACTATATATTTAAAATAATTAGCCACAGTCAAACTATCAATCATTTTCCTGTCTGTTGTCGCAAGTAATTCAGGGGTAGACATATCGATTTCATTCACCTGCGCAAGGCCTGTTATTCCCGGACGCACATCAAACACATTCTTTGCTTCTCGCGCTGTAGTAAGCTCTTCTTGATTAAACAAGCCCGGCCTAGGCCCGACCAAACTCATTTCACCTTTTAAAACATTCCAAAGCTGAGGTAACTCATCTAATTTAGTTTTACGTAAAAAGCCACCCAGAGGCGTTATTGAAGCTGAACTTGCTAAATGACTTGCAACTGACGCAGTTTCAACCTTCATTGTTCTAAACTTTACTAAAGTAAAAGGTTTTTTGTTACGACCCACTCTTTCTTGAGTAAATATGGGCGATCCAGTATCAAAAAGCCCAATGATAAAAATTAGGACTAAAAAAGGAAATGTCACAATCAAGCCTAATAAGGCTAATAAAAAATCTAATAATCTAATCATTTAAAAGTTCCATTACGCTCGATTAGCCGACAATTTAAACCCATCTTCAACAGAATAAGGCGGCTGCCAATTTAACGTTTTCTTTGTGTGTTCAATATCTACTTGCAAAGACCCAACGAGCCTATCAACAACACTTTGCTTACCAAAAACCTTTCCAGCTAAATTAAAGCAACAAACAGGAACAGGGAGTGACAAGTTAGCTTTACCTTGTACTTTTGCCATCAACGCAACCATTTCAGCAGTTGACAAATCATTGTCGTCGCTTACTAAAAACGTCTGATTTGCAGCCGATGGATGATCAATACAAACCTTGATAAGGTCAACAAGATTATAAACAGATACTAAGCTTCGTTTATTATTACTAATACCTCTAAAAGGTAGCGGTAAACCTTTACCTACCAACTTCATGAGTGATGCGAAGTTTGCTTTAACCCCTTCACCGTATACCAGTGGAGGTCGAATAATAACAATTTCCATACCCGTTTCTTTACCTAATGCCATAAGTTGCATTTCAGCTTCAGCTTTAGAAACGCCATAAGGATCTTCCGGTTTTGGTTTATCTGAAACACAAAAAGGTTTTAGGGCTGAAGTACTTTCACCATTTACTTTCACCGAACTCACAAAAATAAACCGCTTTACCCCAGCTTTTACAGCCTGCTTTGCCAGGTTCAAAGTACCTAGTGTATTAACTTCTCTGAAAGCTTCTAAGGGATCAGCTGCAGCATCATTCATAACATGAACACGAGCCGCGATATGTATTACAACTTCTACTTCATCTAACACTTGAGTGTAGTTTGTAGTTGCATCTATATTTGCTTTCAAATAGTTATTACACACAGAGGGAACAGAGCGCCCTAGTAAATTAACACTCTCCAACGAATCAAGAGCATTTAAAAGATGGCAACCAACAAACCCTGAGTATCCAGTAATTAAAATGTTCCCCATAAAACTACCTTAAAGTGACAATAGAGTCACTCATATCCTTCATTATGTTGGTTCTTGTGTATTTATTGATAAAAGCATCCCTATCGGTGTGCTCTAACTTTAATTTATTTAATGCTTGCAGTGCCCCTTGGTCATCTCCCGGATAAAAAACCTCTGCATTAGACACTTCCGACTTAATAAAATCAGCAGCATACCCAGAAACACCCGCCAAAATAGGCTTCCCTGTCGCTGCATATTCAAATATTTTTGACGGTAGTACCTTTTCAAACGCAGGATAGTCATTTAAATGTAGAAAAAGAACATCAGCATTCAAGTACTCTTCTATTAGCTGATGCCTATTAACTGGAGGTAATAATTCAATATTAGCAAGCTCAGTGACACTATCAGTTAGCTGTGGTTTTCTTCCTCCATCACCAATAACGCTAAAGTGATAACTGTTACCTACTTGACTAGCAAATTTAGGCAAAATTGAATGCAGCCCCTGACCTTCACCAATATTACCGGCATAGACAATCCGCTTTGCTTTTTCTCGAGATAAGTTTTCGTTTTCCCGACTTGGCAGCCCCAAAAACTCATCATCTATTCCGTTTGTAAACCAAGAATAATTAGCTTTCGAGTATCGAACTCTAAAGTATTCATCAAAACCTTTTGACACGAGGTTAATATGTTTTGCAGAAGAAAAAGTATATTTTTCTATTGCCGAAAGTAATGGCTTTAAAAAAAATACAACCTTAGAAGGTAAAACGTCTTTAATAGAATCTACAAAAATGTCTCTTATATCGAGATACAAAGGTACCTTCTTCTTTTTCGACACTTGCGCACCTAAAAACGCGGTGAACAATCTAGAGCTTGTTGCAAAGACTAAATCATAGTCCTCATTTTTAACTAATTTCAGAGCTTGCTGATAGAAGGTTTTAAAAGACTTTATTTGATCAAGCATACCACTTGCATGAGTTGGTAAAACTATTCGCCTTACTCTTATGTTACCGTCAATCTCTTCAGCTTTTGCACCAGCCTCAAAACTAGCATATCGATTTGGCATTGTTGTGACTACATCGACCTCTACCCCAGTTTGCTGCTTTAGCTGCTCCACTAAAGCTGTCGTTCTAAACGAGCCAGCGCATAAGTCTGGTTTAAAGTAAAATGATAAAACCAGTATTCTCACGAGTCCCTCTTAATTTGTTTAATTACTGTTCTTAAGGTGCCGTTTGTAAACTCTATCTCAATCTTTTTATTTGCAATGGACTTACCAAATTCAGGATGCCAAGTACTTTCTTTAAGATTAATCGGCTCTGAGCTACTGATTAAGCAAAGCACTTCATCATCTTTTGTGATTTTAAGCTCTTTCTCTGAAAGTTTAATGACATCAACATCGGGGTGAAGATGCAAGTGAAAACAAGCCGGGAGCTGTTTTGATAACATATCTCTGATAATGACACTATCAAGAGAACATTGTAATTCACGTGTATGTTTAACCTTCGGGCTTTGCTGCAAATAACCATTGTGACTGGCGACCAACTTTACACTATTTTCGTTAATTATGGATTTTTCTAATTTTGCATACGCCCGCTTCGCTACCCTAAAGCCCGTCCAAACTTGCGAAGAGTCTAATCCACAAACAGATACCGTATTATGAGCAGCCGTTTTACGCTGCCTGACCCGCTCTTGACTTGTACCATACAGAGATGTACCCGAGTTTACAAAAACCCGCAGGTCACCTATCGATAGCTCAAAGCTCAATGTATCCGCATGAGCATGACCTGGTAAATAATCAGGCCCAACATTTGCATGATCAAAAATCACGGAATAATTTGCAAGAGAAACTCTGCTGTAACCACTGGCTTTATTAGTTACTAATTGACCTTTTACTTCTGTGTGCGCTAGCTCAAGTTTATTTGCGTAAGCAAAAATTTGATGCGGTTTCATCGCAATACCAATAGAGGAGTCATTAAAAAAACTAACTTCACCATCTGTATGTATGATAGAAGAAAGCCATTTTAAGGCTTTTCTTGCTATACCTGTCCACTTTGGTAAACAATCAAGTAACTCAACTCTTTTACTCGTCATAGCTAAATCAATTAGTTCAAGTAAATCCCACAGCAAGATTTCATGATACATTGGGGAGAGTTCAAAATGTGCACCATCAGATAAAAACTGCTCATCAAGCTCCTCATTCAGTAGCTTGATCCCTTTAGCTAAAAGCTTCCCAGAGTTTTCTCCTTGTAAATAAGCGCCAACAAAGGTCAATGCCTTCGCATTAGCAAATAAATGGTTTCCAAGGATATGATACTCTAACTGCTGCATCAGCACATTTGCTTGTTCAAGCATACTTTGAAGGTACTTAGGAGTCGCTTCGGGCTGCACACTGCACCATTTGACCCAATTAACCAACCGTAAAGAAATTGGGTAAGGCTCCCAACCATTTCCACTACACGGTGGGTTTTCTGAAATCCACTTTTCAATAAAGTCTTTATGAAGAGTGTATCTCTTCGCCGCATCTTGTGAGCTCAAGTCATCGAAATAATGTAAGTTGTATAACCATAACTTAGGCTTACTTGCACAATTCCAATCGGCAGGCGTTTTAATCGTCCCCGCTTTGTTAAGAAACTTAACATCGGTAATACTAAACAAGCTCTGCTTATTGAGTAATGGACCAGACCACTGCCATTCAGAACTGCTTGGCTGGGAGCATTTGATAAACTTTGGTTCACTAAATCGATAGTAAACTCTGTAATATATCTGCTTAAACTTAAGATATTTCACTGTGTGAAATATCTTAAGTAATCTTTCTAATTGGCCGCTCATTGTTGTCTAAGTTGCTCGGCTATATCGATAGATATCTTTGCTACTTCAAAAATCTCATTTATATCAATTGGTGAACTTTTGCCATCACGGATAGAGTCTAAAAACAATTTCGAACAAAGGTTTTGACCTTTATCTTGCTTCCAAAGGTTCATTTTCTTAAACCCTTTAAAGCCAAAGCCTTTTAACTTTACAAAGTTATCTAATTGCAAAACTTTACCGTCAGCAAAAACTTCAACCCTCTCTTTCGGGAAACTTGCTGCACCGTTTGCATAATAGTGAATTGTACCAAATGAGCCATCAGCGAATCCGAGTATGATCGCGGCTTTGTCTTCCGTGATGTCTACCGCATCACTATCACCCATTCTACGCGCTTGTACAGACACAATTTCACTACCAACAAGAAAACGCATTAAGTCGACGAAGTGACATGCTTCACCAATAATTCGCCCGCCGCCAACAGCAATATCTTGAGTCCAATGATCAGCTGGAATGCCACCTGCATTCATAGTCATAATGAATGACTTAGGCCCCTTTATAGGATCAATTAATGACTTCATTTTTTGTATTTGAGGCGCGAAACGGCGATTAAAACCAACCATTAACTTTGGAGGATTGGCTGATTGAGATGCTTCTTCGTAAGCTGATTTTACTTCTTCAAGTTCATCATGAGTGATCGCAAGAGGCTTTTCTACGAAAACATTCTTCCCAGCATTTAATGACTGCTTCACAAAATGCGCATGGCTATTATGACGTGTGACAATAGCAATTGTATTTACTTCGTCACTCTCAATTAAAGCGTCTGTATCTGTAGTTGCCTCTTTGAAGCCTGCTTGATTGCCATGAATAACACCATTTATACCGCCTGAAGTAGAAATACTATGGAGCTGTGCACCCGCATTTTTAAACGCAGGGATTAAAACCCGTGACGCATAGTTGCCAGCTCCTACAAAGCCTATAACTGGTTCTCCAGGTTTATATTCGACTTCAGGATTAAGTGTTACTTTTGAAGTGTGTCGAGACTCTAAAGGCGAACTATACTGTAAAAGGATACCCAGTGCAGACTTGTCACTCGTAAGTAAATCGTAAGCTTCTGTCGCGTTTTCAAACAGAATCCGATGCGTGATAAGCTGCTTTACGTTAAGCTGCCCACCAGCCATCATGTCTAGAATAGCTTCAAAGTTTCTTTGCTCCGTCCACCTAACAAAAGGCAATGGATAATCATTACCTTTATCTTCATAATTAGGATCATAACGACCAGGTCCATAAGAACACGATACTTGGAAAGTAAGCTCTTTTTCATAAAAGTCGGCGCGACTAAGCTCTAAACCAGTTACGCCCACCAAAATAATACGACCACGTTTGCGACTCATTCTAGCAGCTTGAGTGACTGGATCATTCGATTTTGTTGATGCAGTAATAATGACACCATCAATACCATTACCACGGCTAAATGCCATACCAGCTGCGACAGGATCTTCACCTCGGCCAGGGTTACAAATTTCCGCCCCAAACTCTTTTGCCATATCAAGCTTAGTCTGATCAAAGTCAATAGCAAGTACTCTGCAACCTTGAGCACGAAGCATTTGTACAGTTAGCAAGCCTATAAGTCCAACACCAGTAACAACAAATGATTCACCCATAGTAGGGTTGGCAAGACGTATACCTTGTAAACCTATACTGGCTACAACCGTAAACGCAGCCTCTTCGTCAGAAACATTCTCAGGGATTTTTGCAACAAGATTTTTAGAGACTCGCACCACATCAGCATGAGGACCATTCGAAACAACACGATCCCCAACTTTAAATGTATCTACGCCACTGCCAACTTGCTCTACAACACCTACATTACAATATCCCAACGGTAATGGTTGGGCCAACTTAGATTTCACAGCATCAACCGTGGTCATAAGTCCATCTGTTTGAACTTTCTCGAGCACCATTTTAACTTTATCAGGCTGAGAACGGGCTTTATCTATTAAATTTGCCTTACCAAAATCCACAAGCATTCTCTCTGTACCTGCAGAGATGAGTGTTGTAGTGGTATCAATGACAACATGGTTCTTAATTGCTTTAGGAGCAGGCGCCTGAACAATTGATGAGCCGCCTTTCGCCATATCCTGTAGAATTTGTTTCATCTTACTTTCCTAATTGTGAACGCGCGATCTTTCTTATCTTAGTGAGAGCATCTTGAGTCAAATAATTAATAAGTACCGCTTTGTATACACCTTTAAAGACAAAAAGACTCCCTGCAGAAGCTCCGATCACTTTAAACTTTTCAATCAGATTTAATATATCTTCTGAAGAGCCAGCTCCGCCCAATATAGTGAGAGGAACACTTGCTAGATCTCGCACTTTTTCGGCCAACTTCATATCGTAGCCTTTCATCATTCCATCTTGATCAATTGAATTAATGACTAACTCACCAACTCCAATCTCTTCTAATTCAGATATAACTTGCTCTAATTTCTTTTTGACTTTGTTCTTACCGTTATGTGTATATATTTCATAACTGCCAAAAAGTGTTTTTTTTACATCTAAAACCACAACAACACTTTGCTTGCCTATAATATCAGCCATTTCTTTAAGAACTGATGGGTTACTTAAGGCTTGACTTGAAATGGCAACTTTCTCGACACCTAGTTTAATAATTTCTTGCGCTTGTTGAGGTGTTTTTATTCCTCCTCCGTAACACAATGGCATACGACTCTCATTGGCGAGGTGCTTAATCATTTGATAGTCGGGAGACTTGTTTTCGACTGTTGCATCAATGTCTAACACAATCAGCTCATCAACCTCTTTTTCATTGAAGATTTTTACTGCATTAATAGGATCGCCAACATATTTAGCATCTTTAAATTTTACTGTTTTAACAAGTCCTTTATTGTGAACGAGCAAACATGGGGATACTCTTGATCTTAGCATACTGAAAACTCGGCAAAATTCTTAAATAGGTTGATTCCGTTTGAGTGGCTTTTCTCAGGGTGAAATTGGAAACCGAAAATGTTGTCTTTTCTCACTGCACAACAAAAATCGTCACCATAATGAGCTTTAATAAACACATCATTTGGATCATGAGCCTCAAAGTAATATGAATGAATAAAATAAAACCCTTTCTCACAATCTATGTTATTCAACAATGAGTGTGATTGCTGTGGTACTATTTCATTCCAGCCCATATGTGGAAGTTTAGGCTTAAAAGGTATTTTTGATTCATCGAACTTCTTAACCGAAGCATCAAACCAACCAAGCCCAGGTAACTTACCTTCATCACTGTTTTTAGCCATAACTTGTAAACCAACACAAATACCTAAAACAGGTTTTTTTTCGACCATTGCAAAATGATCCAGCGCTGCTCTCATCCCTGACTTTTCTAGTTGTGTCATTGCCTCATCAAAAGCGCCAACACCAGGCAATATAATTTTATCGGCTCTTTGCAACTCTTCTGGCGTACTTGCAAAAAAAGTGTCAATTTTTAACTTGGTAAATATATTTTGAATAGCTTGTATATTACCCGAGCCATAATCAACTATTGCGATCATCTTTTCCCGCCCTTTTCAAGGCCAAGCTTTCTCATTACCTTTGCACCTAAATCATAAATAGATTGCTGGTTCTTATAATCTTTGTAGGTTTTGTTAGGCGCTTCCAAATAACCTCTTAGTTCTTCAGTGGTGATGCCAAGCTTGTTGGCAATGTAGTTGAAATCATCATCGATAGTCTCTGGATCATAAGGTGGCTTTTTGAGCCTTTCCAACGCATCTTCACGCGTCATTTGACCTGTAACGATCAAGCTGGAGTACTGTACTTTGCGAGTATCATAACCAAACTTCTTATATAGCCAATAAGCCTCATAGAAACGTGTAAAGCGAGACTCAAAGTGTTTTTGTGCGTAACGCTGATAACCGTAATTATCAACTAAAAACTGCGTTGCTTCCTCTTTGTCATAAGGCATAAAGTCAAGTGGTCTATATAACTTAATCCCTTTGATATATGGCAAGTAAATTTTGTGCCATAAGATATTTGTTAATGGGAAGTTCTTCAGTTTCTTTGTACCAAACTTCTTTTGAATATCTTTAATCTGACGAGAGTCTGACTGGAAATACATCCACTCTAGTGGATTGCGGATACACTCAGTTGAGTAGTTACCGCCTGTTAAAATATGTTTAATTTTATGCTTCGAAGCAAACTTGTACATCGTCGCAAAAAATGCATGGTCTTGCGGCGTGTCTGTATGAGAAACACCTGCTTTAAAGAAAGAAAGCTGCAAGTCTTTCATTTCTTCCCAATCAATAACTTCTGTATAAAGATCTAAACCAAGGCGATCTACTATTTGCTCAATATTGTGAACAGCCTGCTGAGAATTCCAGCCAGCATCAACATGAAAAACCAATGGTCTTAAACCTAGTTTCTCTTTTGCTAAATAAACAAGGTATGAGCTGTCAATACCACCACTCATACCTATAATGCAATCAAACTCTTTACCTTCACCTTCCTTTTTAATATCGGCTGCGATTTTTGTTATCTCTGCCCAACCCTTTTCATCCGTGTGCCAATTAGGCTTAATATCATTATAAAATGTCGTACAATGATCGCATACTCCATTCTCATCAAAAGTAATTTTCGAATCCGTTGTGTCCATTACGCAGTTAGTACAAATTTGATGCATCCGTTAATACCCAAGATTAAAAATTTAGTCTTAATAAAAATAGCTTTAAGTAATAAAACTCAAGTCAAGCTATATTCGCTAATTGTATGTACTTCAGTAAATACAAAATGTAGCCTTTAGTTAAGTACACCCCAATACAATTTCGCCTTATCTATTAGCTATGTTCTAGTTAATTGCCTCTACACGCTACAGCCTTATAAATCAAGTGCTTAATAATATAAATAATAACTACTTTTTATGTAGCGCTTCTTAAATAAAAGCAAGATCAGCTATTTTCTAACTACAGTTTAAGGAAACGTAACCTATCTATTTAAAGTTATACCTCTGATACAAATCACTCGAAAACAATAAATGAATACATAACAAAGAAAAAATTAAATTAGAACGGTCTTTCTTACCTGTCTGTTGCTCAAGTAATATTTCAGATATTTTCTTACTATCAAATAAGCCAAATTTTTCTATAGAATCAGACGATAAATAAGCCTCAACTAGTTCAATACGCTTTAAGAGCCATGCTCTTAAAGGTAAGCCGAAACCAGACTTTTCTCGATAAATAACTTCATTTGGCAGATGCTTTTCCATTACTTTCTTAAAAATAGACTTTGTAACATTTTTGTTAAGTTTGGTTTCATATGGTAATCTATTCATAAAGCTAACTAATTCAAAATCTAGTAAAGGAACCCTAGCTTCAACACCATTTGCCATACTCATCCTATCTGAATAAACCAAATTTAATGAAGTCAGATCATAAGCTTTGTCTAACTCTAACAAAGTACCGCCAATAGTATTGCAAGTAGACTTAGACATAAAGTCATTTAAGAAATCTGAGTAACTCTTTAGTTGTTCTGAATTGTTAAATATATTGTATAAATACTGTGCATCAGCCCAAGAGTAAAGTGAAAATACTTTTTCACTTTTTGATTTAGATAAAACCGACAATGCTCTTTTTACACGACGATATTTGCTATTGAATTTACCTTTAATTGTGGCTGGTAGAATTGAGTCAAGCGCCTTAAAAAAACCAGCAGAAAATTGCGGTATTTTACTAATCGCGATTCCCATTTGATGACGCCTGTAACCAGCCAAATATTCATCTGCACCTTGACCAGTCAATAATACTTTCACCCCATCTGCTCGAGCCCTTTCAGATATTAAATACATATTTATAGCAGCAGGGTCCGAAATGCCATCTTCAAAATACCTAATCATTTCTGGTAATAAGTTTACAAAGTCATCTTTGGCTGTCATTTCTACAAGTTCAATGCCAAGTCTATCGGCCATCAATTTAGCGTACTTGATATCACTTTCTTGCATGTCTAATTGATTATCTTTCTCTTCAGTAGCAATTGTATATGCTGACTGTAAAATAGCACCATTATTAATTGCAAGCTGAGCAATACAAGATGAATCAAGACCACCGCTCAACATAACAGATACAGGTACATCCGAAACCAATTGACGTTTAATTGCTTTATTTAGAAGCAAATCAAATTCTTGACACAGTTCGTCATAATTAGACTTAGAGGGTTTACTGTAAAGTAAATCTGAAAACAACGGTTTTGTTTCTATTAATTTTCCATGTGAAAACTTATGCATTACACCGGGTGTAAGCTTTTTGATTTCATTAAAGTACGTGTGTGGCTCTGGAATGAACATAAAAGCTAACTGTTCGTAAAAAGATTGCTTACGTAACGAAAGCGAATCTTGATGCAAAGTAACAAGACTAGAAAGCTCTGAGCTAAAATAAAAACCGGTATTAGTTTCTATATAAAATAATGGTTTAACAGCCAACGGGTCTCTTAGAACAGTTAGCTCACTGTTAACGAAGTCATAAATACATATGGAAAAAATACCATTTAATTTATTTAGAAATTTCTCACCTTCTCTTGCGAAGCCTTCAATTAAAACCTCTGTATCGGAGTTAGAACTCCACTGTAACTGTGGGTAATTAATTTCTAAATATTTCTTCAGCTCTTGAAAGTTATATATTTCCCCATTAAAAACCACAGAAAATAAATTATCTTTACTAAACATCGGCTGGTGACCGTTACTAGATGTATCGAGTATTGAAAGTCTTGTATGAGCTTGTATGCAGTCCCCTTTAATTGTTTCAAATACACCGAAACCGTCCGGACCACGATGACTTATTGCCTCTACAGCTACCTGAATGTTTTGAGAAGATTTTTTGTTTACACTGGCAGAAAAAATTCCACACATATTAATACCAATCTATAAGTTGAATTCGAGTAATTTTAATTTATTTTTTCTCTGTGGGAGTTCGGAGAACTTTTTTTATAAAAAATAGAAAAAGCCAAAAGTAAACCAGCTAATACAAACACAGCCCTGCCCGTATAGACATCATAACTTCTTGTGTATTCAAGCAGTAGATATATGTAACCAAAAAACAAACCTTTTAAATCCTTATCCCTTGAAGTATGCTCATTGCTTAAACCTTTGTAATATACATAAATAGGTAGAAGTAAAAAACCTGAGAAAAAAATTAATGATACACATCCGCCATCAACAGCAACCTGCAGGAATAAATTATGAGGGTGTAAAGCTGGGTCTATCAAACTATAACCAAGACCATGCCCAAATATTGGTGCCCGAAGAAATTCTTGCCACCAATTTTTCCAAATAACCATTCTTATACCCACCCCCGTTCCCTCTTGATTCATATCAGTAATACCTACCAACCTGTCAACTGTCCTTTCAGGTAATAGCATTATACTCAAGGCAAATATAAGGGGTAATAAAATAAATGGAATAAAGAACTTTCCAGCTAAAGCTTTATAATAAGAGTAAGCGCGTAGGTTAGAAGAATAAGAAATAAAATTAACTATTAATATCAAAGAGGCAAACATTAAAGTCCCTCTCGACAAGCTAAATACAACACCTAAAAATACAACACATATCATTAACTTTTTTATTAAACCAACATTTCGACAAAATAAATCATTTGCTAAAAGGGAAAAAGAAAAACCAAGAACAAGGCCAACTGCAAGATAATTATCTGCCGTCCAAAATATTCTATAATCACCATCAATTAGTTGCCCAATAATAATGAGTATTGACAAAATAAAAGACACTGTTAGCACAGCATCTTTGAACTTGACAAGTAACACTTCATAAGGAAAAAAAGAAGAGGTTAGATAAAAAATTACAGCTATAAAGATAAATATAAAGCTTGTCATAACATCATGCTCAACTAATCCAAACATAGGTTCGAAGCACAAAAAGAACAAGCTAGAAAATGCACATACATAGGCAATTAAGTGTGTGCGACTTATTCTGACGCTAGGTAGTCTCCATAAACATGTAAATAAATAAGTTAGAGCTATCACTGCATATATATAAATACTAACATTGACTAAAAATACAGGCCAAACGGGAGCTGTCACCAACAAACCCAATGAATAACCTTGTAATTTAGCCATTTTTGAAGTCATCGAACTACCAACCTGAAAATAGTAAGAAGAAACGACTTCTTAGAGTATAAAAAAAGTTGTTATAGTTAGAAACAGCCCTAAGTTTCTCGACTAAAGTAACTTGCGAAAACAAAATTCTGAAAAACTGTTTGTTCAATCGAAAGCTCTCACATTCAACACGTTTTTTTAATTCTGTTCGCGCAGAAACTGACATTTCATCAAAACGACTATCATAAAATAACTCATGCGCTTTATAACGAGAAGAAAATTTTTCATTGTAAGTATCAAAATCCATTTGATGACTAATACTATTTCCGCTATGCACTCTCCAATTATTACTTATAATATCTGTATGTACTAAATTCCATTTCTGATCAGATAAGTAGCGAATTGCAACCTCCATCCAAGTATCTTCATTTGGTAAAGACTCCGGAATAGGAAATATCAACTCAACAGCTTTTCGATTCATCATATACGAAGAGCCTGTAAAACCACCCACACCTGGTTTATTCGGTATTACAGCTCCATTTAATTTCTTATTTTCTGAAAGTATCTGCAATTTAGATAAACCTACAGTTGGCTCATCATTACAATGAGATATTGAATCAATACGTTTTTCTAAACTTCCTTCTGGCATTACATCATCCCCTGCAAACATGCACACATAGTCACCTTTGGCTAAGGAAATGCCCAAGTTAAAAGCAGAAGGTTTTCCTGCTTTTGGGTTTTTCGTTAGATAAAAATCATATTGTTTTTGTAAGCTCTGCAAGATTTCAAAAGTATTATCATTTGAACCGTCGTCTACTACAATAAGTTCAAAATTAACCCCTTTTTGACCAAGTATACTTAGTAAGGCCTCTTCAACATGTATTTGTTCATTTTTAACAGCGACAACGACAGACAATAACATATTAACTCACCAATAATTATAAAATTAAAACCCACATTGCGTAACTCATAACTAATTCCCTTTTGAATAACGCCATGACATATAACCAGAAATAGTATACATACACATCCCAGCTAAGCTGAACAGGCTCAAAGCCAGCTCATCATTACCATATTCGTTACCAATGAAAAACGAAGTTAACGTTACGCACAAAAATGTTACCTGCCAAAGCAAGTTTTGCTTTTCTTTTTCGGCAACAAAAAACATAAAACTTAAAGGGCTAAATACAAACTGTGAAAAGAAGAAAGGTGTCAATAACCTTACATAATCTCCCGCTTTAGACCACTCTTCTCCAAAAATAACTCCGAACATGTATGGTGAAAACGCATACAGCAGACCAAATGGGAGGATAGAGACTAAAATGAGTTTTTTTAGTGTGCTTATAAAGATTATGTCGCAACATTTATTTGTGCTGTATTGCTCACCAGCCTTTTGTCGAAAAACATCACCTATAGCACCTCCCAATATGGAAATAGGAGAACCTACAACTCTTTGGAGCAAGATGTAGAACCCTGAGTACCTTGTTCCAAAGAAAGAACTCAATAAGATATTTGGCAACTGAATAGCTGTAGTATTTACTACATGTGCAAGCATCAAGAAACGGGGGAAATTTATGTATCGTTTAGCCAAAACATAAATTCTTGCTTTACTACTATTAAAACTAAAATTATCAGAAAGCTGCACGGAGTTAAGCAAATACAGCACCCCTACTGCCTGTCCAATTGCGAAACCAAGAATTAAGCCAAGCTTATTTATTTCAAAATACCCAAATAAACACTGAGTCGCCACCATGGAAAGGCCAATTAAAACTCTACTTTTCGCTAACAAAGAGTAGCAACAAACTCTATTAAACCAATAATATAGCGATTGGTACAACCCCACTAAGCAAACACACATTGGGACGATTATAAGTACACCCAATGAATAATCCTCACCTAGAGTACTCTTAATCCCAAAGCTAAATAAAAAAATTAAGGCTGCACATAAAATACTTGTGCATATCACTAAAAAAAAACACAAGCGTAAAATCAAAAAAGCACTTTTATTACTTTTCGGAAGAAGAATTGTTAGTTCGTACCTCCAAGTAACTAAACCTGACAAAATCATTGCAAAAGCAAACAAGGAAGCAAATAAACCAAACTCTGCTGGTGTATAAAGACGTGTCAATAATGGAGCTGCAATGATAGGAAGAACCTGAGCAATTGTAGTACCAGAAATTAAAGTCAATATATTTCTTGTTGTATTTTCTCTGACTAACAACTTGGACAACATCTAGTTATTCATCCTGAAAAGAGAGTACATATAATTATATTAATTACCACTAATAACAGCACGCACAACTTTGCCAAAATCCTCACTTACCATATAAGGGTGCATCGGTAAACTAAAAACTGAAATTGCTAAACGCTCTGCTATCGGGTAGTCACCTTCTTGATAACCTAGCGCTTTAAATGCGGTTTGTTGATGCATACACGTACCGTAGTAGACCATGGTCGGAATACCTTGGGCTTTATATTTCGCCATTTCTGCATCTCGGTCTGACACCGTCAATGTATATTGTGCCCAAGAGCTAACATAGCCCTCTGGGACAACGGGTGTTTTGTACGTGTCTTTTAATTCTGCTGTGTACTTTACTGCTGCTTTGTTGCGATTAACCAACTCTTGCGGGAAGGCGGCTAGCTTTTCAAGTAAAACTGCAGCCTGAATGGTGTCTAGGCGCGAATTCATACCAATACGCACGTTGTCGTATTTATCTTTACCTTTACCGTGTACGCGAAGTGACTCAAGGAGATTTGCATAATCATCATTATCGGTAAAAATCGCACCACCATCACCATAACACCCTAATGGCTTAGCTGGGAAGAAACTGGTTGTTGCAATATCACCAAATGACCCTGCTCGCTTACCATTAATTTCGCCACCAAAACCCTGCGCTGCATCTTCAATGATTTTTAAATCATATTTATCTGCAATTTTTCTAAGTGCTGGGTAGTCTGCTGGTAAACCAAATAAATCGACTGCGATAATCGCTTTCGGTTTTAATTTACCTTCTGCGATTACAGCTCCAATACGCTTATCTAAATCGTTTGGGCAGATGTTGAATGTATCTTTGTTAGAATCAACAAATACTGGAGTTGCCCCCTCATAAGCAATCGTTTCTGCCGTTGCGAAGAAAGTAAATGTCGGGCAAAAAACCGCATCACCTTCTTTGACACCTAACACCATTAAGGCCAAAGTCAGTGCGTCTGTTCCATTTGCACAACTTATAGTGTGTTTAACACCGACATATTCTGATAACCGCTGCTCTAGCTCTTGCACTTCAGGACCCATGATATAATGACCATGGTCTAAAACAGTTTGAATTCGAGTGTCTATTTTTTCTTTTAAGTGCTGATATTGCGCAGCTAAATCTATAAATTGCATTAGATTAATTCTTCTGTGTTCTCAATACTTTTGCAGGATTACCTGCAACAATCTCGTTATTGCCAACGTTTTTTGTTACAACAGCCCCTAAACCTACTAGCGCATTACTGCCAATATTAATACGCTGCTTAATAGTTGCATTTGGTGCAATTCTTGTATTTTCACCAACACAAACATAACCACAAAATGAGACTCCGGCGGTTATAGTAGATCCTTTACCAATATTCACATCATGAGCAATATGTACGAGATTATCTAGCTTTACATCATCTTCAAGCACTGTATCTTCAACTGCCCCTCTTACGATGGCGCAATTATAACCAACTTCAACTCTATCACCTAAACGAACGCCTCCAATAAATGGCTGACGCAATATGAATTCATCATCTTGAACAAAGCCATAACCTTCACCACCGATTGTAGCACCAGAACGAATAACACAATGCGCCCCAATCACCGTTCCTGTATGGATAACAACATTATGCTCAATTACTGTATTACTACCTATGACAACACCATTTTCAATTACAGTGTTCTTACCTATCCTTACGTTTTCACCATACTTAGGTGACTCACAAAGCACTTCAAAACCGTGCTCTAACTCAACATAGTTAATTAACTTAATCAACCTCACAGTTGGGTTTTCTGCTAGCAAGCACGTATAGCCTTCAACAGCTTGAGGCGTAATTAAGACAGTACCTTTAGCTGGCAACTGACCCTTAACGTAATCGCATATACTGTTGTAACCACCTACATTCGAGTCTGAGATAAACTCAATTTGTTGCTCACCATCTTCGTCCAAGCTAAGACCCAGCAATTGACAAACTTCATTTAACGTGATCGGTTTACTTAACTTTGCAGCCATGATCGGTACTCCTAATACAAATGCTGGCCACCATTCATGGCCAAATTACTTCCAGTGATAAATGCTGATTTTTCAGATGCAAGGAAACGCACTGTGTCTGCGACTTCCTCAGGCTCTCCCATTCGTCCAACGGGTATTTCACTGATGATTGCATCTAATATATTAGGAGGTATTTTGCTTGTCATCTCAGTTCTTATATATCCTGGTGAGATCGAGTTAACAGTAATACCTTTACGAGCTCCCTCTAATGCTAAAGATTTTGTTAACCCATAGATTCCAGATTTAGAAGCAGAGTAATTGACTTGTCCAAACTGACCTTTCTGCCCATTAACCGAAGAAATATTTATTATCCGCCCATAGTTATTTTCAAGCATTAGGATGAAAGCCGATTTGCTCATATTAAAACAGCCTGTTAAATTTGTATTGAGAACTTCATTCCACTGCTCAAACGACATCTTTTTAATAGAAGAGTCTCGAGTAATACCCGCGTTATTCACTAAAATATCTAAACGACCAAACTGCTCTTTAACTTGGGCGATTAACTGTTCGCAACTTGTATAGTCAGCAACATCTACTTCCAATAGGTATAGGTCCTCATTGTTGTCAAATCGTGTTTTTTTCCAGTCTGTTGCACGCTCTAAAGTTCCTAGTCTAATAGTAGCAATTACAACCACTCCATCACTAAGAAAACTACCTACAATGGCAGTACCAATTCCTCCAAGAGCCCCTGTTACAACTGCTATTTTCTTATCCGACTTCATAACCTAAAACCTTGATTTTTTTTATAAAACCTTAATTAATAATGGATGCGCTTTCTCACCAGCTTCAACAACATCTTGAACGCGAATGTTCTCAACTGTTTCAATGGCAATTCGGTTTGCATCAATACCAAACCCATTACCTGCTAACACATTTTGATAGCTTTGAGTATGTAGGTCGGTAAAGCCACCTGAGAATTCTAGCTCTTCGGTGTTATCACCATCATTAATGGTGATACTACGGTAAGTTAGCTTTTCACCTTTGACTGCGTTGTCTGGTAGGTTACTTGAGTCGATTGATAAGAACCATTTAACTCGCGCACGCTCATATTCAAGATAGCCACTCGCTGTTTTTTCATCTCTAAAATGCACTTCGTTGCTTTTTAGTTCACCAAAAATAAAGTGAAGCATGTCGTAAAAGTGCACACCAATGTTCGTCGCCACGCCGCCTGATTTGTGGTCAAAGCCTTTCCAAGACTTCATGTACCATTTACCGCGTGATGTCATGTACGTTAAATCAACATCGAATACTTTATCAGCAGGCGCTGCTGCAACTTTTTCTCTTAAGGCGATAATTGATGGGTGTAAACGTAGCTGTAGAATTGAGTTAACACGAGCACCATATTTTTGCTCATACTCTTTCAGAATATCCATATCTTCTGAGTGCAATACCAACGGCTTTTCACAAATTACATCGATGCCATTTTTAAGTGCATACTTCATGTGTGGTGCATGCAGATAGTTTGGGCTACAAATTGAAATATAATCTAGTTTATTACCATGTAAAGCTTGGTCTTCAACAAACGCCGTGAAGTCTTCAAATTCTGTGAAAAATTCAGCCTCAGGGAAATGGCTATCCATAATACCCACAGAATCATTGATATCCATTGCTGCAACTAAATTATTACCCGTATCTTTAATCGCGCGAAGGTGACGTGGTGCGATGTAGCCCGCAGCACCAATTAATGCAAAATTTTTCATGCTACAACTAGCTCCTTAAAGTCTAATATCTGCTTCTGATGGCTTTAACACATGCTTAACGTCATACAGCACATGATTTTCTTTTCCGAATGAACGCAGTTTTTTTTCGCCCATTTTTTTCAACCCTGAGTGATCTACAGCAAGTACAATACCATCATACTTACCTTCTTCTAACTCTGTGATCAGGTCGATACCATATTCATGCTTAACTTCACCTGGGTTTGCCCAATCATCGTAGACATCTACCGTCATGTTAAAGTCTTTTAACTCTTTAACGATATCTATAATTTTAGTATTACGAACATCTGGACAATCACCTTTAAAGGTGAAACCGAGAATAAGCACTTTAGCTTCATCAATATGAATTTTTTTGCTCGCCAACTTCTTAACCAGCTGAGTAGCAACATACTCGCCCATGCCATCATTGATACGACGACCAGCTAAAATTACTTCTGGTCGGTAGCCGACTTCTTGCGCTTTGTATGTAAGATAATAAGGATCAACACTTATGCAATGTCCACCAACTAAACCTGGCTTGAATTTTAAGAAGTTCCACTTTGTACCAGCGGCATTCAATACTTCTTCCGTATCAATACCTAAGCGGTTAAAGATTTTCGCAAACTCATTAATAATCGCGATATTTAAATCACGCTGAGTGTTCTCAATCACTTTTGCAGCTTCTGCTACTCTAATCGAGCTTGCTTTATGCGTGCCAGCTTCAACAATTGAGCCATATAAAGCATCTACAAAATCAGCAACCTCTGGTGTTGAGCCTGATGTGATTTTCATGATTTTTGTAAGTGTATTAACTTTATCACCTGGGTTAATACGTTCTGGCGAATAACCTGCAAAGAAATCTTCGTTGAACTTCAACCCAGATACTTTCTCAATGATTGGCAAACAGACTTCTTCTGTCGCACCGGGGTACACTGTAGACTCGTAAATTACCACATCACCTTTAGCAACAAACTCACCCAGCATTTCTGAGGCTTTTTGTAACGGTCTTAAATCAGGTGCATTATTGTCGTCGATTGGCGTTGGCACGGTAACAATGTAAACCGTACTATCTGCAAGCTCACTCTTGTTACTTGCAAAGCGCAGTGATGCTGCAGCTTGAAGCGCCTCATCGGTCACTTCCAATGTTGAGTCATGACCAGATTGCAACTCTTCTACACGCGCTGAGTTAATATCAAACCCTAGCACATTAAATTTCTTTGATAACTCAACAGCCAATGGCAAACCGACATAACCTAAACCTATGATGGCAATTTTAGTTTCTTTTGTTAGATTCATGACCAAATCCCCTTCGTATCAACAATCAAGCCCTTAGGTGCTGTAATTTTTTTAAACTGCTTATGATCAACTAACATTACATGAATATCCGCCTCTTCAACTGCAAGCTCAAGATTAACCAATTTAGAATTGCCGAGTTCTTTATGATCGTAATCAATGTTGGGCTCGACGACTAAGGTTTGACCTTGATGCATTTGTGAAATACTGTGCATAATTAACATCGCGGGGCTTTCTCGTAAATCATCAATATCAGGCTTAAACGCCAAGCCATAACAAGCTACAGTAACATCTATAACAGTTTTACTTGGATTATTCTGTAAGAAATCGGAAATTGCTAATTTGACTTTGTTTATTACCCAGTCAGGTTTTGAATCATTTACTAGGCGTGCAGTGTGTATGACCCGTGCTTCATCTGGTGTTTTACTTACGATAAACCAAGGGTCAACTGCAATACAGTGCCCACCTACACCAGGACCTGGTTGTAAAATATTAATGCGAGGGTGACGGTTGGCTAGCGAAATAAGCTCCCATACATCTATATCTAGCTTATCGCAAATAATGGATAGCTCATTTGCGAAGGCTATTTGAACATCCCTACATGAATTTTCAGTTAATTTAGCCATTTCTGCAGTTCGTGCATTTGTCGTAACACATTCACCTTCAACAAAAGTTTTGTAAAGTTCAATCGCCGTTTCTGAGCATTTAGCTGTCATACCACCGATTACGCGGTCATTTTCAACTAATTCACGTACCACGTGACCAGGCAATACTCGTTCAGGACAATGTGCAATACGAATATCAGAGCTTTCATCATGTGTTTGCGGGAAAGTTAAATCACCTCGAGCTTCAGCTAACCATTCAGCCATTTGCTCTGTAGCGCCCACAGGTGATGTTGACTCGAGTATTACTAAGTCACCCTTTTTTAAAACTGGTGCAATTGCTTTTACGGCCGCTTGAATATAAGAAAGATCTGGCTCAGGAATATCAGAGTCATTATTTTTAAATGGTGTTGGTACTGCAATTAAAAAAGCATCTGCTGGTTTGGGAGTAATTGTAGCCTTTAAATAACCTTCTTTAACCGCAGCGTGAACAATCATATCAAGCTCAGGTTCTACAATATGAATTTCACCACGGTTAATAGTATCTACTGCATTTTGGTTTACATCGACGCCAATTACTTTCTTCTTGCGGGAGGCAAACATTGCTGCAGTTGGAAGCCCAATATAACCAAGACCTATTACTGAAATTGTTTCAAAAGACATGATATCCCTTTTTATAAATTCTGTAAGCTGTAAGCAAAAAATTAAAAACTAACTTTTTTATTAACTAGCTAAAATATCGCAAATGCGTTTACATGCTTCACCATCACCGTATGGATTGTGCGCCCTGCTCATTTCGGCATAACTTGCTTCATTCGTAAGTAACTCGGTGAGTGATGATGTTATTAGCTCGACGTCAGTACCCACTAGTTTTACTGTACCAGCCTCAACCGCTTCTGGACGCTCAGTTGTATCACGCATAACTAGTACTGGCTTACCAAGGCTTGGGGCTTCTTCTTGAATGCCGCCTGAGTCGGTTAGAATGGTATGTGCACGATTCATTAAATACACGAATGGCAAATACTGCTGCGGCTCGATCAGGTGTATGTTGTTTACGTCTTTTAAAATACGATTAACTGGCTCTTGTACATTCGGGTTCAAGTGCACAGGGTATAGAATTTGCGTTTCTGGATGTACTTTCGCTGTTTTAGCTAACGCTTCGCAAATACGTTCAAATCCACCACCAAAACTTTCTCTTCGGTGACCTGTAACTAAGATAAGCTTTTTGCTCTCATCTAACATGGGGAATTGTGCAGCTAGAGCATTGCTTAGATCTGAGTCTGTTTCTATTTGATGCTTAACCATTAGCAAAGCATCGATCACGGTGTTACCCGTAACAAATATATTTTCCTCATGGTAATTTTCAATTAGCAAGTTTTGTTTAGAGGTCTCAGTGGGAGCAAAGTGGTATCTGGTAAGCGCCCCTGTAAGCTTGCGGTTTGCTTCTTCTGGCCATGGAGAGTATATATTGCCTGTACGCAACCCTGCTTCGACATGACCAACTGAAATTTGTTCATAATAAGCTGCTAAGCTTGCTGCAAATGTGGTTGCAGTATCGCCATGTACTAAGACCACATCTGGCTTAAACTCTTTAAATACTGGAGTAAGCTCTAATAAAATTCGGCTTGTCACTTCTGGTAGCGTCTGCCCAGCTTTCATTAAGTTTAAATCATAATCAGGTGTAATTTTGAATAACTCTAATACCTGATCTAGCATCTCTCTGTGCTGTGCTGTAACACATACTTTGGCATCGAAGCGTACATCTTGCTTAAGAGCGTGTACTAAAGGAGCCATTTTGATTGCTTCAGGTCTTGTTCCAAATACTGTAAGTACTTTCACAGAGTTCCCTTTTATTGTCTCTAACTGATTTATTTAGAAATGCCAATTGGATTTTAGGAGGCTTTACTTGTCTTATTCAGCCTCCCTATTTATAACGCCCTATATCTTCATGCAGAGCTATTATTCTTCGAAGTAAATTCGCAGTTGACTAACCTTGATTGGTTATCTTTCAATCTCAACATAAATGCCACTTTATACATATTGAGTTGTTATGTTGCATCAACTCCGGCTTGCTCTATGTCTCACAGTAACGACTCATCTTATCGGTCGTAACGTAAAGCCGTTACTACGAGTTGCGACATAACCTGCTATGCTTTGTCTGATTTGTACTCGTAGTTGTAATATCCATAATACCCATATGCATTGCTGGATTTACGAATGACACCGTTGAACACAACACCTTTTACATCAATACCATTTTGCTCAAAACGATTTCGTGTAATTTCTAGCTCTTTTGCATGGTTTTGACCAAAACGGGTTACTAGTAATGTTGTGCCTGCATGCGCACTCACAATAGCTGGGTCTGTTACCGCTAAGATTGGCGGTGTATCAACAATCACTAAGTCGTACATTTTGCTCACTTCACCAATCAACTTGCTAAAGTTTTCATGCATTAGTAGCTCTGAAGGGTTCGGCGGTATTTGACCACGAGTCATTACATCTAGCCCTTCTACTTGCGTGTGCTTAACGGTTTGAGCTAAGTTTAGGCGACCTGACAAATAATCACTTAAACCGTTATCCCACTTCATGCCAAACTGGGTCTGTAAATAGCCTTTGCGCATATCTCCATCTATTACAAGTACCTTTTTCCCACTTTGTGCAAGTACCGTTGCAAGGTTCACCGTAATAAATGATTTACCTACACCTGGGCTTGGACCTGAAATTGCTATAACGTTATTTTTAGCCTCTAGCATCGCAAAGTGTAGGCTTGTACGCAGGCTACGGAGTGCTTCAACAGAGAGGTCTGCTGGGTTATCAATGGCTAATATTGATTTGGCTTTTGCCGTTTTGCCTTTGCGCGCTTTGGCAAAGCCAGTCAGTTTTACTTGATAATCTGAGAATGGCACGCTTGCATACACAGGCATGCCTAACGCTTCTATTTCAGCTGGGTCTTCAATACCTTTGTGCAGCGCTTTTTGAATAAGCACCATAGCTACTGCTATCATTCCGCCAAGCATGGTTGCCATCACAACGATTAGTGCTTTTTTAGGTTTGACCGGCTGGGTTGTATTTACCTCTGCGTAGTCAACAATACGCACATTACCCACCGTACCCGCACGCACAATATCTAGCTCTTGAGTTTTCCCAAGTAAGAGGGTGTAGATCTCGTTGTTTACTTCTACATCACGCTTTAAGCGCAACAGTTCACGCTGGGTTTCTGGCAGGCCTTGCACTTCACCAGCGAGTTCGTTGCGTTGACGTTTTACTGTTTCTATCTGCTCAACTACACCACGATACGAAGGGTGCTCGCGTTTAAATTTACGGCCGAGCTCTAATCGTTTTAAGTCTAGCTCTTGCAGTTTTGTTTCCAATATTACAATTTGCTCGAGTACTGCTTGCGTCTCTAAGCTTATATCGATAGATTCTTGTCGGATTTGATATTCATTAAAGGCCTTTTCAGCACGCTCTAAGTTGCGCTTAACATCTGGCAGCTGTACTTCTAAAAACTCTAAAGATTGTTGCGCCTCAGCACTATTACGCTCAACATTACGGCGTACATAAATACCAGCCACTTTGTCGAGTACTTTTTCTGCGTAAGCAGGGCTTTTATCTTGAAGCGCTAGGTTGATAATACCTGAATCCTTACCTTTTTCAGATGCAGAAATAGTACTTTGCAAGTCTAGTGTGGTTTGTAATCTATTACGCTTTACAATTGAAAACTCAGTACCAGGGCGCGCAATAAGCGTTTTAATGGTTAATTCAAACTGACCAGCTTGTACCTCTTCCCCTACTTTTCCCGCAAGCACCTCTTCACCGTTTTCATTTAATAAAGCAAAATTATCATCAGTTTGTGCTTGTAGAGTGAACTCAATCCCTTCTGCGCTTTTCGGTACTCTAAAGCGGTGAATTTCAACTTGTTCACCGCCCCATGCATAAGAGCTTGCGCCAAAGCTTGGTTCTGCAACTTCATCTTCAGTTTGTGCTACAAACTTACGGAAACTGCGGCCACCAAATAATGGAAATAGCTTGGGTTCAACGACTGTATCTAGGTTCAGTGTGTCTACGGTCTCACCTATAATACTTCTAGATTTAAGTAATTCAATCTCCGTTACCGCCGCCGAGGTACTCTCAAACATACCAGACATGTCGTCAAAACCGGGGACTGAACCGCCTTTCTCTTCAACTTGTACCATCGCTGTGGCTTGGTAGATTGGCGTGCTAAATATCGCGTAAGCTACGCCCAACAACATAAATAACGCAGTAACGCCAACAATAAACCATTTTGCATCAAGCAAGGCGCCAAATAGCGCCATTAAATCGATTTCTTGAGCGTCTTCTTTTTGGGACTTTTGTTGAGTAATTAGATTTGGCTGAGCATTCATATACTCACAATTCCTTATAAATACTGTTGCCAAGCGCCACAGGCGCTATCAATAAGCTCATATACGTGTGCAAACGCTTCTTTAGATTGTCGATATGGATCAGGGATTTCTTTATCTCCAATCCATTTACCAAGTAGAAAGGTTTTACCACGCGCTTGGGGATAACGGCTGCATAAATCATCTAAATGTCTATGCTCCATGACTAGGATTAAGCTATTTTGAGCAACCAGAGCACCATTGAGCTGGCGCCCTTGGTGAGGGCTCATGTCGATCCCTTGCGCCTTAGTGAGCGCTTGCGCCATTGCCTCGGCCGATTTACCTTCTAGCGCGGTCAAGCCCGCTGATGACACTTGAACATTCTTACCCGCTAATTTGCTTTTTAATACATATTCTGCGGTTGGACTGCGGCAAATATTACCCGCACAAACCATTAACACACTATCAAACATGAGTATTCACACTATTGGTTTTGGATATCTTGAATTGCGTCCACTGTTGACAGTGAAGGCAATAACAAGCTGATAACTTTGTTCCAACGAGCCAATGGCGCACTGGTTACATACACAATATCTTGTGCTTGCAGCTCAAATTGCTCTGCAAGAACTAGTGATGCAACATTGTTAGCATGAAGCTGATACACATCTGCCAGTACACCGTCTTTTTGTAGGTCGCGTTTACGCAATACAAAAACGCCGTTTGCGTCGGCTGTTCGCTCATTAAAACCACCCACATCAGTCAATGCCTCAGCAAGGCTTAACCCATAGCGATTCACATTTACCTTACCCGCTTTGATAACATCGCCAAGCACATACACGTTGCGTTTGTCATTGCGGCTCACATGTATGATATCACCATGCTGAAGCAAGCGGTTTTGCGATATATCGCCGCGAGCATAAAAGTCATCTAGCTGGATAACTTCAGTATTATCACCACGCGTAAATGTTACGGTTTCCCAATCAGCGCTTTCACTCAAGCCGCCCGCTTGATTAATTGCATCAATAAGCGTGACTGGCGTTTCAGTGATTGGATAAACACCCGGTTTGGTTACTTCACCTGTTACATACGCCTTTTGGCTTTTAAAGCCCACTACTTTTACATCAACTTGTGGGTCTTCAATAACACGGCTTAGTCTTTTTGCCAGCTCATCACGCAGCTCAGTGACGGTTTTACCTGCAGCTGGCACTTTGGGAGCATACGCGTAGGTAATAGTGCCATCAGCTTGTACACGAAAACCATCAAACTCAGCCGTTCTTTGTACAGCCGCCGGAATAGTTAACTCAGGGTGATCCCACACACCTATGGTGATCACATCACCCACCCCTAAACGGTATTCGTAATCAGATACATCAATACCTTCAAGCGCCGAGCGGTCTAACTCTTTGGCGCTTTTTATTTTATGCTCTTGAACTAGCTGAGAGTCAATGATGTGAATGTTTACTTTTTCTAAATCGCGCTCAAGGTTTGCAGTTTGTTGACCAGAGTTAATTCCTTCAAAGTGACCACCAGGTACGAGTGTGCAGCCACTCATTGCCAACAAAAGGCTACTAGCAATGATAGTTTTACAGCTTAACGCCATTGTGTCTTCCCAAAAAATGATAATCTTTTCTTTTTATTGCTTTTTATTTAATAGCAACCGAATTTAGTGCGTCAATTAAAGCATGCACGCCTACTGATCGCAAGTAGCGCACTAGGTGCAAAGCAGCTCTTAGGTAAGCTAGCTCAGCTTTAAACCTTTTAAGCGCTTACTTTAAAGTTACTCTTTACTACTGTTTTGCATGTTAAATTTATATATAACTCGACCTCAGTTGTAGAAGGTACAAAGATCCTGAAATAAGTTCAGAATGACAGCTTAGTTCTGGATGACAGCTTAGTTCAGAATGAGCACTTAGCTTCGCATAACCATAGAAGCCCTTAAACAAGCTCAGGGTGCACTGTCTGTAAAGCTTAGAGAAGGTTTCAGGCTGCATTGAGCCCTCATAGCACATCGCTTCAATCTTCTTTGGGTAACAGAGCAATATTAACACGCGTTCGTTTTATTAGTGCACGTAAACACTAGCTCAAGCCCAATTCAGGCACGCTTCCGCCCTTAGGTTTCAGCCCCTAAATGCTGATAATTTATCTGTTTTTGCCCTATTTTTTGCCTTATATAGGTTAAATTTAACCTGCCGCCAAACTATAAGCTATATAATTTTTATTACATCCAACTAAGATAAAAGTACTAACTTAGTTTTTGAATGTCATTATTTTGCGCAATAATCTCAACGTATTGATTTAATAACTTTATTAACAAAATACTTCGAGTGTCGCCATCGGCCTGCTGATATATCGCTTCTATATTCTTGTAACAACCACTTGATAGTGTGACTTGGTCGCCGCTTTTAAAATCGAATTGTTCCTCAACAGGCTGTCCTATACGAAGTTGGGCAATGATCTCTTGTGGGACGATTTGAATCCGCTCTCCAAAGCGAACAAAATCACTAACACCACGCGTGTATTTTATTGCAGAAAAATGAACAGAGTATGGATCAATATACACAAATAGGTATCTGGGGAACAAAGGCTGTATGATTTGTTTTGCAGCTGACGTTTTACGTCGTGTAAAAGTTGGGTAAAAAGCCTCAATCCCTTGTTGCATTATGTTTTCGCACGCTCTGGCTTCTTGTTTAGGCTTACAATACACTAAATACCATTGCTTCATGCAACTGTCCATTTTCTCTACTAAGCTACAACAGCCGAAATTATACGCATATGCCGCTTAGAGTCTAGCACAAAAGGCTTTATTGCATTTAAGTGCCCGATATGTGAACAAACTTTTTAATGAACACCGCACTTTTACCAAACCTAAGGTGTTATTATTTTAATCGCAACCAAATAAGTCTCGTGTATAAACCTTTTCTTGAACATCACTCAATTCTGCAACCATTCGATTTGAAACGATCACATCACTGATTTGTTTAAATTCTTCAAGATCAGCAACCACTCGTGAGTTAAAAAAGCGTGCTTCTGTTAGCACAGGCTCATACACAACCACCTCTATGCCTTTTGCTTTGATACGCTTCATCACACCTTGAATAGAAGATGCTCTAAAATTATCAGACCCAGCTTTCATAATAAGACGATAAATACCAACAACTTTTGGCTGTTTTTTTACAATAGACTCTGCAATAAAGTCCTTCCTAGTTGTATTTGCATCAACAATAGCTTGAATTATGTTGTTAGGTACATTTTGATAATTTGCGAGAAGCTGCTTAGTATCTTTCGGTAAACAATAACCACCGTAACCAAAAGAAGGGTTGTTATAATGATCGCCAATACGCGGATCTAAACAAACCCCCTTAATGATTTGTTTCGAATTCAAACCATGCGATTCAGCGTAACTATCTAATTCATTGAAATAAGCCACTCGCATTGCCAAATAGGTATTTGAGAATAGCTTTATTGCTTCAGCTTCGGTTGCATCGGTATATAGAACTTCAATATTTTTTTTGACGGCGCCTTGCTGCAGCAGTTCAGCAAATATGTTTGCTTGGACCGAATGATCTCCGATAACAATTCTTGAGGGGTATAAATTATCGTGCAATGCCCTACCTTCTCGTAAGAATTCAGGGGAGAAAATGACTTTTTTCAGCTTAACTCGCTGTCTTATTTTATTAGTAAAGCCAACTGGAACGGTCGATTTAATAATAACTGTCACATTAGGGTTGTATTGCTCAATAGCGCTTAGAGATGACTCGACAGACTCGGTATTAAAATAATTGGTATCTGGATCATAATCGGTAGGAGTTGCGATTATAACAAAATCAGCAGTGCTTATAGACTCTTCTAAAGCTTTGGTCACTTGAAGATTTAGCTTTTTATTTTTTAAATAGTCATCAATATCATCATCACAAATAGGAGAAACTTTCGCGTTCAACATATCTAGCCGCAGGTTATCAATATCGAAAACAGTAACTTCATTATGTTGCGCTAACAAAATAGCATTAGATAAACCAACGTAGCCACAACCAATAACTAAAATCTTCACACAAGCTTCCCCCATTCCTAAGTATTTACCAAAGTAAGAACTTAGCGTTACGGTTAAAAGTCACTTTTAATACACTTATTTGAATCAAGTTCTGCAGCTAACTTTTTCCTCTCTAATGCAAACCTATGAGGATACATTGTGGTTAATATCACCACAATACCAACCAACGCGTAAACACTGTTAATAGAACTAACTGACAAGCCATTTAAAAACAAAATTGCCAATACACTTAACCGCACTCTGCCAGTTACAAGACTAATTTTCATCAGATAGTTCAAAATAACAAAAACAATAAATAAACCCACAATACCATGATCAAATACTTGTCTAATCACATATGAGTGAAGAATAACAGAGTAACAAACTGTTGGATCTTTGGCGCTGAAAAGAGTTTTGTAGAATACTAGCCTGTCGCACACCACATCTGGTAATGCTGTTAAGGGGGCTGAGCCAAATAAAAAATTGAACCAAGTCCAATCTTTTATAGCAATTAAAAAACCTTGGGCAAACACCACCCTGTCGATGGAACTTACATCATCACCAGATAAACGGCTTGCTAAAACAGCAACAACGCCAATACCTATCACTCCTAAAACCATTAACTTCAATACGGTTTTAAAATCAAAAGTTCTAATAAGTAATAAAGTGAGCATGGCGAAATAGGAAACCACACCTGATCGAGAACCCGACATAAATACAACCAATGTCAATGTAATCCACTGCATGCCAGTAAGCTTTTTCTCAATTGACCACGCGGCAAGCGCAATGAACAATATAGTCATGATCTCAAAGTTATTTTCTGCAAATACACCTGGTCTTTTGAACGTTGCAAAAATAAACCACAGTATGTATTTACAAAAAAATATAACTAGTAAAGTATTAAAAAGTATGCGTATTTGCGCCTGGCTAAAAAGGCATTTCCCCGAAAAAAAGGCGAGTATTATAAGATACACATAAGATTTGTAAGCTAAAAAGTAGTCTTTGGGATGCGTAGCACCAAGGTATGACAGCGTGAAAGTATAAGCGATGTAACACAAACAACCGCATACGATAAACCACGCTCCAGCTTCCATTCTCTTTGCTAGCAATAATAGGCTAGTTAGCACCATCACCTCGAAAAGGGCATTGGTTGGTAGTGGGTTGTAATATGTGTAAGAGACAAAGCTAGCTAGCGACATTACAACGATAAAAAATAGATAGTTATTTTTTACCATCATATAATGATTCCATTGTTTTCACTGCGGCTTTGCCATCTAAACCATATGTTTTTGCTAGCTCTCTTGTTTTAGATTGCTTTTTTATCAACATGCTATAATTTTCGAGTACAAACATCGCTACGTCATTTGGTTGCTCAACCATGTAAATTCCATATTCTCGGAGTTTTTCCGCACCAAGTTCAATTTCTAAATCAAACGCTAAGCCGACACTTCTAGTTGTCACAACAATACTATTTGCCAACATAGCTTCTACCATGCAGTAGGAGTAAGTCTCGATGATAGAAGGTATCAGAACCACTTGAGCTTTAGCATAATGACTGAGCATTTCTTGGTAACTCAACTCACCATTTTCACGATTAGTAATTAAATGGTGGCACGAGCTAATTTGTACAAACCCTTTAATTTCCTCATACTTGCGATTAGGAAAAAAGAAATGAGTAACCTCTTTTTCGCTGTTAGTGTAAGGAAAGTCCGCACCGAAATGAATAATATCATTGTCGTTAGACTTTAAAGCTCTTGCCTGTAATTTAGATAAACAGAAAGTCTTGTTAGCTATAAAGATACATAACTTAGTAAGTTGTTTCGACGCAACTACACGCCGAGCAGTCTGTATTTGTCCTTTTAAAGCTTTGGGAAAAAGAGGCTCACCTTCATGAGGAATGAATACGACTCGCTTACCTAGCACCCTAAATATAGGTGCAAACAATAAGCACAAAAATACATAATTAATAACAACAGTGTGGCTTGCAATTCCTTGTTTGATTATACGAAAAATATCACCAGCCACAGTTTTAAGTGACTTTGAGAAAAATTCAAACTTGATATTTTCGCTTTCTTTTAGCTGCTCAGCGAGTAAACCTACCCCATTTTGCGAGCCAGTAGCAAAAGAAATGACTAGAACGCCTTTATTCACGATACCCGCTCACTTTTTTTAAGTGCTCGCTTAAGTGCAACAGCAGTAAAACTTAGTAATCGTCTAAACACCGCAGCCCATTTAATTATTCCCGAGGTATGCTTGCCAATCACCTTATAGTCTTCTTTCATCATACGCTTCATATTACTGGAAATACTACCGGCAACTTGTCTGTAAAAAGCGTACTGCCCGCCAATAATTCGCATTGTTTTATTTTGTTTTGCCGCCTTTAAGAAAAAGTCATGGTCTTCAATTACAACATCTTCTGAAAAGCCACCAAGTTCAACAAACGTCGAGCGCTTTATAGCACATCCAATAATGCTGTACTTTTCCCCAGCACGACTACCCCAGCCAAATAACACATCTTTGAAAGTAAGATCCATACTATCTCGATTATCGCTGAGCGAAAAATCAACCTCAGAGGTACGATGAAAGAATTTTACTGGTGAAAACACCACGTCAGCCCCTTCATTAAAAGGTTTTATTAACTGATGAACAAAGCCCTTACCTAATAAATCATCACCACCTAAAACAACTAACACATCGCCTTTAGCTAACGAGGCTGCACGATTCATTGTTTTGACTTGACGTTTATTTTCATCATTCTGATATACATGGATTCGTTCATCAGTTTGGGCAAAAGCTTTTAATACGTCAAAAGTGTTATCTGGTGAACAGTCGTCTATTGCTATGACCTCATCTTCAGCGCGGATCGCGGCCAATACACTAGAAAGAGTATCATTGACGAAATGCTGTTGATTATAAAAAGGAATAATAACTGTAAACTTCAAAATGACTTCCAAATTAACGTTTTAAAATACGTTTTAATAAAACAAACCCACTTGCTACGGACTTGAGCAAAAATCGACTCAACACAGAACAAGTAAGTAAACGCAAGTACAAAGGGCCGTATTGTATCACTTTTATAGAAAAAGTTTGTTTAATTATGTTTCTGCACTGCGAAATTAATGCTTCCACTTGTGTGATTTGTTCAGGTGTCATTCTTGGCTTATTTTCCGTCATAACGACATATCCTGCCCATACACAAACCATTAGCTGAGCACAAAACCTCGATTGCATTTGTTCAAACACACCTTTACTATCAAGCAAAGATTTTAGCTTCATTTGATTTTGCAATAACCCAAATCGTGCCATAGAAAATGACTTAGTTGACGAGTTTTGATGCTGGCGATAAAAATACCTACCGCTACTGAATGCAATACTCTGGCAGGTTAAAAACAATTCCCTTGTCGTCAATTCATCGCCGTGTAAATTAGATTCATCGTAACGGATATTTGAGAATATAGACGCTTTGTACATACCCACACCATGTAAGCTCCAATCTAGAGATAATTCAGTTGCTTCAAGTCCGCTTACAGTTCCTTGCACGGGCACATTTTTGAATTTACTCCGTTTTGAGCCGCCATCCCAGTAATAGAGATCAAATAAACCAGCATCGGCGTTAGAGTCCTGAATCGCTGTAAGTAGTTTTTCTATCGCATCTTCCGCCAAAGTGTCGTCGGAATCGACCATGCAAATGTAGTGACCAGTAGCAAATTCTAGAGCATGATTGCGAGCACTTGAAGCGCCACCGTTCTTTTTTGAAAATACTTTTACCTGCGGATAGCTTGTTGACAAATCTTGCAGCAATGTCAACGTATTATCTGTTGAGCCATCATCAACACATAGAATTTCTAAATTACGATAAGTCTGATTGATAACAGACTTTATGCTTTCCTGAAGAAACTCTTTTGCGTTATAGCAAGGCATTAATACCGAAACTAGAGGGGGTGAAGCATCACTCATTAGGGCTCCATTTTCTTCCAATGGTTATAAAAGACTGTCCACACAATAATCCCATAAGTAAAGTAAGTCATTGCATAGGCTTCAGATACGCCAACTAGGCCGTGAATATCGATCAGGTACATGGTTAAAAACGCAAAACCAAAGCTGGCAAAAATTTCACAAAAAGCATTCATTTTAAAGTAACCTTTCGCCAACATAAGTAATGCGCCTACATGACTTAAAATGCGGATCACATCACCAATAATTTGCGTTTTAAATAGCTGTTCTGCAGGTAAAAAATCATCTGTTGCAAGCAACAGGATCAAAAATTCTCTTAAACTATAAATAATCCCGCCACCGAGCACAGCCAAACACATTACAAGCAAAACAACTTGTAAAGTTGTATTTTTTAATTCTACTCTGCTGGTTGATTTAGATAGCTTTGGATAATAATAGACACCTAGTGCTGTAATCAGGATTGATAAATAAGCTGTGGATATATTCCATACTAATTGCCATTGCCCAGCAGCATCAATTGAAATACCCGAGGTTAACGAATCCCGAACCAGAATTAATGAAATGGGGCCAGTCAGCGCACCAACAAGTCCAAGTCCAAGATATTTAGCCATAACCTTGAGGTCCGTTTTTTCACTTGCCCCAAACCAGTTTTTCAATTTAAACCAAGGCTCTTTAAACACCCTTGATACTACAACAATTCCAGCAATTGCATTATTAATAGCCACGGCAGCCAAGCCGCCAATCAGCCCAAACGTATATATCATTAAGACTGCCGCTAAACAGGAAACCACCGTTGAAATCATCAGGGTTGTTATGTATTTGGCATGTTCCTCTCGGCCGTTAACCACGGCCAACAATAGAGCATTCGCGATGTTTAAAGGGAGCATGAATAAGACAAGAAGTATGACCCAATATAAAGCCGAGCTCTTGAATAAAAGATCTGCTAGGGAGCTTGAAGCTAAAACAATAACAGGCGCCATCACAACAAGTATAAAGCTAATTAGTCGTGTTGTTGCTCGCCAATACCGTGTAGGATTATCTCTAAATTCAGCCGTATAACGGGATACGCCCTGCGATAGCTGGTTACACATTACACCATTTAGGCCATTAACAAAGCTTTGCAATTGGCCAACTAACGCCACACCTTCCGTTCCGGCATACACAGCCACAAACTTTGATACAACAAAGCCCTTTACCATATTAAGCAAGGTGAGTAACCCGCTTAATATGGTAACGCTGAATAACTTCATAATGAGAAACTGTTTACCGCTTGGATAACTAGCTCTACTTGAGCATCCGTCATAGTAGGGTCTACAGGTAAAGATAGTACCTTACGATGTAAGTTCTCCGAAATTGGTAGCTCTAAGTGACTTAATTCTGGGTATGCTTGCTGTTTATGTGGAGGAATTGGGTAGTGAATTAAACACTGGACGCCTTGTTCCAATAAATAAGCTTGTAGCGCATCTCTTACATCTGTCTGAATAACAAATAAGTGCCACACGTGAGCTTCATCTGACGCCACATGTGGCAATCTGATATGTGCGTTGTCTATTTCACTGAGGTAACGTGCCGCAATGTCACGACGGCGTGCAATTTCATTATCAAGATGAGTTAGTTTGACTTTCAAAAATGCAGCTTGAATTTCATCAAGACGAGAATTAACTCCCTGATATAGGTTTTCATATTTCTTATGTGAGCCGTAGTTCCTGAGAGCAAAAAGCACATTTGCAAGCTCATCATCATTGGTTGTAATTGCCCCTGCATCACCTAACGCGCCTAAGTTTTTGCCTGGGTAGAAGCTAAATCCTGCAGCATCACCAAAACTACCTGCTTTTTTACCGTTAATTGTCGCCCCATGTGATTGGGCTGAATCTTCGATAACCAACAGCGCATGCTCCCTAGCAAACGCGCAAATAGCTTCCATCTCACTCAATTGGCCATATAAGTGCACTGCCATAACTGCTTTGGTTTTTCCACTCAGACTTGCAGTCATATTATTAACATCAATGTTAAATGTGTTGGGGTTTGGCTCAACTAAAACGGGCACTAAACCATTTTTTGAAATAGCAAGAATTGAAGCGATGTAGGTATTAGCAGGAACCAACACTTCATCACCCTTATTCAACTTACCCATTTCAAGCCAAGCTTGCAATGTAAGCGTTAGAGCATCTAAACCATTTGCCACGCCAATACAGTGCTTTGTTTGGCAGTATTGCGCAAATTCAGCCTCAAAGGACTCTAGCTCACTTCCACATAGATACCATCCAGATTGAATAACACGCTTTGCAGCTTGTTCTAGTTCACCTTGATACTGAGCATTAATAGCCTGTAAGTTTAGAAATGGGACTTGAATTGACATGATGGTACTCATTAAAAATAAAGTTTAGTTGTTGTGTTCTAAATAGCGCACTACGCGTGCGGGGTTGCCAATAACAACGGCATTATCAGGTACTGATTTTGTTACAACAGAGCCTGCGCCAATCATAGCATTGCAACCGATCTCGATACCGGGAAGAATCGTGGCATTCGCACCGATAGAAGCGCCTTTTTTTACCGTCGTTTTGGGAAACTGCTCTGGATACTGCTTTGAACGAGGCATTATATCGTTGGTAAATGTCGCATTTGGTCCAATAAACACATCATCTTCTATGCGTAAACCATTCCACAAATATACACCAGATTTGATAGTAACTCTGTCGCCGATAATCACATCATTTTCGATTAACGTATGAGCACATACATTAACATTTTTACCTATTTTAGCACCACTGAGCACAACGGCAAACTGCCATATGGTCGTGCCGTCACCAATGATATCGGTTTTAACATCTGCAAGAGGGTGGATCATTTCATTTTATCCAATTCAAAAACTCGTCATAATCACGAAGGTAGTCAGACTCATCATACACATCGCTAGCTAACACCATTAATACGCAATCTGGCGTGAAGTTATGCATTTCCCGCCAAACAACGCCATTGATCAGGATCCCTTTTTCAGGCGAGTCTAGGCGAATCGTTTGCTTAGTTACACCATCATCTAGTAGTAGGTCACAGGCACCCGACGCGGCAAAAATCACTTGCTGTAAGTTCTTGTGGGCATGAAAGCCTCTAGAAACATCCGGTTTTGTGCCATAGATATAGTAAATACGCTGAATACTGAACGGAATCTCTTGATTGACTTCCAATGCAATCAGCGAGCCTCGTTCATCACCCCGAGGTTTAAACTCAATTTGCTTTATCACTTTACTGCAGCCTTTACGAGTGAACCCAAATATTTGCCGTAGTCATTTTTGTGCATTAAATCAGCACGAGCTTGCAAAGCATCTTTAGTCAACCAACCTTGCTTCCATGCTATTTCTTCAAGACAAGCTACTTTTAAGCCTTGACGTCTTTCTAAGGTTTGTACAAAGTGACTTGCTTCTAATAAACTATCGTGAGTGCCAGTATCGAGCCAAGCAAAGCCTCTTCCAAGCACTTCAACATCCAGCAAACCTCGCTTTAGATATTCGTTGTTGACGCACGTGATCTCAAGCTCACCTCGACTTGACGGTGCTATTGTTTTAGCTATTTCAACAACAGAATTATCGTAAAAATATAAACCTGTCACAGCATAGTTTGATTTAGGACTTTGTGGTTTTTCTTCGATAGAAAGCGCTTTAAAATTATTATCGAATTCAACGACACCAAAGCGCTCAGGATCGCCGACTTGATAACCAAAGACCGTCGCGCCATTTGTTTTACTCGCGGCGTTTAATAACTTTGGTGTAAACCCTTGTCCATAGAAAATATTATCTCCGAGTACCAAACACACCGAATCATCGCCAATAAACTCTTCACCAATGATAAAAGCTTGGGCCAAACCGTCAGGGTTAGGTTGCTGCGCGTAGCTAATATTTATACCAAACTGGCTGCCATCTTCTAAAATTCGTTCAAAACCCGCTGCATCCTCTGGCGTTGTTATAACTAACACATCCTTAATGCCTGCTAGCATAAGCACTGATAGCGGATAGTAAACCATTGGCTTATCGTAAATCGGTAACAGCTGCTTTGAAACACCTTGGGTAATAGGATATAGCCTCGTTCCCGAACCACCAGCTAAGATAATGCCTTTCATTTATTGTCCCTGCCCTAACCGTTCTCTTTGGTAAGAACCATCCAACACTCTGCTCCACCAAGATTGATTTGTTAAAAACCACTCAACTGTTTTCTTTAAGCCGGATTCGAAAGTTTCCTCAGGCTTCCACCCAAGCTCTCTCTCTAACTTACTCGCATCAATAGCGTAACGTAAGTCATGGCCAGGTCTGTCTGCAACAAATGTAATTAGCTCTTTGTAGTGACCAATACCTTTAGGTAAATTCGGTTGCAACTCTTGTAGTAACTCACAAATCGTTGTTACCACCTCAAGATTAGTCTTTTCATTGAGCCCACCTATGTTATAGGTTTCCCCCAGCTGACCTTGTGTTGCAACAAGAACAAGCGCTTTTGCATGATCTTCAACATACAACCAATCTCGGATCTGCTGTCCATCGCCATATACAGGTAAAGGCTTACCCTCAAGTGCATTGAGTATCATTAAAGGAATAAGCTTTTCAGGAAAATGATACGGACCATAGTTATTAGAACAGTTTGTTATTACTGTAGGCAGGCCATAAGTTCTATGCCAAGCACGAACTAGGTGGTCGCTTGAGGCCTTAGATGCAGAATACGGTGAGCTAGGATCATAGGCTGTATTTTCTGTAAACAACTCACCGCTATCAGCCAAATCACCATATACCTCATCAGTTGAGATATGATGAAATCTAAATGCTTGCTTCTTCTCATCACTCAGCTGATTAAAGTGCATTCGTGCAGCTTCTAATAACGTATAAGTTCCAATGATATTGGTTTGGATAAAATCACTTGGACCATCAATTGAGCGGTCGACATGGCTTTCAGCAGCAAGGTGCATAACTATATCGGGTTGATACTCAGAAAAAATACGCTGCATCGATGCCAAAGAGCAAATATCAGCCTGCTCAAAAGTATATCGCTCACTTGCAGACACGCTTTCAAGTGATTCTAAATTACCCGCATAAGTTAACTTATCAACATTAATTACTTCATGCTCAGTAGCATTTACGATAGTCCTTACAACAGCTGAGCCTATAAATCCAGCACCGCCTGTTACCATAATTTTCATATAAAACCTTTATTACTCGCTGGTCTTTTTAAACAAATCGACAAAAAAGACGCCAAAAAATTGTGGATACTGCTTTAATAGTCGTTTTAGTACATATGAGCTATCAAAAACTCGGTACAACCATCTTAAATGGAATTTATCTATCCAAGCCGGATAATAATGCAACTTACTAGATGTCTGGTGTAAAAAGCCACCACACGTGTACACTTGCTTTACGCATCCTTGTTTAGCTTTAAGTTTTACGGCAAATTCATCTTGCTTTGGCGTACCTAGCCCACAAATAACATACTCAGCTCCAGAGGTCGCTATACGCGAGAACACATCCTCTTCTGAATCAAAATAACCATGTTCATAACCAACTATATTCATATTTGGATAGTTATTTCTGAATATAGCAATGGTTTTTTCTATCTCTTCTGCTTTTGCGCCTATAAAGTAAACTTTTAGTTTATGTTCATCAGCTTTTTCTAAGAAAGTTTTAGCAAAAGAGCTCATATCAAAACTATTACGCGGCACCGTTCGCCCTAGAAATAATGAGAACAACTTGGCTGACGATATAGCGTCAGTATGAATTGCATCAATGTGCTTGGTTAATTCATGTTTATCTCTAAGCAAAAGATAAGAATAGGGGTTAACGAAAGTAATTACTTCCGTTTCTTTACTCATATTCTCACGATGAATTGCATGCTCAAGTTGACTTGCAATATCAGGGCTTTGTTTAATTTTATCTAAAAGTACGTGCATATCGGAAAAACCGTGAAATAAGAGAAGTAGGCAGTAACAACAATGTAAATGCGATCAGTCTGTATTTGTCCCAAATTAAGTACTCGTTACCTTTTAAAATAGAGAAAGCGACCTGTTTATGACCTTTCATCAAATTTTTTCTTACGCAGCTCATAACAGAGAGGTGTAACAAATAACGAATACTACTCACAAAGCGCTGTGGCGTATTTTTTTCTTTGGCTAAGGCGTCAAAAAAATAAATATGAGGAGATAACTCTATACTTTCTGGCGCTGTTGATTGCGTTGAATCAGACTTTGATGCATTTAGGTCATAAACAACCAAATATTCTGGCGAGTAGAATAAATGCATTTGACAAGCAAGGCGGCCCCAAACGACTTGATCTTCACCCAGTTTAACACCAACAGGAAACATACCAACAAGCTTAAGTGCTTCAGTTTTAATGCAGACAGAAGATGACGTTATTGGCAAGTCTGCGTTACAACAAGCTAAAAAATAGTCTTTAACTTCTGCTGGCTGACTTGGCAAATGTGCATTCTTCGCTGGTTGTAGTTCGTCACCATTGTAAAACTGATAAGCAGTAAAAAATACAGAGCCTTCAGGGTTGCTTCGGTACAGTGATTCTATCGTCTCAAGAAATTGCGGTAACCAGTAATCATCGGCGTCTAAAAACGCAATAAACTCACCTGAAGCCTCGAGAATTCCAGAGTTCCTAGCTTGAGATACTCCTAGATTTTTGGGATGCTTAATTAAGCGAACTTTATCACCAAATAAGCGTTCTACCACCTCAACTCCATCATCGGAAGAGCCATCGTCGATGACAATAACCTCAAGCGGTTGTTTTGTCTGCGCAAAAATAGACTCCAGCGCTCTAGATACAAACCTAGCTTTATTGTACAAAGGTATGACTACTGATATTTTCATTGATTTTACGCTCTACAAATAATGTAGATACTCACCCTTTGCTACTATCAAAATACTCTCCAAGCTAAGCAGTTATCGACCCGTGTTACTGGTTGATTTTGCGAACACGCAATTATAGGGCATTTCACTTTAGTTTGGTACTGCTAGAAGTGTACTTATTTGTAAACAAACTTAGGGAAGCGAAAATTTGATGTGCTTAATTTATGACTGTAGCACTTTAGGTTTAAATCATCATATTGAGCAATGAGTTACTGTCCACATCCCTTAACATGAGACATGTTTAATTAGAGTTTTCTGTAATATCAGAAACTGATATGACAACGCTATTTACCATGCACTTTCTCATAAACTGGCTTTTGTCGATTAAACAAGCCATTAATTTTACCGATTTGACGTACAACCAAGAGCCTTCCTTTCATTTTTTTACCTGCATAATTACTAGGTAATAAGGAAATAATAGAACCAAAGATTAGTGCCAGTACTATTTTGCTCAGCTCAACTGTCATACGTTTAAAAGTAGCATGATGCAACACGATAATGCGCATCTCAGCGGCTCCAATCCTAAACGCTCGTTCAAGAGCCCATCCTTTAGTTACTCGAGACTCACTAAATAACTCGTGAGAGATTGCTTGATGTGCAATCCCGAATTTTATCCCCTGAGTTTTTAATCTTGTGAAATATTCTTTGTCACCACCACCATAGATAGAATAAAACGGATCAAATCGCTGCTGGTTAAAGTCGAAATACACACTCTTATGTAGCAGTACACTACCTGTACTTTCTAGTAAGTCTATTTCTATTGTTTCCCTGTGCTGCTTCGGAAAGTAGATAGGAAGCTCAGTCGTCCAACTTGGTGGCTCTCCTTCAAACTCCGCAAGCACAATACCGCCTATGACCTCACACCCTAACTTCTTTTGTGCTTCGACCAATGCTTGTAGCCAATTCGTCTCTACCCACTCATCGTCATCAACCATAACAAGATAGTCAGCTTTATGTACATTAAAAGCACTATCAAGTAGTGCATTCCTAACGAATGAAATACCTCGTTGCTCAACTTTAATTGTATATAGAGGAAGAGCGTAATGAGGTTTAATTGACGTAACAACATTAAACCCAGCCAACTCGTTGCAGTCATTTTCAGCAACGACAATGGAAACCGCCAGACCAGATACATCCAAATGTAAAATAGAATTAAGGATTTTTGTTAAGCCCTCTGGCCGTTTATAAGTTGGAATACCAATTACTATCTTAGGAAATTCGTTCACTTAGATCCCTTTTTAAAACAACCAAACAAGCCATTAACATTGTATTTCCCATTAAAACAGCTCTATTTAAGACCATAGAATAACTCGCCTCCGCACTAAAACTGCAACTTACTATATGTTGACCATTTCTCGTCAGTGAACTGACAACTCTTCTAACACGATAGAATTCGACTCTTATTACCATGACGAGGCTTACGTAAAAACCAATCAAATTTTTTCCCCCCGCATCGAACTATTCAAAATTCAAGCAAGAGCAAAGACCTATAGTCTGTTTTGTAAATAGCCGTAAAATCGTAACGAAATGAATACTATGAGTGCACTGTTAACACCCAAAAATACGCTAATCTCTATCAAAATCGGTACATCAATAAACACCCCAAAAAAGCAAACTCCCATTAGCGAGCAAGATGACAATAGCAAAATAAAAATTGGGGGTTTAAAAAAATCAATCATACCTAAACCGATACTTGGCTTTATCAAAAAGTACCAATGGACTATGAGAATAAAACCCTGCAATAAAAGCAACGAGGTTAACATGAAGGTCAATCCAATTGGCGCTGTAACAGTAATTACGATAATACGCAACGTCGTGACAGCTAAGTTCCAATAAAATGATCGTCTCACAGCCCCAACAGCTTGTAATAGGCTGCCACAGGGATTGATGATCGACATGATTAAATAAGTAAATGCGAACAAACTGGCAATTAAATGATACTGTGCCCAATTATCCCCAAGAACCACAGATAGCAGTAGTTCCGAGAAGTAAGCAACCCCAAGATACAAAGGGATATTTATCATACATAGCAATAACAACGCATTCTTATAATAAGTGCTTATCTCATTCTCTGGTGCTTTAACTAAAATAGGAAATAATACACGACTCGCCACTGGATTAATTAATTGCAACATTGGCTTACCAATGAGATCTTTTAGATAGCTGTATATCCCCAGAACCTCTTTACCAAGTAATTTTAGTACAATCAGCTGGTCAAACTGACGGCTAAAAAGACCAATCATACTCTCTAACATCTGGTAGCAGCCGTATTTAATTGGCTCTTTTAGTTCCTTTTCTCTAGGTAGTGATATGCCAATGGATGACGATTGAATAATTAAGCACAGAAAAAAAACAACGCCAGCTTGTACTAATTGACCATAAATAGCACTACTTACCCCCTTACCACTCCAAAGCAAGATACAAATTGTAATAAAGCAAAGTAGCTGTGATGATATTTCTATTAACGCAATCTTATTAAACTCTAACTCTTTTTGTAATAGTGCAATTGGTTGAGCTGTACATATTCTAATAAAGATGATAGCAACTATTAATAAAGAAAACTGCTCTAAGTCAGGTAAACCAAAAAACAATCCCAGCCAGGAAGAAAGACTCAGACTAACAACCGAAATAACCGTTCCCACAATCAACCCGAAGGTATATAACTGATATTTTATTTGTTTACTTAAGGAGTCAAAAAAAATCACTGCATTAGATAAACCACCATCACCAATAACTTGAGAAAAGCTGACAAAAATACTAATAAAAGCCAACAAACCTAGAGATTCAGCAGGTAAAGCTCTT
The DNA here is from genome assembly GCF_014694405.1 of Pseudoalteromonas sp. S16_S37. Lineage (GTDB taxonomy): Bacteria > Pseudomonadota > Gammaproteobacteria > Enterobacterales > Alteromonadaceae > Pseudoalteromonas. The sequence continues at coordinate 122,440 of NZ_JAAUWV010000002.1, forward strand.
GCCAAAATAATAAACTGAAGCAACTGTAATGCAGTCTTGATTACCGTGTTGATAGCACTCCATGAAATACTTCTGAATATGGGTAAGGGAGTACTCATTTCCCAGCTAACTCCATAAACATTTTATTCCACTTAGGAAGTAATGCTTGTTCCGTAAAGTTTTCACTCATCAACCTTTGGTTTTCTTCATCCGTTCTCTGAGCTAGTTCATTCAGCATATTAAAGGAGAAGCTATCCAAATCTGTAAAATCAAAAAGATTAAAGCCTATTTCTTTTAAGGCTTTATAGGAAGTTGTATGTGAGTTTAAAAATATTGGTTTTCCCATCATCAACATTGCATATACAGCATATAACCCTTGCTGTCTATCATGTGCAAATATAAGCATATCGGCACTACTCAATAGCTCATCATAGTGTTGTTTGTGAAGCATATTGATAATCGGTTTAAAACGTTCCGCAAATAACAGCTTTCCAATTTGAATTACTTTTTCAATGTAGTCAGCATCGCCCCCATAGTTAAGTGGGACTATCAATTCACATTTAAGCCCCTTTACTAAAGCAAGCTTTTCGAATATCGCAATATGATTGTTACTTGGCGCTCCAGAGTTACCAACCACTATTTTTAGCCTAGAAGAGGTTAAAGCTTTCTGATTACAGTAAGAAAAGTCGATCAATGGATAGGGTAAAACTTTGCTTTTTTTTACACCTAAAAAGCGCTCTAATAGCTTCGCATCACCATGGTTTAAGGAGTAGACATGGTGAAACTTTTTTAATACTAGGCTATGAATAAAACGATTTATTCTACCTTTTAGAGAGAGCTTTGTGTTATAACGATACAACTCAGCCCCCCAAATAATGCAAACAGAATCAGCTAGTCGGCGAAAACCCATCAAGTTTCGAATCAAATTTGGATCAAATAGACCATGAAACACAAACCTTGCTGAATCATTACAATTGCGCAGCATGTCTAAGAGCTCTCTATTAGTTCCGTATTCACGAAAACCAGCCTTAGAGCCAAGCCCTTCACCTGGCACCCAAAATTGCTGTTCTATTCCCTTGGCTGCATCAATGCAAAACTTTCTCATTGGTAAATAGTGATGTGGTGACGCTGAAAAAATATGAATAAGCATAGCTATTGTTGTTCAAGTTGCTTTTGCAAACTAAGTAAGTTTTTTTTACGATCTTTGATTTTTTTTGCTGGCGTCCCCGCAACTACCGTAAATGCATTTACATCCTTAGTCACTAAACTCAACGCTCCAACTGCCCCGCCCTGATAAATGGTAACGTCGGGCAGTACAACAGCCCCAGAACCAATAATGCAATGCTCTGATATATAAACAGGCCCATGTTTGACATTAGTATACTCCGCAGGAACCATAGGATTCGTCATATACTCGCCGCTATAATCATCGGAACTCGAATAAATACTGACCCGAGATGATATATTTGCATAGTTACATAACGTTATCTTCTGCGCGCCTATTAGGCTTGAAAAAACAGCAATGTGAACAAAGTTTCCTATTTCAATTCCTTTCGCTCCAGCAGATAGAACACAAAAGTCATCAATTCTAACGTGATCACCTAACACTATTCTCTCAATGCCATAAAATGACGCTTTGCGTGATATTAAACAACGCTGACCAACTTGCTTAAACCCTAAAGAGCTTAATTCAGAATCACTATAGTGAGGACTATTTTTCATACTTTTTGTCGGAAGTTTGTAAGTATAGATTTAACAATATTACAGATAATGCCTACGTCTTCAAAACTCAAATCATAATACATAGGTAAGCATAAAATACGTGAGGAAATAGAGCGAGCATTTGGCATTGCCACAGATTTTGCATAAGTATCTAGGTCGCTTAGACAAGGGTAAAAATAACGCCTTGTCTGGATACCATTATCTTCCAATTTTTGTTTTAAATACAAAAGCTCATCCTGATTTTTGAGTAATGTTGGCATGTAAGCACCATTAAACTCTGCGCCGATTGCATGCTCTTGCAAATCGACATACTCAGTTAACTGCTTTATATATTCTTGTTGTAACGCCCTACGATGTGACATGATAAGGTCAACGCTTTCAAACACACTCAAGCCCATTGCTGCGTGCATTTCACTCATTTTAGCATTCGTGCCAACTAACACGGGAAGCTGAGACTGGTTTTGCCCAAAGTTAATGATTTTTTTTGCTTTTTCAAAATCAGCTTGATGCTTAAATATAATCGCGCCACCTTCAACCGAGTGAAACATTTTTGTTGCATGTAGGCTTAATGTTGCACAGTCACCAAAGTTAAGCAGTGATTGACCTTGGTACTCACTGCCAAAACAGTGGGCGGCATCATAAATCACTTTTAAGTTATATTTTTCGGCCAAACTTTGTATTGCATTTACATCACACGGATTACCAAACACATGAACAGGAACAAGTGAGTCAGCCCATTCTAAGTCTTGCTCTTTTACTTTTTTGGGATCTAAATTAAATGTTTTGTCACATACATCGCTAAAGCGCATTTGTATATTTTGCAACCGCAGCGCACCAGATGTTGCTGCAAATGTAAAAGGGGTAGTAATGGTTTTAGTAATACTCATAGTTTGGTATGCAACATGTAATGCTAGGGTACCATTAGCAACCAACAACAAATGCTCTACACCTAAATATCCTTTTAATTTCTCAGTGAGCATTTCGACGCAGGGGCCATTGTTGGTAAGCCAATTGCGCTGGAATATATCAGATATGTGTGATTGATAATGCAAAAGATCAGGGAGAAAAGGTTTTACTATTGGGTATTTCACATTCCGCTCAGCGTTTTATTACAACCGTAATAGTTTACATAAGCGCAGCCACTTTAGAAAGTATATTAGTATTTAAATAAAAGTTAGTACCTAGAAACTTGTGTCCTTACGGCATGAAAACTATTAGCTGCGTAAAAGTAAAAAAGCGAGCCATAGGCTCGCTTTTCAAACTTTATTAAAGCAATATTAGTTAACTTTAACGCGGTCTTTGTCAGCTTTGCTGTAGTAAATAGTGCTAACGTCGATGTTAGAAGCTGGTGCGTTTGTAGTGATACGAACGCCAGCATAACCAGTTACTGAGTTTTCTTTAGCTAGTGCATCAACAGCAGCAGATACGTCAGTTACTGTGTATTTACTAGCAGTACCTACTTTCTTAGCAGCAACCATTTTGCCACCAGCGAAGATTTCAGCCATGATGTCGCCTTCAACAGTACCATTGTTAGTTACTGTGATTGCGCGAGCGAAATCTTCTTGGAAAGGTACAAATTCTGAGTACTCAGAATCACCGTTTAGTGACCAAGTTGAAACTAATGCTTTGTCAGCAACTGTAGTCGCTTTAGAAGTGCCTTCTTTAACAACAGCTGTAAAGGTGATTGACTGAGGTGCAGTTAAAGCTACACGCTTAGCCGCAGCAGGCATTACAAAGTTGATTGTTTTACCAGTAAGAGCAGTTGCGCCTTTAAGCGTAGCTGTGTTACCAGAAACTGTGAACTTGTCAGTTGCAGCTGCACCAACATTGATTGAATCAACACCAGTGAAATCACCGTTTAGAGTTAGTTCAAAGTTGTCATCAGCAATCGCTTGAATCCAACCAGCTACTGAGTTATCAGTGAATGTGAAGGTAGGAGCTGGAACCTGTTCAACTCCACCAGCATTCTTAACGAAACCTGTACGAAGCTGAGCAACGTCAACAGTACCGTTAGCTGCTGTAGGTGTAAGTTTGAACTGTTGAGCACCAACAAATGCAGTAGCTGTATTCGCAGCTGTAGTTGCCGCTGAGTCGATAACGATACCTGTTGATGTCTTAGCTGTCGCTGTGATATCTGCTTTTGCTTTGTCAGCTAAATCAGCTAGCTTAATGCTTACACCAATAGTGCTTGAACCATTAGCTGCACCCGCTGCACGAAGTTGGTAGAATTTACCTACAGTTGTTGTGCCAGTTGCTGTAACACGGAAGCTAAGCTCGTTTGCTGTTGCATTCAAGAAACCGAATGTTGCAGATGGAGCAGCAATAACTACATTTGTACCGTTAACTGCGTTTACTTCAACTAATGTATAGTTAGTATCTGCAAACTCTGAACCGCTGATGTTAAATGTAACAGTGTCACCAACTGTGTATTGAGCATTTAACGAAAGAGTAACGTTAGTGTCAGCATAAACAGATCCGGTGTTAGCAACCATACCTTCAACAGATATATTTGCAGTAGTAGTAGTTACAGCACCAGGTGCAGCAGCCGTACCAGCAGTTGTCGAAATCGAAGTAGTAACTGCTAAAGCAGATGTAGAAGCACCAACCATAGCTAGCGCTAGTAGAGATTTTTTGAACATGTTTTCCATTCTCCAAAGTTTCATGAAACGGGAACAATAAACGTTCCTATTTTTCTTTTATTTGATCATTCAGTTAGGCCGTCACCTAAGTGACATTCCGATCAAATCCATGCTTAGTCTAAACATTGTTAGTGCATTGTCAAGCAGTTAACTATGCAAAAACTAAGCGTTAACTCTATTATAAGAGGCTCTAAGAGCCTTGCAAAAAAAAACATCAAAAAAATCAATACCGTAAATTCATTATGATGAGTTAAGGCGTTGATTTTTTAATCGTTTTCAATTGTTAAAAAACGTAATTTTAGATGGTTACATAACTTAATAATAATAAGTTAGACTAGTCATATGTCAATATTGTGACTATCTAAGACATTATTTCCACACTTAATTCTGAGTTTTTTCATCAAAATCTAGGCTGGTTAAGTTTTGTTGAAATGCGTCCATCACACCCTGCCACTGCTCTGAAGCTTCAACAATACGAGGCGTAACCATAACCACAAGCTCCGTTTTTGACTTGGTATCTTTTTTACCATCAAATAAACGGCCAATAATCGGCAAGTCAGAGAAAAATGGAACGCCGGTATCGGTAATGCTGTTATTTTGGCTAATCAAGCCACCGAGCATAATAGTTTGGCCATCCGCCGCTATCACTTCCGTTTTTATTTTACGTTTAAAAATGGTTGGCTGCCCTTGGGTTGAGTCATCGCCTGAAGCATCATTGCTGATCTCCTGCTCAATCTCCATTAAGATAACACCTTGCGCATTCACTGTCGGTGTCACATTAAGGTCAATACCTGTTTCACGATACACCACCGAGGTTCTAGACCCATTTACAGGGTCGGTAACAATTTCACCCGTAGTCGGAATTTCATCTCCAACAGCAATACTGGCTTCCACGCCATCACGCACTGAAATAGTGGGGCGAGACAACACATTCACATTTTGGTTTTTTTCAAATAATTGAATATCCAGCTTGCCAGTCAAACCTTCTAATACATAATTTAGACCACTGGCTGTATTACCACCGATATTGTAGTAGCCCGTTTGCCCCGTTCGGTTATTCGCTAAAGCAAACTTTACGCCTTGACTAAATTCATCAGTTAACGATACTTCAGCTATTAACACCTCTAATACAACTTGCTTAGGCATTACATCTAGCCTTTTTACAAGCGGGAGAATATTGCGATAATCTGCCCCTGAGGTATGAAAAATAATCGCATTTGAGCGCTCATCTACCACCATACGTAAATTTTGGTTGTTCACCGAAATATTTGCGTTCACGTTGTTTGTCGTTGTACTTCTTTGCTCTTGCGTTTCATTACTGACCGATGTTGAGCGGTTTAATCCTGAATTGCTTCCTCCACCCAACAAGTTTTGTAAGCTTAGCCCCAAGTCTACTGCACGTGCAAACTCAGGTTCAAAAATAAAATATTGTTTTTCATTACTGTCAGCTGGCTGATCTAGTTGCTGAGACCAAAATGCCACACGTTGTAAAAATGCATCGTTATTAGTGAAAAAAACCAAGCTATTAGTTCTTTCTATTGTGACCATACTCACAGCCTGTTCTGTAGAGCCAGAACTATTACTTGTGATACCTTCTTGCTTTAAAAGCTCGCCAAGTTTTTGACTAAGCTCTTTGGCGGGCATAAATACCGATTTATACATACCAATATGACGGTCACGAAAAGCTGGTTTATCCATCATTTGCATAAACTCTAGCGCTCTAACCACCTCAGCACGTTTCCCTTTGAACATAATGGCATGTTGATCAAATAAAGGTTGTGCATCTACATTCGTCATTTGCCTAATCGTATTAGCCAATGGCGTTTGCATGCCACTTTTAAACGGCGCGAGATGTATGATGGTATTTGCCGTATTTGGTACATCTGCTACCTTGTTGCCATAGCCATAAACAACATTTCCGCCTGTTGCGTTCTCAGATGGATGAATATAAAAAACATCATCTTGCTGGCGAATTACAATACCGCGCTCGGTAAGTAAGTCTTGGCTTATCGAAAATAGTCGGCGTTTGCTCAGCTGTTCTTTTAAATTAATGGTAATCGCATCATCGCTGCTCGTAATCGCATCACCAATAATGTAATTAACACCCAACAGGTCACCAAATACATAATGGAGATAGTCTTTTACTTTCAAGCTATCTGCAGTCAGTTTTACTTGCTCAGTATCACTGAACTGATGTGATAAATTTGGCTGAGTCGTTTGGGTAACTTTACCATCGGGTAATGCTGGCAGATATACTAACTCATTAGACTTAGACTCAGCTTGGGCTTCTTCTTTGGTCTGCGTCTGAGAGTCGTTAGCCACCTTTAGTTGATTACTTTTTTGTAAGTACGAACCATTTACTGCAACAGAGTTTGGCACTGAATTACATGCCGACAGTCCTGCTGTGACAATAAAACCGAGTAAGATTTTTTGAGCTTGTTTCATAGTTTTTCCGTCGTCGTTATTGCTTCGTACTTTGATACATAATCAGCGTGATCAGCTGTGCGTTTTTTCTTAATTCCACTTTGGTACTTGAGATGATATTCAAGGTGTATCCCTCTATATTTGCACCTTGATTAAAGCGCTTGAGCTTACTAGCGCCTCCTTTGATTTGAGCAATCTCTAGCAAAGCATAAGCCGAGGAGGATGATTGAACCACCGCCTTTAATTTTAGTTTTTTATCTTGGGCAAAAACAGTTGTTAGCTCTCCTGTTTGCTTAGCTTGTTCCGCTAAGCTCATCCCTGGCTGTGCATTTGGCTCCGAGTTATTCTCAGGGGCTGCTAGATTAGTTAGCGTCTTTTGAATCAGATCGCGACTTTCATTAGACAATAACGGAAAAACCCCAGTTGTCGAGTCGCCTAATAAAAATGGTTTGCTATCTATATCGACATTTATATTTAATCGGCTTAAAGCATCAAGCGCAAAAAGTGATAGCATCAACAAAGCTAAATAAAAGTACCCTTTACTCACTTGTTGCCTCCTCTTGCATATAAAATGACAGCAACAAACTTACCTGCGCAGTACCTGACTGCTCGACTGTTAGTTCGCTTATACCCATATCAAAATATTCAATTGCCACAATGGGTTTATGAGATTCAAGTTGCGTTAAAAATTCTCCAAGTTTATTAACGTTACCTGAGATATTGAGGCGCATCTGTTCTCTGTGTAAGGCCGCCGATTCAAATTTTAAAGCAGGTTGCCAACCTATGTTTATGGTGGCTAGCTCATTGTCAGCTAGCCACTGATTGACCATTTTTTGCGTATTTATTCTAAATTTTGAAGAATCTTCCCAATCGAAAAAAAGATTTTCATATTCACTTTGAAACGCCGATACTCGCTGGCTTGCGACATCGATCTGCTCCATCTGTGCTGTCACTTGCTGCGCTTTTGATAAACGTTTTTGTATTTGAGCGATTGCATCAACGTGCTCTTGTTGCCAACTGACAATCGGCACAATGGCGAATTTAAGTAATGCTAGAAGTAATAAAATACCTAACAGTAGCTTGTACTCTTTTAGCTGTTCAACCATTACTTTCTGCCACCTGATCATTTTCTAAATGTTTATTAGCGTTATACATCGCTTTATGCGCATCCGCGGCGACGGTATAACTGATCACAAATTCCTCTGTTCCTTGATAGCTTCTTACCGGAAAATCGAACTTAGGTTCAACGACCCAGTTAAATTGGCTCAAAGACTCAAGCACGGAAATAGAATTTGTACTTTTTCCCTTAACAACAAAACGCTCGCCTTTATATTGAATACTCTCAATATTTGCTTTTGCTCGTAAGCTTTCTAATATCAACAAGTTTGGAGAAATTTTGGGCATTTTTTGAAAAATGCTTTGCCATTGCTCAACACTATTCTTGCGGGTTTCGTAATCAGCAAAGGTAGCAAGCGCTTGGTTGATAGTAGCTTGATTATCTATTAGCTTTGATTGCGAGTAGCTTTTCTGCGCAAACAAATACAGACTGCTTAACCCAATATAAGCTGCACACCCTCCAGCGACTAATAGCCCTGACTTTTTAAAGGCGCTGCGATAGAAATTCACTCCCTTAGTCTGAAAAAATACGGCTATATAATTCATCAGAACAGGATAAATAGAGTCAACTAATCGCTTAATCAGCGACGCTTCTGAGTGCAGCTCGTTCTCTGATTCATAACGAATACCTACGGTATTAGCAAAGCGCTCCACTGAATTCACCAAGCCGAACTTAGCAGCTGAGTAAATGACGTTATTACGTTTTGCTAAAAAATATTTATCGTTTACGAGCAAAACTTCAGTATCTGATAAGTTATGAGCGATTAATAGCGATTCCGGTAATACAATTAGCGATCCATCTAGCTTAGTGTCAAATAGCCAACTATTAAGCAAGGTTACACTATCTTCCTTTGCTCTAACTTGCGCTGCGTAACATTGTGACTCATGCTTTTGCTTTCGCAGTTTTAACAAGCTACTTATTGATTTTTGTTCTGTGACAGGCAACTTATCCACTTGCTCACTATAGTGCTCTCTAGCTACAACTTGAATCAACTTCGGTGTTGCTGACTCAACTAGGTGCCACTCATTTTTTTTATTTTCAAATCGGTAGTGATTACCATCTTTGTAGTAACTCACTAGGTTACACAAAAGCCTTTTTTGCCATACCCGTAATACATTTTCACTCATATGATTATCAACCTTCTGAAGCCACTAAGTTAACGGGCTTTGACGAGCTTGGCTCCAATAAATAGTAAAGTGTTCTGCGCACTCGAGCTCCACCCACTTCGCTCTCAAGTGTTATTTTATAATTGTTAGATGGATACAGAAGTAGGCTCATACTTTCTTGAACGCCGGTATAAGACGAAAACAAATCGGGCGTTAATTCTCTGCTATTACGCATTTTAATAATCTGCTCAACTAGCGGGGCATCGTATAATTTACTTATCAAACTGTCTGGAGCGGTCATTGGGTTAAACGTAGCACCTCTATAAAAAGTAGCGTTTAAGGCCAAGTACTCACGTATTGAATTTGGTATGCCCAAGTGCGCAAGCTCAGACCAAGCTTGTATGATACCATTTTTATTATTTAATTCAGGCTGCATATACCTAGATACTAGATCAACGTCTTGCCAATCTTTTATACGACTCAATAATCGCTGAGCATCATAGTCGTTTAGTCCCTGTTTCGTCAATACACGCATCCATCTCTGCTCTGATGGGTAACTTATGCTTAGCAAACCACGAATGTCTTGCAATGTAACAATTGTATTCTCTTTATATTGAAACGGCTTACCATAAAAGTTCCAATGTTCTGTGACAATTGAAAGATCTTGAGAAAATGGTCTGGTCGGAGACTTGGACTCAGTTAACAGCCCAAAAAGCAACGTTGCTTCAGCATCATAATTTTCTACCACAGCCTGCGCTCGCGCGTCAAAAGAGGTGGATATTGCCACTTGCTGCCTCGCTGTTTTAGTAATAAAGAGCCCCAGCAGGCTAAGTACCGCAGAGATCAATAACACTTGTAATAAAGCGATCCCCTGTTGCATTAAAATATTCCACCAGTTTTAATGAAATGCCCTTTCCAAGCACTTGGTTCATTATCAAGCGTCGCAGATATAGTAATATCATCAATTTTCAATGTGATATATTCAGGGGATATCTCTCGCTCTTTCGCTTTGTAGTCACTAAACCACTGCGCCGAAGTACCCGGTACTCTCTTTGCTTTTAATGTCAGGTTTTCCCAGCCAAAATAATTGAACTCAAGGTACCTAAAGTCATCCAGTAATATTTTTTTATTAGTAAAGTCAATTGACTGTTCGGTTGAAGTTAATACTATATTCTCAAGTGAGGCTGATTGATAAACTAACCGAGATTGTCCCGCATGCTGTTGCACGGCCAATCTGAATACTTCTGGCCCAGCTGTATTCAAGCCATTATTTGTTACAGCCATCAGCCTAGAGTCAGAACCTATAAATAAAAATGTCGGTTTACCTTGTTCGTCACGTATAACATAGGGGATGATGCCTTTTAGCACTTGTTCAAGTTGCACTATTGATTTTGCAGTTTGTGCTTGCTGCTGAAAATCGCCAAGCTCTTTATCCCAGCGACTAGCAAACTGAAAATAGGCAAATGTGCCTGTTACCATTACTAAACTTAACAGAGCAATCGAAATCAGTAATTCAACGAGCGTAAAACCTTTGTGTCTACCTATCACGCCAATTTACCTCTTTGAAGTGATATTGACGCGTTAATCCCTTTGCCTCAGCCTGTAGCTGAACTTGCCATAACTTGTATTGATTAGTTGAGGTCCTCATAGGCCCAAATTCACTCGAGGTGGCCGATGTCGAATACTGTTTTTCCTTAATGATGGTGGCTTTCCACTGATATGAAACACCACCATTATTCCCCGCACCTTCTAGTGTAGATTGTTCAAATGGGGCATGGCGGATCTCAAACCTGATATTATCGAGGATACCTGTTATTGCGGTAGATAATTGAATATATTTAGTGGCCTTTTCCGAGCTGATAAATGCACCACGATATAGCATTGATACGGTAGTTATTACCGATAACAGAATAACAACAGATACCAACAACTCAACGAGCGTAAAGCCTTTTTTAAGATGCATCATTATCCTGCAGCTCAATTTGTAAAGTTTGCTTGAGGTACTTTGCTGACACACTCCCAGTTGAAAGCATACCAAAACGGTTTAACGTTAACTCTTGTTTAGGAAACTCTAGGTACTTAAACTGTTTACTCTCTATTGTTGACGCACCGAGAAAAACGACAGCAGCGTTTTTGTTTAGGATAACCTGGTAATCTCGTTGTTCTAAAAAGGCTTTGTTAGAGCGGTTTCTCAGCCAATTTTTCACTTCAACCAACTCCATTTTTGCTTCAGTTCGATTAATCGCATGCAACGATAAAGGCGCGACTAATGCCATAATTAGCCCCATGATCGTAAGTACAATTAGCAACTCTATCATTGTAAAGCCACGCATGCTTTTCAAAATTAAAAGCCTACATCATTTAATGAGATCATACTGAGCATCATCACTACAACAACGCCACCAACAAATACCCCCATAAATAGGATCATGAGTGGCTCTAATAATGAAGTCACCCTATCAGTCCAAGTTTCAAAGTCTTGCCTTGAGCGGCTCGCCACTTCATCAAATACAGTTTCAAGCTTTCCTGACTCTTCACCTACTTCTAGCAAAGAAATATAAAATGGCGGATATAGTGATGATTGTTTTAGAGAGGGAGTTAATTGATTACCTCTTTTAACTTTCTTTCTAGCTATTTCTAATTCAGCGCGCATTTGTTCATTTCTAATGTTGCCAGTTGCAAGTTCCAATGCTCTATCAATTGGTACTCCCGCTTTTAACATTAAGCTTAGGCCAGTGTTAAACCTGATACGTTCCACCGTTTTTACTGCAGTACCTGCAATCGGCAATTTTAAAACTGCACGGTCCCACCACGAAACAACTCTGCTTTGACGGCTTGCATAGTATCCAACAGCGGCAGCTATTATTAAGCTAATTAGTAGCATAGACTGGTTTTGATTAAACCAAGCGCTCGCTCCCAACATTACTTGTGTATACCAAGGCAACTGCTCAACATTTGCAAACATATCAGCCATTTTCGGAATAATAACGTTAAAAATAAAAAAGATGCTTAACACACAAACAAAAAAGATCACAATTGGGTAGGTGATTGCACTAACTATTCGTTTTTTTAAGTCTCTTTTGAACTTCAAATCTTTCGATAATCCGGCAAATGTACTGGCTAAATCTCCTGATGCTTCACCCAATTCAATAAGATTACAATAAAGTCCGTCAAACACTTTTGGATGCGCCTTACACGCTTGCGATAAGCTACTTCCTTTTTTTAAACTTTGACTGAGATCTGCAAGCAGCTTTGCTAACGCGGGGTTAGCCTTAGTTTTACGGATGATATCCAAACCTCGGTCTATACGAATTCCCGTTGCTAGTAGCAAGCTTAACTCAGAAGTAACAAATTCAAGATCAGCTAAACTGACACGTTCTTCAAATAAGCGAAAACCTGCTTTTGTTGAGCGCTGTTCTGTAAGTTCGTATGGCAATAGCCCTTGTTTTTCCAACAGTTGTTGGGCGAGTACGACGCTATCAGCTTCTATTTGGCCATTGCATTTCCCTCCCATAGAGTCAAACGCTTTGTAATCAAACATAGCCACTAACCAGCAACCCTAACAACTTCTTCAATTGTTGTCTGTCCTAAAATAGCCTTATAAAGTCCATCTTCAAACAAAGTTCTGCGCATTCTACTTGCATTATGCGATTTGGCTTTTTGAATAAAATCAGCATCTTTAGGTATGCTCTTGATAGTGTCGTCACAAGCCAAATATTCAGTGACAGCTAAACGACCTTTATAACCTGTATTGCCGCATTTCTCACAACCAGTACCATGGCGAAGGTTGATAGACGCTAAGCCAAATTTAGCTGCAATACTCTCCAATTCATATTGTTTAATTAGTCGTTCATTGTCTGGGTGTGCAACTGAGCAACCATCACATACTTTACGTGCCAATCGCTGTGCTACAACAGAAATAAGCGCCGCATTTAGTAAAAACTCTTCAACACCCAAATCTAGTAAACGAGTGTAAGCGCTGGCTGCATCATTAGTATGAACTGTACTAAATACTAGGTGACCTGTTAGTGCAGATTGCAATGCGATTTGCGCCGTTTCTTTATCTCGTATTTCACCTAACATGATAACATCTGGGTCTTGACGAACAATTGAACGCAAACCAGCTGCAAAATCAAAACCAATTTCACTGTTAACTTGAACTTGATTGATGCCTTCAAGTTGATACTCAACCGGGTCTTCTAATGTAATAATCTTTACATCGTCGTTATTCAACGCATTCAAAAAAGTATATAGAGTGGTTGTTTTACCTGAGCCTGTTGGACCGGTCAATAATACAACGCCAGCCGTTTTCTTGATATCCTCACGAATGCGTTGCTCAATATCTTGAGATAGCCCTAGCACAGACATTTCATACCTAACGCTTTCCTTTCTAAGAAAACGCATTACGATAGATTCACCATCATTGAGAGGCAAAGCAGAAACACGAATATCAACTTCTTGATTGGCAATTTTCATCTCTATTTTGCCGTCTTGCGGACGTCTACGCTCAGCAATATCCATACCAGAAAGAATTTTTAAACGCGTAACAATAGGGAGCTGCTTATTTGCTGGTATGGTGTCGGCTTCATGTAGTACGCCGTCTACTCTAAACCTTGCCCGGTAGCGGCCTCCATAGGGCTCCAAATGCATATCTGAAGCTCCCTGTCTTAGCGCTTTGCTAATCAAAGAGTTTAACAAGTTAACAACTGGTGCTTCTGTTGCTAGTTCCTTTAGTTTTTCTTCTTCAGCGCTGTATAATTCATTGTCAATTTCTTGCGCAGCGCCGAATTTTGAAGCCAGTAAATTAATATCTGATGTTGATGCCAAAATAAGATTAGGCTGAATATTTCGGCTAAATAGCCATTCATTCATGACAGGATTTAACGGATCTGATACAACGAATGTCCAAACTTTACTTTCAGCAGATAAAGGGATCCAGCCGTGCTCTAAACATATTTCCAGCTCAGGGAAAGCGCTAGAATCAACTCTATCAAAAGCCTCTATTTGTTCAGCGGTAAGGACTGGAAGCTCGAGGTACACAGAATAAAGCTCGACTAGCTGATCTTCAGGCAGGCTCCCCATATTAATTAGAATTTGTTCAATTCTACCACCAAACTTTTGTTGGTATGAAAGAGCCTTTTCGATATCTAATACGCTTATTTCGAAGCGTTCAACGAGTAATTGATTAAGTTCCATAATATTACTGATGAATAATATCTGCGTTAACGTCTACGCCACCTTCTTGGCCATCGGCACCTAAAGATTTTAATAAATAGGGAGCACCATTATCGCCGGGTACTTTATACACATATGCATTGCCCCAAGGGTCCATTGGCACATCCTTGGGCAGATAAGGACCATCCCATCTAGCTACATCGCTAGATCTCAAATCTTGTAAAGAACTAGGGTAACTACCAACATCTAAACGGTATGTATCGATTGCCGTTTCAAAGGCCGCCATTTGAGCTGCAGCGATTTTCCTTTCTGATGAACTTAACCTTTTAAAAAAATCAGGAGCAACAAGAGACATTAATAAACCTAAGATAACAATGACTATCAATAGCTCCATCATGGTAAAGCCATTTTGTTTCTGTTTGTTCATATTTATACTTCTATTAACTAAAGTTTTTTTCGTTTTTATTTCTTAACGAACACGTATTTTCTCAAAAACCTGGCCACTCGCCACGCATGCTGAATACATGCAGAGTAGCAAATAAACACCAACAAGAACACTAATAACATTCCCCATTCAGGAACATTCAACAATTGCCCAGCCACACCGACATTAGCTAAGCATATAGCAAAGAATGTGATACTAGCCAGTGCGCGTCTTGGACTAAACCCTATACGCATAAAAACGTGATGTAAGTGGTCTCTATCAGCCATAAATGGTGACTGCCCTTTTTTAACTCGCCTAATGATAATGGCCATCATGTCCATTAAGGGGATCGCTATTATCCATAATGCGGTAACTGGACTAAAGGCATTATTGGTGTGAGACTGGGTAGAAATCATCAACAACCACACTACACTCAAGCCTATGAACATCGAGCCAGCATCACCCATAAATATTTTTTTGTTGCGATGCCCTTTTATCCCTAAATTAAAGGCAAGATAAGGAACTATGGTGGCAATAATAATTAGAGGGAGCACACTTAACTCACCACCATTAACAGCCATTAAGAATAAAATTGCAGTGAAAGTAGTGATACTCATAGCCCCAGCAAGACCATCAATACCATCAATCATATTAAACGCGTTAATTGCGGCAATAACAGCAATAACGGTGAAGGGTATCCCCCACAGCCCGAGTTCTATATCACCAAAACCAAACAGATTACCAAGATTGTGGATATAAGCATCAGAGCCCCACATCATAAGTAATGCAACTACTGCTTGAACACACAAGCGAATTTTTACCCCAAGCTGTTTATAATCATCAACTACACCAAGTAATACTATTGCAGCTGCGCAGACCAAGTAAACCACTAGTCTTTTCTCTAACGGGAGAAACACTAAGATAGAGATAAGAACAGCGAGAAAAATTGAGACTCCACCAATTAATGGGATCGCCCCTACATGCTTCTTTCTACTACATGGCACATCAACCAACCCGACTTTTTCAGCCAACGGTTTAACCATAAAAATAGTGCAATAGGATGCAAAAAAAGCAAAAAAAATGACCATACAGATCCACATATCCTCAGTGAATAACTAATTCCAACGCGAGATTATAGCGCGTTTAACCTATAAACAAAATTGTCGATAACACTTTATAACACTTATCTTTGTCAGCTTATTTGGCCTTGTTCGTAACAAAGTGTCTGAACAAAACCACAGCCACAACCAAGATAAACCCAAAGAAACTAAATCCTATACAAATCAACGCTCGTTTAGGAGCATCCTTCTTTTGTGGCTCTATCGCTGGGTCGATCACTTTAAATACATATTGTGCTTGGGTTTTTGCTAACATTTTAGTTTGTTCTTGCTGTTCAATAAGCTGATAAAATATACGTTGCATATCGGCAACAACCGTTTCCTGTAACGTACTCTGTAAATAAGCGATTTTTGCTTCAGCTTCAGCAATATCATTTTGCTTCATGTATTGATTTATTTCGAGTACTAAGTGATCGACTAGAAATTTCGCTAATTCGGGCGAATAATGAGAAGCGGAAAGCTTCACAATGCCTTTATCAGACTCTTCTACAACCGAGATATTCTTTTTCATTACATGCTCAAAAACTTCTTGGGGATTAGGCTCCACTTGCATTGGAGGTTTAACCTCTCTACGCCAGCTACCTGTTTTTTCATCATACAATTTTTCTTTGTAAACAATTGAGTTACTTGGCAAATCCCAGCTTTGCGCAGCTAACAACTTAGCTTTTAAATTGTACTTTTCAACAAAGGCATTTAAGAATGCGCGACTTTGCAAAATCTGTAGAGCGAGTCCGGCTTTATTACTCTTTCCACCTCCAAGATTAACCCCGGCCATTGCAGCTAGACCACCGAACTCAGACTTTAACCCAGACAACATGCCCCCTTGTTCGTTTTCAACGGGTGCCAATATTGCAGTTGCTCTGTAAACATTCGGTAGCGACAAAGCATAAAAAACGCCCGCGACTGAAAACACTAGAGAGATAAAAACAATTAACAGCTTTGCGCGCCATAATGCAGACAAAATTTCTGTTAAATCAACTTCATGACGCTTAATAACCATTGCTTCGTTAATTTCCAAATCAATTTACCCCTAATTACCCTAATCTAGTCTTGAAATAGAAGCTGCAGCCAAGCCAAGTTGATAGATAATCTGTGTCGCAGATGTCCACAGTTCTAAGCTATTTACATATTCGGTATCCAACGGAACAACAATTGTATCCCCTGGTGAGAGCTGACTGGCTTGGTTATTAACCGCAAACCATGATCCTAAACTACCTGGTATCATCACCGAACCATTGGCTTTGATGATATAGATGCGATTAGCATCAGCTTTTTGTTTTAAGCCTCCACTGGCACTGATGTATTCACTCACATCTTTATTTGGATCATATAAATGAGTTGAAGCAAAATGCACTTCTCCGATCACATTAACAGCATTTTGTTTGGCTGGAATATAGAGCGCATCACCATTTTCAAGCTTTAAATCCTGAGTCGACTTTTCACCTAGGTTGATAACCAAACGTCCCAACGCTTTGACTTGAGATAGATCCTTGATGATGTTATCCATATCTTCGTATGGCATATTATTGGTTGAATCTTTTTGGAACGTGTTGGTAACAATATCTCTACGCAAACTCTGCGTTAAACGCTGTAATTGCGACGTTTCTTTGCGCTTAATGGACTCGCGAGTAAATATAGCAGCTTCTTTGTGTGCAAACTCACTAAAGCCACCAGCTCGCTTTAAAACACTTTCTAGTGTTTCTCCACGACTAAATGTGTACGTTCCTGGAAATTGAACTTCGCCAACGACTTTAATTTCCAAGCGTTCTTGCCAATGCGGTTTCGGAAAAATCATCACGGCATCATTATTCATAATCTTTAGTTTCGAGCTTCTCAGCGCCTCATTGGCGTTAAATTCAATATGCTCGACACGCTTATCCGCAGAATAATAAATTCTTGTTAATTCAGCTTTATCGAGATAAGCAGACTCTAAGAATCCCCCACCTGCATTCACGGCCTTTTTAAAACTAGGCTCTTTAGGTAGCGGATAAATGTTTGGGTATTTAACCTCACCATTAACAGCAAAAAGTTGAGCTGGTGCTGATGCACTAGCCTGTTGTTTGAGCTTGGCAATGATAGGCATTAATAAATTTTGACGACTAAAGACCGCATAATCTTCATCTTCTATCTTATCGGGCTGCTCAAAAAGCGCAGCTATACTGCTAATTAACTCTTCTTCTTCCTCAAAGTTAAACTCTTCGTTCTTCACACCAATGTATTTTAA
The DNA here is from genome assembly GCF_014694405.1 of Pseudoalteromonas sp. S16_S37. Classification (GTDB taxonomy): domain Bacteria; phylum Pseudomonadota; class Gammaproteobacteria; order Enterobacterales; family Alteromonadaceae; genus Pseudoalteromonas. Next base: position 140,368 of record NZ_JAAUWV010000002.1, read on the forward strand.
ATATTCTTCTTTCTCGTATTGTTCCCACAGTTTTACGTTCTCGCGCAATGCAAGTTGCTCTTGACTGTAGGCTAGGTTAGAGAGCATTTGTTCTTCATTTTCTTTGAGCTCATAACGGCTAAAAATAACAACAGTGTCATTCGACTTCAGTTCTACATTAACTTCCTTATCAAGTAATACTTCTTGAAGTGAGAATTGCAGTACTTCTATATCTCCATCTAGATTAAGTTCACGAACAATCAAGCCATAATTGAAATCCGCTATTGGCAATAAATCTTCACGCGGGCTGGCGAAAAGCTCACGAAGCGTTTTACCGTTACGCCATTGATAATGCCCAGGATTGGTTGCAGCACCGACAACCGTAACTGTATTTTGTAAGCGTGTTGATGCAGCATTAACAGTAATTTCATCGCCATCTTTTGGTTTATAACTGCCCTTGTGAGTAAAGTCGTAATTTAGAGTAATGCGTTTTCCATCGCCATTATATCGAGATACTGCAACTCTCGATTTGTTCGCATTGGCCTTTAAACCACCAGCCATTGCGAGCACGATGTCTAGATCATCTTGCTCTTTTAGCTCAAAAATAGCTTGTCTATTAACTTCACCTTTTATTGTAATTTTTTTAGTTGCAGGAGGAACAAATACAACATCACCTGGCTTTAGTACCACATCATTGGCACTATTTCCTTCAAGCAGTAAGTCATATAGATCAAATGTTGTTACCAATTTTCCACCACGCTTAACTTGAATACTACGCAGTGAACCTAGTTCGCTCACTCCACCTGCGGCAAATAATGCGTGTGTAACACTTGCAAGTGGTGACACAGTATAGCTGCCGGGTTTATAGGCTTCTCCAACAACCATTACGCGCATTGCATTGAGCTCACCCATACTGACAAAGGCACTAACCCCTATCATTTCATCTTCAATCTTCTTCTTTACCAGAACCTTCAGCTCTTTAAAAGATAGTCCTACAACATGCACAGGGGCCAAGTTTGGAATAGCTAAACGGCCTTCACTATCTATTTGAACTTCGTACTCTTCGCTTGTTTTACCGTATAAATTAACTTTGATATTGTCACCAATACCCACCAAATACGTATCAGGGATCGCTGCGATTTCTGTTGGAATAAATGTTGTCGGTTCGCCTGCAAATAGCTCATAGCCAAACGGCTTTAGTTCAAGCTTCTTAGGTTTATATCTATCTTCAAACTCTTCTTCTTCGAGTTGTTTCTTAGCACGCTCTTCTATCGTTGTCGGAAAGTCGTCATTTTCAGCGCCGTTTTCTTTGTCGTTTTTACCTTCTTTGCCTAGGTTTTTCATGTCAAAACCATATTTTTTGGCTAGCGCTTCTTGCTGAGCTTTCGGTAGCTTTTTAAATTGCTCCATTTGCTTAGGACTTGGCGATGCAGCTTGCACGCTCACAACATTGAACACAAAAAGTGAAAACAGAACAAAAAAGACAGTTAATTTACTTAACTTCACGAATATACCCTTAAATGAATGCGCGATTTGACCGACGAATGATACAGTATTTCTCATCTAAAAAAAATGGGACCTTAGGCCCCATTTATGTTTAAAAGTGTTAACAGATTAGAAACTGTATACTAAGGTTAGTGATGTTTCAGTGTCTGTATTATCTTTTTCAGTAGCAACATCTGAGTTATGAATAACGTTATAAGCGACTTTCATTTGTAATGAGCCATTTATCTTGGTCATTAATGCAGATTCAGCAGTCGTTTTAGTATTGCTATCACCATATTCAACAGCAACCAACTGAGTAAAGCGTGCATTTTCTGATAGCTGCCAATTAAAATCCAACTTACCAACACCTATCACTTCATTTTCTGACTGACCCGCTAGAGAGTTGCCATTATCATCTAACGCGGAGCTGTTGTTGTGGTGTTCAAAACGTTTAATACCCGGACCAACTTCTGCATTTAAGTACATATCATCGCGGCTTAATAATCTTAAACCGTAACCCACAGATACCACAGCTTCGTTTCTATATGCACCAAAGTAATCTGATACATATGAGCCATAAATAAACAAATGGCTATGATCTTCTCTTAACTTGTAGTTTCCTTGCGTTGATAGCGAGTACTTTTCGTTTGTACGTTCGGTAACTCGCTCACCTGCATCGTTTTCTATCTCATCTTCTTTGTAAATACCGCTAAGCTTGTACTCGTTGTGCCAATTCTCTAGGTTATGCTTGGCTTTAATACCACCTTTGAGCGTTGTGGTTTTAGTGTTACCACTTGTGATGATAGCACCTACTTCGCTACTCACATCCCAAGTTTTCTTTACATCTGCAGTTGTTGCATAGGCGCAATTTGCAGTGGCAGCAAAAACACACAGAGATAAAAGTTTTAATTTCATTTCTCAATAACCTTTCAATAATTAATCTTTATGAAGATGAACATCCATTTGCGGGAATGGAATGGTAATGCCAGCTTCATCTAAGGAAATCTTTATATTTTCGACCAGTTCAAAATACACAGGCCAATAATCAGAGGTATTAACCCAAGGGCGAACAACAAAGTTAACGCTTGAATCAGCTAACTCTAGTACCGCCACATTATAGGCTGGTTCTTTTAGAATACGTTCTTCTTTATCCAAAACAGATTTTAAAACTTGCTTCGCTTGCTTTAAATCAGCATCGTAGCCCACACCAATTACCAAATCGATGCGGCGGGTCTTTTCTCTAGAAAAGTTAACGATTGCGCCCGACATAATCGATGAGTTCGGCATAATAATGACTTTATTGTCGGGTGTTTTTAATTCAGTCGAGAAAATCTCAATTTTTTGCACACTTCCCGCTTTACCACCGGCTTCAATATAGTCTCCAGCTTTAAACGGACGTAAGATGATGATCAACACCCCTGATGCAAAGTTTGACAACGAGCCTTGTAATGCCAAGCCGATTGCTAAACCTGCCGCACCTAGAATGGCGATAAAGGAGGTCGTTTCTACGCCAACTTGAGACAGCGCCATCAACACCGTTGCTGCAAATACAGCCGCATACACGATATTAGCGATAAAGCCTGCCACAGCTTTGTCTATTTTTCGTTTATCAAAAGCTTTTATTGTCAGTTTGTCGCACATTTTTGCGACTTTTAAACCTATAAAAAGGATCAATAAGGCTATGACAGCCTGTATCGAGAAATGAAGTAACAAATCTGAGTTATCATTTAGCCATTGTATAGCTGTATCCATAAGGCCTCCTAGGCACGATTTTTGATTTTGAGCGGATCATACATAGATTATATGAATATTACCTTTATGTAAGGATTTTTTATTTCTAATTTTTTTCACTAAAAGTAGAAATTTCTCTTTGCAAGTACAAGATATTTATGTATTATGCGCGCCACACACCAAAGAGGTGTTGTTATTGCGGCGGCTGTAGCTCAGTTGGTAGAGCCCTGGATTGTGATTCCGGTTGTCGTGGGTTCAAGTCCCATCAGTCGCCCCATTTCTTCCTTTTTGGACTTAGGTTCAATTAAAAAAGATATATATCTTTTTCTACAGATTTATTTCATCTCAATCAAAAAGTTATCTTAAATCATTGTTAGTGTCTTTAAATTTTTCATTGTAGACAACTCAATAACAAATTTTCACCTTAATTACACATGTCGGATAGCTGTGCTACCAACAAGGTTCTCTTACCTCAAAATAGACCACTTAGGTATTTTAGTATTGACCGCTTCACAGTAAGTTTTGGCAAATTCAAGACAAAAAAATGCCACCTTTCGGTGGCATTACACACGGGATTATTTCTACGTATAGATAGAAATTCTTTACTTCCAGCTTCTCATTTTGTGCCCTTTAACTGCGTAAAAGAGAATAAATAAGTAGCTGGGGATCATTAAACTATATGCGCCTTGCGCCCCTAAACCAGCTGCATTGCCAATACCTATTAATAATGGTCCTAAAGCGCCGCCGGCAATACCCATTATCAGTAAGCCTGATGCAGTCCCAGTTAAACGTCCTAGACCATCCAAGGCCAGCGGCCAAATTGCAGGCCATACCATCGCATTAGCAAATCCTAATAGCGCGATGCACAATAACGGATCTGGTAACTGAGGTCCACCAAATGGGACAAGTAACATATTTGAGAGCACGAATGAATCGTTGCTACCAAGTACAACAGCCAATGCAGTTACAATACCTGCAATACCTGACATCATCAAGGCACTTTGTTGTGACATGAAACGAGGGATAAGCGCTATACCTATTGCATAGCCAATAAGCATACACCCCATTGTATATGATGTCATTACTGAATAATCAGCAATCCCTAATTGCAACGCATACGACCCTATCGTATCAGCCGCAATAACTTCTACAGCAACATATAAAGCAATACCTATAACACCTAGTACTAAGTGAGGGTGCGATAGCGTTTCTTTTAGCTCCCCTTTGCTGGTTTTGCTTTCTTCGTTAAATACTAAGTCCGGTAGTGGAGAAAACTTAGCAAATAGCGCAAAAGCAAAAATTAACCCTGCTATTGCGATGTAAGGTGTAATTAAGCTATTTGCCATTATATCTTTTTGCTCTTGAGTCAGTTTAGCGCCACCTTCAACTAGACCACTCACCACAACTGCGGCGAAAATGATAGGAACAATAACACCTGCTGATTTGTTCAATAAACCCATGATACAAACGCGAACCGCAGCTGATTTTTCAGACCCCATTTTAACAACATACGGGTTCACAGCTGTTTGCAATACAGTTTGCCCAACACCAATCATCAGCTGAGCAAATAGAAAGATCTCTATCATTTGCATTTTTGCAGCTGGAATGTACAACAGAGCAGAACCTGCCATGATCACACAGCCAATTGCCATACCATTTTTATAGCCAACACGTTTGATGAGCATGGCCGATGGAATACCAGCAACAGTCACCGCGATATAAAACGATGAGATGATAAAAGAGGCCTGTAAAGGTGTTAACTCAAGCATTTGTTGCAAAAACGGCGTTATTGCACCATTTAACCAAGTGATACAGCCCAAAATAAAAAACATTGAACCGGCTAATACCATAGGCAACCAGATACTCTGCTGGTCTTTACTTTCAATATCCACGATTGCTTCCATAAGTTTCTTCTTGTTGCTAGTTAATATCATTATTTTAATAGCCATGCATTTACAGTGTTTTATTATGATGCTGAAACTAACAACACCCAATGTAACAAAACAAAAAATGACAGCGCTGACATTTAACTTTACGTTAAAATTTCATCTTTGACTAGTCAGTTTTTAAACACGAATGTAACTAAAATTAAGACAAACTTCCAATTCTAGTTCCGTATTACTTATTCTTAATGGCGCTTTACAAAGATAGCTCTGTAGTGCGGCTCATATTACTGCTGCCATGGCGAGTCCTCAGTAATATGCTCTGAACGTCATCTACTTTGACAGGATCAGAATAGGCTTGCCAAGACTGCCCTCCATCGAACGAATACTCTATGGTTAAAAATGGAAATGCGCTATTGGCATGTAATTTCCCATCTTTAATCACACCACCGGGTACTGGCAGATTCGCTTTTACTCCGCGTTTCTCTAATTTTGCCAGTTCCTTCACGGACAACGCTGTGGCAAACTTCAGCCAGTCGTTAGTAAAATCTTTGCTACTTAATCCTGACGCTTCCCAAGAAGCCTTATGCCAAGCGCGTTCAGCAACGCTCAGGATACGTGGAAAGATCATACTCAAAACTTGCTCTTCAGTGCGAATAGTCTCACTCCAAACTTGCCCTTGCATACCAAGAATATTTTCAGGTTTCTCTAATTTTGGCAGTTCGCGGCCAACCAATGCTTCTAAATTGACGATAGGCTCACGGTTGCTGGTAAAATCAGCATTTGCGTATACATCGTCAGGCATATAGCCAAAAGCTTTTTTAGTATCGATGTAACGTGTTGCCCAGTAATAACCTCGCTCTTCAGGATGCGCTTCGTAGGGGTGATCAAAATATAAGTGTGTGCCATGTGAAAGAATCACCTGATAGCCGTCGTTGGCTAGGCGGTACGCTCTATCTGCCACTCCCCATTCCCAAATGTTATCCCACACATTTGCAGTCACATTTTTATTTGGAAATGAAGCCCGATTGAAAGGGTTCACTTTGTCATACATTAAGCCATCTTCCCAAGCCCCTGGGGTGATCCCACGCTGATTTAAAAGACTCGCCACACGTTGAGTAAAGTAAGGTTTTAAATCAGCAACACCAGCAACGCCATTGTTAGGTTCGGCAAATAAGGCTTTGCATGCTTTTGAGTCTGTCCACGAGCCACTGCCGACTTCATCACCGCCAAAGTGTAAATTGGTTAGTCTGGTTCCAGCTTCACGATACATACTTTGTAACTCATAGGTCACTTTATCGATAAATGCGTAAGTGGAGTCTAAACATACGTTGATTGAGTTATCTGTATAATTTTGAACAGTTAGGTACTTCGATGTGTCTCCTGGCTCACTGAGTAAGTAAGCACTTGCAGCCTTTTTATCACCTTGCTCTAGAAGCGTATTATATCTGGCTTCCATAGCTTTAATTGATGCTCGTGCGTGCCCCGGCCCTTCTATTTCAGGAATGATTTTAATATGTCGAGCGGTTGCAAACTTAAGCAGTTCAATAAAATCTTTTCTTGATAGATAGCCATTCCCAGAACCAGATTTGAATGGCCCAGTTCCAAGCTGTGTAAGCAAACAACTTTGCTCACTTAAATCAAAGCATCGATAACCGCCAATTTCACTAAGCTCTGGTAAGCCAGGTATTTCTAAGCGCCAGCCTTCATCCTCAGAAAAATGCCAGTGTAATACGTTCATTTTATAGCGGCCCATTTGTTCCACTAATTTAAACATAGCATCTTTACCATGGTAATTGCGGCCGTTGTCATAGTGCATGCCACGCCAAGCAAATCTGGGGCTATCCTCAATTTCTAGATTCGGAAGTTCAATCTTGCTTTGCGATTCCGGAGCAAACAGCGCAAGTAGACTTTGCATACCATAAAATACCCCCGCATTATCAGAACCGACTATGATGATGTGCTCTTCATCAATCTCTAGACGGTAGCTCTGGGCTTTACCGCCAGCGATAGTGTCATCCACTTTGAACGTAATGGTTGGTTGTTTACCCACTTTGATATGATCTGGTTGGGCGTCGAGTTGAAGACCAAAATCAGCTAAATCTTTTACAAATACTTCTACTTCTGATTTAAGGCGTCCTGCATAACGAATTTGCCACTGTTCGTTCAGCTGGGTAGTACCGCGATTAAAATCAACACTGCTTGGTTTGGGGATAATACGTTTTAGTGCGTCTTGTTTATCCACCGCCTGTGATGTTGCATTTCTTTCATAACGCAGCGCTGCATTCGCAATTTTGGTGTGATCTATCGGTTTGTTATAACGTTTTAGCTGATTTTCACGCTCAATAGGCGCTACGAATTGTGTAAAGTCTTCAGTATCGGTATTGGCAAAAATAGCTGGCTTGTGACCGTTTGCAACCATAAATGCTCTGGGCATAAAGTCACTGTATGCGGCTATCCAAGCACTGGCTTCAAATTCTATTTTTAAGCTTTCTCCAGGAGCTAAGCCCGCAAAATCTTCGGTGGGTACAAAACGGTTCAAATCACCATTAATATGCTCTATTTTCAATCCAGCAACTTTTTCAGTCTGAATTTTTCTAATTGAGTGTATATAGAGCTGCCAGTCACTTTTGCCTTTTGGCAATGCAATATCAGAGTCATTTTTTAAGTTAATAGACGCAAGCAAACTACCTTTGCCTTTACTATAGTTGTCTTCAACAGCAAACATCAACTCAGTGCCTTTGGTAAAGCGCTGCAGCTCATTTTGTGTCAGCGCGGCATTAGCAATTAAAGGCATTGCCAGTATCGCACTGGCGAGTAAAGTGTGTTTAAAGTTCATCCTAGGCTCCTTTATAAAGCGGTAATATCTTCGCTTAGTGTCGTTATTTTAAGTGCGATTTGATTAATAAATAGCTTAGTTATGCTCTTTCATCATATAGAAACAAAAATGACAGCGCTATCATTATTTTTTCATTTTGCTGCAATGAAACTACGCTAAGCATAAAAAAGCCCGCTAATTGCGGGCTACTCAATATTAAAAATTTCACGCTACCAAATTTTGACACGTTGCTCAGGTGCCAAATACATCTTATCACCCTCTTTAACGTCAAATGCCTTATAGAACTCAGGCATGTTTGGTAGAACACCAATAACACGATAATGGCTAGGTGAGTGTGGATCTGTCACTAAGCGATTGCGAAGCTCTTCGTCACGATATTTTCTACGCCAAATTTGTGCCCAGCCCATAAAGAATCGCTGTTCACCAGTATAACCATCAATAACTGGCGCTTTTCCTTCACCCAATGAAAGTTGATAAGCCTTGTACGCAACGGTTAGACCGCCTAAGTCACCGATGTTTTCACCAAGTGTAAGCTCTCCATTTACGTTGGCATCTTCAAAAGGTTTAAATTGATTAAACTGTTCAACTAACTTCTTACCGCGCATTTCAAACTGCCCTAAGTCAGACTCGCTCCACCAATTACGTAAATTACCTTCACCATCGTATTTGGCACCTTGATCATCAAAACCATGTCCAAGCTCATGTCCTATGACTGCACCTATCGCACCATAATTTACGGCATCGTCGGCCGCTAAATTAAAAAATGGCGGCTGTAAAATTGCTGCTGGAAAAACAATTTCATTATTCACAGGGTTATAGTAAGCATTAACAGTTTGTGGTGTCATAAACCACTCAGAACGATCAACAGGCTTACCAAGTTTATCAATCATGTCTTGATAGGCCCACTGGTTGTATCGTACGTAGTTGCCCAATAGGTCATCTCGATTGATTTCAAGTGCTGAGTAATCTTTCCACTTGTCAGGGTAACCTATCTTAGGAGTGAACTTACTTAGTTTATCTTTGGCTGCAACTTTAGTCTCAGCACTCATCCATTCTAAATCATCAATTGCATGCTCAAACCCTTTGATTAAGTTTGCAACCAGCTTTTCCATTTTGGCTTTCGCTTCAGGTGGGAAGTATTGCTTAACATAGATCTTACCTAGCAGTTCACCAAGCACTTCATTGCTTGCATCCACCGCCTTTTTCCAAGTTGGCGCTTGCTCTTCAACACCGCGTAATTTCTTGCCATAGAAATTAAACTTCAATTCCACCATGTCTTTGTTTAATAACTCCGCATGGTTGTTTACAAAGTGGAATGTCAGATATTGCTGCCAAGTTTCAAGTGGCGTTTGTGCAAAAATACTTGATAGCTTTTCTAAATAAGATGGCTGATTAACAACCAGCTCTTGCAAATCCATCCCCAGCGCTTGGAAATAGGCCGACAAGTCAAAGTCAGGCATAAGCTGATTTGCTTCGGCCAGTGTCATTTTATTATATGTTTTAGTCGCATCTCGACTTTGCACGCGAGTCCACATAACTTTCGACATTGCTTTTTCAAGTTCAAAGATGTTAATAGCACTCTGTTTCGCATCTTCGATGTCTAAGCGACTAAATACTTCAGTAACGTACTCAACATATTGCTTTCTTAGCGCTTCATACTTTTCGGTATCTTCTAAGTAGTAATCTAAGTCAGGAAGGCCGAGGCCAGACTGATAAAGATAAAGGGCTTGTTCACTTGAGTTTTTAGCATCGTTGTTTACATACCAAGCAAATGGGTTGTCCCCACCTTTAGTTAGTATGTTAGCCATTAGCGCAGGGAGATCCTTTTTATCTTTGATACGATTGATATCTGATAAATAAGTTTTAAGGGGTGATAACCCTAGCTCCTCACGAGCAGTCTCATCCATATAACTGGCATAAAATGCGCCCAGTTTATGCTCGTCACTACCGGGTTTAGCCTGAGCATTAGTTTTCGCATTTTCTAATACTGTTTTTAACGCTTTTTGCGACTCATCATACAATTGAGTAAATGAGCCATAATTTGACTTATCAGCAGGTATTTGAGTTTTCTCAAGCCATTTACCATTTACATGGTAATAAAAGTCATCTTGAGCTTTTACGCTGCGATCGATATTGTTTAAATTAATACCCGATGCCAATGCCGTTTGTACTGATTCGTGAGACGTTTTGCTGGTATTATTTGCCGGCTCGCTACATCCTAGCAAACCTAAAGTCAGTGCAATACTGGCTGCAGTTAAAGTTATTTTTCTATTCATTATGATATGTCCTATCAAAGCTACTTAGCCATATTAAACGTCCTACTTCCCTAAAACAAACTCGGAATTGAGTAAAAAGAAAGGGAACAGTAACAAATCATGTCTTGCAGCGTTAAAATTCGGTTTGTAGCTTAGTCACGATCTCTTGATTGGCTGCTGGAAAATCCAGTTCATGTAATTTATCGACCTGTACCCACTGACACAACTGCCCTTCTAACCCCTTGGCGTCTCCAGAAAACTCTGTCACCAAGTGAATATCAAGGCATACTTGCTTATCTCCATAGTCATGCTCTATCAGCATAAAAGGCTGTGATTTATGGGTTACAATGTTGACCTCTTCTTGCAGCTCTCTTTTCAAAGCATCCGTTACACTTTCCCCAAGCTCAACTTTCCCTCCAGGAAATTCCCATAACCCGCCCTGATGCTGATTATCACCGCGCTTGCTAACAAAAATTTTGTCCTGTTTCATTATTACCCCCACGGCAACATGAACTTGTTTCTTTGTCATCGTAATCTCCCGACAAAAAAGCGACCTTGAGGTCGCTTTCTAATTCTATCTGTTGAGTATCGCTTATTTTAACTTACCACAACACTGCTTGAACTTTTTGCCAGATTGGCAAGGGCAAGGCTCGTTACGCCCCACTTTTTGCTCGGCTCTGATTGCAACAGCAGCCCCTTCTGGCACTTCGCCGCCAACATGTTCTGCTTCTGCATGCTGGTACTCTCTAGGAGCTTGTTCACTGCGACGATGTTGCTGTTCAACTTTTTCGACGTCTTCTTCTGCACGCACTTGCACCTTACTCAAAATACCCACAACGTCTACTTTTAGGTTCTCTAACATTTCTGAGAATAATTCAAAAGATTCACGCTTATATTCTTGTTTCGGGTTTTTCTGAGCATAGCCACGTAAGTGAATGCCCTGACGCAAGTGGTCCATGGCCGCTAAATGATCTTTCCAGTGTTGATCTAGACTTTGCAACATCACAGCCTTTTCAAACTGACGCAACACATCAGGACCAACCATTAACTCTTTTTGCTTATATGCAGATTCAACTTCTTCGATAATGCGATCGCGAAGCTTTTCTTCATAGAGTTTTTGGTCTTCTTCAAGCCACTTTGCTATTGGTAATTCAAGTAAGAAGTCCGCTTTTATACGCTCTTCAAGTCCTGAAATATCCCACATTTCTGCTAAGCTTTGCGGCGGAATAAACTGATCAATCGTACTGTTTAATACGTCACTACGAATAGCCGTGATTGTTTCTGAGATATCACCTTCTTCAAGTAGCTCGTTGCGTTGTTCGTACACAACACGACGCTGATCGTTTGCAACATCATCGTATTCAAGTAGCTGTTTACGGATATCAAAGTTACGCGCTTCAACTTTACGTTGTGCATTTTCTATCGCACGGTTAACCCATGGATGCTCAATTGCCTCACCACGTTGCATACCTAGCTTGCGCATCATGTTCGTCATGCGCTCACCTGCGAAAATACGCATTAACGCATCATCCATCGATAGATAAAAGCGACTTGAACCCGCATCCCCCTGACGACCTGAACGACCACGTAGCTGATTATCGATACGACGAGATTCATGGCGCTCGGTACCGATAATATGTAAACCACCTGCGGCAATTACTTCATCATGCGTTTTTTTCCATTTTGCTTTTATTTCAGCAATTTGCTCATCAGTTGGATTCTCTAGCTTAGCGACTTGTGATTGCCAATTACCACCAAGCACAATATCGGTACCACGACCAGCCATATTGGTTGCAATCGTTACTTTACCCGGCAGACCCGCATCAGCAACAATGTCAGCTTCTTGAGCGTGGAATTTTGCATTTAGTACGTTATGTTCAATTTTTTCTTTAGTTAAGAAATGCGAAAGGTACTCAGAGCTTTCAATTGAAATAGTACCAACAAGAACCGGTTGACCGCGTTTTTGGCAATCACGAATATCTTCTAAGATCGCTTCAAATTTTTCTTCTTGGGTGAGATAAACTAGGTCTGCACGATCATCACGGATCATAGGCTTATTAGTTGGGATAACAACAGTATCTAAACCATAGATTGATTGGAATTCAAATGCTTCAGTATCCGCTGTACCCGTCATACCCGCCAATTTCTCATATAAGCGGAAGTAGTTTTGGAAGGTAATTGATGCCAATGTTTGGTTTTCGTTTTGAATGCGTACACCTTCTTTTGCCTCTACAGCTTGGTGCAAGCCCTCAGACCAACGACGTCCTTCCATAGTACGGCCAGTATGTTCATCAACAATAATTACTTCGTTGTCTTTTACAACGTAGTCAACGTCTTTTTGGTAAAGTTTATGAGCACGCAACGCTGCATAAACGTGGCTTAACAATGTGATATTACCTGCAGAATATAGCGAATCGCCTTCGTCGATTAAGCCATTCTCAATCAATAATTCTTCAACTTTAAGCTGACCACGTTCGGTTAGATGCACCTGTTTTGACTTTTCATCAAGCGTGAAATCACCGTCTCCTTCAACGCCTTCTTCATCTTCTTTTTCTTGTAGCTCTAACAACGGCACTAAGGTATTTACCTTCGTGTACAGCTCTGAGCTGTCTTCCGCTGGGCCTGAAATAATTAGTGGCGTACGCGCCTCATCAATCAAAATAGAGTCAACTTCATCCACTACCGCGTAGTAAAGAGGACGCTGTACACGCTCTTCAATGCTAAATGCCATGTTATCGCGCAGATAATCGAAGCCAAACTCATTGTTTGTCCCGTACGTGATATCCGCAGCATACGCCGCTTTTTTCTGCTGAGGCATCATGCCTGGCACGTTACAACCAACGGTTAAACCTAAAAATTCAAACAATGGGCGGTTAGTCTCGGCATCACGTTTGGCTAGATAGTCATTCACCGTAATAACATGCACGCCTTTACCCGTTAAACCGTTCAGGTAGGCTGGAAGCGTCGCCGTTAATGTTTTACCTTCACCCGTACGCATTTCAGAAATGCGGCCTTCGTGTAACACCACACCACCAATCATCTGGACATCAAAGTGACGCATATTAAACACACGCTTGGACGCTTCACGTACGGTAGCAAATGCTTCAGGTAAAAGGTCGTCTAAACTAGTACCTTGTTCAAAACGTTGCCTAAACTCGGCCGTTTTGGCTTTTAATTCTTCGTCTGAAAGTGCGCTGTACTGCTCTTCAAGGGCATTGATTAAGGCGACCGTTTTTCTTATGTTTTTAATAGTGCGGTCGTTGCGACTACCAAAAATCTTGGTAAATAAATTAGCTATCATGTTAAAACCGTTTCACTCTTGTGATGGCTGACCTACTCCATATCCATATTTTTGGCAGGTGAGGTCGCACTGCTTCGCTTTGGCAACAAATGATCATACATTTGTTGTACTGCCTATAATTTAAAATTATGCCCTATCATACCAGACTCAGCGACAGTGCAAACCACTGAAGTGAAATCAACCTATTTTTGTGTCATTTAAGTGCGATTTCATTGCTTAGCTTGCAACAGTATCAGCATAAAACTAAGTCAATAACGATTAGACTTCGGTAATCGAGGTTGTAAAGAGAGATGGGTACGAATACACAAAATTCAAGAGTTTTAATAAAACTTCTGTTGTGTAACAGAGCAAGATATACTTTACATAGCTTCATCAATCAGGTTGTATACTATTTATGGCAAGAAACCGCTACGATCCAAAACAGCTCAATGAACTGATGGGTAAGTGGTCAGATAAGCTGCTCAATTACTCAGACAAATCAAAAAAGATGGCAGAACTGCAAGCCTGTTTAGAACGGGCAATAGGGCCTATTTTGAGTAAAAAGTCTCGTGTCGCCAATTACAGAGATGGTATTTTAATCATTGAGGCCGCCTCTGCGACGCTTGCAACTCGGCTGAATTACTTGAAAATGGATATACTCTCTCAGTTTCGCCAATCAGGTATGATAGACTGCTCTTTGGTAAAAATAACCACAAACCCTGAAGCACAACAGCGGCTCTCACCTAGTCACAATCCTAATGGGCGCTCCTCTCAAAACGAAGAACAAAGCGGTCGCATCATGAGCGAGCATACTGCAGCTCAGTTAAAAGAGCTGGCTAGCAACGCGCCACCCAGCTTACAAGCAAAACTGCTAAAACTTGCATCACACGCACAAAAATCAGCCAAAAAAAATGACGCTTAATGCGTCATTTTTTTTGTCTTTTATCTCAGGCCGTTACGACTTCAAGTCCAGGTGCAGGCATCGCCACAGGCTCATCGAATGTAGCCCATTCCCACGCTGGCTCAGTAGCCATAATTTTACGAAGCAAAGCATTATTCAAGCCATGCCCAGATTTGTAGCAAGTGATCTTACCTAGAATGTTGTGACCCGCCATAAACATGTCACCCACACAGTCTAAGATCTTGTGCTTAACAAACTCATCGTCGTAACGCAGACCATTTGGATTCAACACTTTATAATCATCTAATACAACTGCATTATCCATACTACCGCCTAAAGCTAAGTTGTTGGCATGCATGTATTCAATGTCTTTCATAAAGCCAAAAGTTCTTGCACGGCTGATCTGCTCTGTAAAGCTCTGTGTTGTAATATCCAACGCAATGCGCTGGCGACTATCATTAATCGCAGGGTGATCGAAGGCAATTTCAAAATCGATATGAAAACCATCATACGGAGTAATTTCTGCCCACTTATCACCGTCTTCAACGCGCACTTTTTCTTTAATGCGGATGAAACGCTTGGCAACGTTTTGTTCTTTAATCCCGCCTTTTTGCAATAAATAAATGAATGGTAATGCACTCCCATCCATAATCGGCACCTCTGCGCTATTAAGCTCAACAATAAGGTTATCAATCCCCATTGCAGCTACAGCGGCAATTAAGTGCTCAGTGGTCGAAAGACGAATACCATCTTTGTTAGTTAAACAAGTACACAATTGCGTATCACCAACAGCTTCTGGCGTAGTTTCAAAATCGACGACTGGATCAAGATCCACACGACGAAACACCACCCCGGTGTTTTCGCTCGCAGGTCGGAGAGTGATCGTGACCTTTTCGCCCTTATGAAGCCCTACACCCGTTGCTTTTACAACTTCGGCAATTGTACGTTGTCTAATCATAGCTTCGCCCACTTTTATTACACATAGACGGCGGATTGTATCACAGATACGACCTGCTGCCAATTGTTTAATCTATAACCAGATGTTAATCTGATTGCTTGCGCAAAAACGCTGGAATATCAAAGTAATTATCTTTATCTTTATCCGCTTCTTTGCTGCTCTTTTTAGCTGTCTCAGAACTTGCACCTTGCGATTTACTAGATGCAGAGCTTGTATTAGAAACAGTTTCTTGGCTTACTTCTGTTTGCGGTTGTGTAAAACTTGGTACAAACATGCCTGCCGATTGCGTACTCTCTTGACTTGCAGTGCCAGCATCAGAACCAACCACTTTCTTGAAACCATTATCCACAATGCCAAATTGAGGGCGTCGCTCACCGCCTAGACCTGTAGCTACAACAGTTACACGTAGCTCGTCACTCATTTCTGGGTCAATAACAGCACCTACGACAACCGTCGCGTTTTCGGATGCAAGTGCTTTAACATGGTTACCAACAATCTCAAATTCTTCAATGGTAATATCCATACCAGCTGTGATATTGACCAAGATCCCCTTAGCACCTGTTAAATCCACATCTTCTAACAACGGGCTAGAGATTGCTGCTTCCGCCGCTTCTTGAGCTCTATCCGGACCCGATGCTGAGGCGGTTCCCATCATGGCAGTGCCCATCGCCGACATCACTGTTCTTACGTCAGCAAAGTCAACATTGATCAAACCTGAGCGCGTAATTAGCTCTGCAATACCTTGTACCGCGCCAAATAACACATCATTTGCTTTTGCAAACGCATCTAGAAGTGTAGTGCCTTTACCCAATACTTTAAGTAATTTGTTGTTGGGAATTGTAATAAGTGAATCTACAATTTCTGACAATTCGCCAATCCCCTGATCAGCCGCAGCCATACGTTTTTTCCCCTCCAAATCAAATGGACGGGTAACTACTGCAACAGTTAGAATACCAAGTTCTTTAGCGACACGTGCAACAACCGGCGCAGCACCTGTACCAGTACCGCCCCCCATACCTGCAGCAATAAACACCATATCAGCGCCTTCAAGGGCAGTTCTAATGGCCTCGATATCTTCCTCTGCAGACTTACGCCCTACTTCTGGGTTTGCGCCTGCACCAAGACCTGAAGTGATCTGCGTGCCTAATTGCACAGTTACATCTGCAGAAGACTTACGAAGTGCCTGCGCATCTGTATTAGCTGCAATAAAACGCACACCTTCAATTTCTTGTTTCACCATGTGTTCAACGGCATTACCACCACCGCCACCAACACCGATGACTTTAATTACAGCTTCTTCGTTGTGCTGTTCCATAATATCAAACATCTTTCACTCTCCGACTTGAGCTTAAAACTCGCCTTGGAACCATTTTGCAATGCGGCTCCACCAGCTTCCTTCCGACTCTGCTTTCGACTTTTGTGCATTCATCGATTGCAGTGTTCGGCCATATTGTAACAAACCTACAGCAGTTGCATATGCAGGATCGTCAACATAATCAGTTAAACCAGTTATGCCAATAGGCTTACCTATTCTCACTGGCATTTGACAAATATCTTCTGCGACCTCTAAAGCGCCAGCCATTTTAGCGCTACCACCGGTAATCACCAAACCAGCTGCGATTTGATCTTCAAAGCCTGAGCGGCGAATTTCTTCAAGCGCCAACTCTAATAATTCTCTATAACGTGGCTCAACCACCTCAGACAAAGTATGTCTCGACATCAAACGTGCTGGTCGTCCACCTACACTTGGTACTTCTATGGTGTCTTCACTGCTGGCCATTTGACTACTTGCGCACGCATATTGCACTTTTAACGATTCTGCATGAGAAATAGGGGTGCGGAATATTTTTGCAATATCTCCCGTCACTTGATTGCCTGCAACTGGGATCACCGCAGAATGACGCACGGCACCATTTAGATAAATTGCGATATCCATGGTCCCACCACCAATATCTACAACAGCTACCCCTAGTTCTTTCTCATCATCTGTGAGCACAGAATAACAAGAAGCCAACGCGCTAAAAGTTAATTGGTCTACTTGTAAGCCACATCGTTCAACACATTTCTCTAGGTTTTTAGCCATATCATTTGAGCATGTGATGATATGCGCTTTTGCTTCCATACGAACGCCGCTCATACCTAAAGGGTTTTTGATCCCCTCTTGCATATCGATGCTATATTCTTGTGGCAACGAATGAAGCATTTTACGCTCTGCTGAAATAGGTACTGAACGCGCAATATGGATGACATTCGCAATATCATCGTCACTCACTTCTGCATTGTTAATTGCAACGACACCACTTTCGTTCTGACACTGAATATGTTTGCCTGAAATACCTAAGTAAACTGAGCTGATCCGACAATCTGCCATCAGCTCAGCTTCATCGATCGCACGACGAATAGATTCAGAGACAAGGTTAAGGTCATTAACGCCACCTTTATCCATACCATGAGACACTTGGTTTCCCACGCCCACAATACTAAGTTGATTGTCCGCGGTGATTTCTCCTACGGTTGCAACCACTTTTGAAGTCCCTACATCCAACCCGATTACCAGGTTTCTTTCTGCTGACTTGGTCATGCTTCACTCTTACTTTGTTGTTCTTGTACTTGCGGATATTTCCAGCTAATTGCCAGTCCCGTATCATAACGTAGGTCTATCACATCAATCGCAGCCCCATCTGGTGCCTGCATTTTTGGATAAACATCAATAAATCTTTGTACTCGCTTAGCTATTTTCTCTCGCCCTAGATTTAGGCGAATGCCACTATCTAGCCATAGTTGCCAAGCAAAACGCTCTGAGAGCGCTAAACTCACAAGCTTAAAGTCATTCACTTTGAGCATGTCTTTAAACTGCAAAAATGTTTGCCACGCTTCTTGCTCACTGCCCTCAGGGCCGTATAGCTGCGGAAGCTCAGCACTGAGTAACTCACTTTGAGCTTGAAAAACATCTCCCTGCTGGTTTAGCAATAAATCACTATTCCAAATTGCAACGGGTTTATGTTCAACCACATATACCTGCAGCTGATCAGGCCATTGCTTACGTACAGAGACATGCGCGACCCAAGGTAATGCCTGCACTTTGCTATGCACCGACTTAACATCCAACTCAAAGTAGCTACTTAAGTCTACTTCTTTTATCGCCGCTATAATATCCGTTTCTTTTGTATAATATGGCTTACCAAGTACAGTTAACTGCTTGATTTGCGCGTCTTTATGCTCAACCAGCCAATCACTAACCCAGTAGGTTCCACGCACGACGCTGACCATAACAAACACGAAAAAGCTCGCACCTAAAATCAACGACCAATTAAGGCGTTGGTTTAGTTTTTGGGCTTTTTCGAAAAGTGCACGCATCTTAAAGGGTTTGCTCCAAAATACGAACAACTAATTGTTCAAAACTTATGCCTTGCGCCTTCGCAGCCATTGGGACTAAAGATTTCTCTGTCATCCCAGGAACTGTGTTGACTTCAAGTAAATAAAACTGACCATTTTCGTCTTGCATTGCATCCACGCGTCCCCAACCTTTAGCCCCAACTAAATCAAAAGCATGTTTCGCCATTACCTGTAGTTGCGACGTATACGCTTGAGATATATCAGCAGGGCAGAAGTACTGAGTGCTATTTACTTGATACTTTGCCTCGTAGTCATAAAACCCTCGAGGCGTTCTCATTTCAATTACTGGCAACGCTTCGTCTGCGAGCATTGCCACCGTAAATTCGCGGCCCGTGATCCACTGTTCAACTAATACATGTTCATCAAATTTGAATGCATTATTTAACGCATCAGTGAGCTCTTGAGCTGTGCTTGCCTGCGCCATACCAATGCTTGAACCTTCATGAGAAGGTTTCACCATCACTTTACCAAATTCGCTAATAATGGCTTGGGCATTAAAGCCTAGGTTGGCATCTACCACGGTGTAAGGTGCGGTGCTCAGTTTTGCCGATTGAAAAAGGTGCTTACAGCGCACTTTATCCATCGCCAATGCACTGCCTAGTACGCCGCTACCGGTATAAGGTATCCCCATATACTCAAGGGCACCTTGTATTGTGCCATCTTCACCACCACGACCATGCAACGCGATAAAAACACGTTCAATTGCTAAACCTTTTAATTCCCATAGATTTCTTTGAGCCGGATCGAACGCAATCGCGTCTACACCAGCACTTTGCAAAGCATTTAAGACAGCTGCACCAGATTTAAGAGAAACTTCACGCTCAGCAGAACTACCGCCTAATAAAACTGCTACTTTACCAAACTGATTCATGCGTCACCTTGCTGTAATGCTGCTAGCGACATGTTACTGGCAGCCAATTGTTTAACGATTTGACCTATGTTGCCCGCCCCTTGAGTAATAACAAGGTCGTTATCTTGCATAGTTTCTGCAAGTACCAAAGACAGCTCACTATGATCAGCGACATGAATTGGCTCAATTCCGCGCTGTCTTAAACTGCGGCATAGACTTTTGCTATCAGCACCAACAATCGGCGCCTCTCCTGCACTGTATACATCTAACAAAATAAGTTGATCAACTTCAGATAATACTTTCACGAAATCTTCATAGAGATCCCGAGTACGCGTGTAACGATGAGGTTGATAAACCATGACCAAACGTTTGTCAGGCCACCCGGCGCGGGCAGCTTGAATTGTTACCGCCACTTCAGAAGGATGATGACCATAATCATCAACCAACATGACTTTGCCACGCTCATTTTCAAATTCACCATAATGTTGAAAACGTCTACCTATGCCCTCAAACTGTTCTAAGGCGGCTAAAATGGCAATATTATCAATATTGTGATCCTTAGCTACAGCAATAGCAGCTGTCGCATTGAGCGCATTGTGTTTACCCGGCATGTTGAGCTTAACGGCTATTGCCTCACCTTTTTTGGTAACCACAGTAAACTCACTGCTGTTTACCGTTTGTTTAAAATCTTGCAGTCGATAGTCTGCTTGCTGCGATTCACCGTAAGTAATGGTTGGACGTGCAAAACGCGGGATCAGATCAGAGGCCACTTGTGAGTCAATGCACACCACAGCCAAACCATAAAAAGGCAGATTGTGAATGAAGTCTACATAAGTATCCTTCATTTTTTCAAAATCCCCCTCGTAGGTATCCATATGATCTGCTTCAATGTTTGTAATAACCGAGACCATTGGTTGTAAATGTAAGAATGAAGCATCACTCTCATCCGCTTCAGCAATCAGTACATCTCCAGTGCCTAATCTGGCATTGGTTCCAGCACTGTTCAACAAGCCACCAATAACGAAGGTTGGATCTAGCTGAGCTTGAGCAAAAATACAGGCAATCAAACTTGTAGTTGTGGTTTTACCATGGGTACCGGCAATTGCGATGCCATGGCGAAAACGCATCAATTCGGCCAACATTTCCGCGCGTCTAACAATTGGTATGCGCGCGGCTTTAGCCGCTTTTATTTCAGGATTTTGTTGATCTATCGCACTAGATACAACCACCACGTTAGCATCTTTGATATTGTTTTCATGGTGACCGATAAATATTTCTGCACCCGCTTTTAATAACCGTTCTGTCATCGCATTATTGGCAATATCAGACCCTGTGATCCGATATCCTTCATATGCTAAAACTTCCGCTATGCCGCCCATACCAGCGCCACCAATACCAATAAAATGTATGGTGTTTATTCTTCTCATAGCTCGACGATTAGTGGTCTCTTTCACGCGTTACTCTTTTATATCTAATATTCAAATTGGTGAGCTTAGTTGCTCACATACTTTTGCGACATTCGCCGTAGCTTCTAACTTTGCATACTGCTTAGCTCGTGTTGCCAATTGCATGATCTGCTCTGGCTCCTGTAAATAAGGGAGTAGCAGTTCGTACAGTGTTTGTTCGTTAAACTTATCTTGTGGCAACAGTAATGCCGCTTTTTCATTTACCAAATATCCTGCATTAGCCGTTTGATGATCATCAACTGCATGTGGATATGGCACAAACACCGCCATTTTACCTGCGGCCGCTATTTCACTCACAGTCAATGCGCCTGCACGACAAATAACAATATCAGCCCAATCATAAGCGGCATCCATATCATCGATAAACTCAACAACTGACGCCTCAAGGTCAACCGCAGCATAGTCTGCTTGTAATTGCGCTTTGTGGCCCTTGCCGCTTTGATGACGTATAGCTAACGGCAAAGATGTATCTTTACTTAACAAAGCAAATGCCTTGGGAAGCGTATCATTGAGTACCTTGGCACCCAGTGAACCACCAACAACCAAGCAGTTTACCTGTTGCTCTGCCCGTTTTGGCATTAGGCGAGCCACCGAATGTCTTATCGGATTGCCCACCACTTGCGTTTTATCATTAATAAATGCGCTGGGAAAGGCAGCCAGTACCTTATTTGCTATTTTAGCCAGTAACTTGTTACTCAAACCTGCTACGGCATTTTGCTCATGGATCACCAATGGCGTTCCCGTTAGCTTTGCAGCAATACCAACAGGACCAGTGACATAGCCCCCCATAGCTAATACAACATCTGGGCGGCGGCTTTTTATGAGCGATCGGGCCGTAATAATGGCTTTCAAGACCATAAAGGGCGCTTTAACAAGTCGCTTAATACCATTACCACGTACCCCTTGGACATCGATAAAATCAATATCAAAACCGTTTTTTGGTACGACTTGAGCTTCCATTCTATCTGCAGTGCCAACCCAAGACACTTGCCAACCTTGTGCCTTAAGTTCATTTGCAACCGCAATACCAGGAAAAATGTGTCCGCCAGTACCTCCGGCAACCACCATTAAACGCTTCGTCATCGCCGACCTCCTCGAGAATTACTTCGAGAAGTAGCTTGTTTAGTTGCCATTTTGGTTTCAAAGTCCACACGCTGTAGCACACCTGCTGCAACTATCATCACAAGTAAACTTGAACCACCATACGAGACAAACGGCAACGTTAACCCTTTGGTTGGCAAAATACCTGCGCTTGCGCCAATGTTAACCATGGTCTGAAAGGCAAACCAAATACCAATAGCAAAGGCAAAATAGCCCTCATATTCTTTGCCGCATTTCAGCGCTCGCTGTCCGATTAACAATGCTCTAAAAACCAATGTACCTAGCAACATAATGATGCTTACTACACCAACAAAACCAAGTTCTTCGGCGATTACTGCAAAAATAAAGTCATTGTGAGCTTCAGGTAAATACTGCAGTTTTTGCACGCTATTACCTAAACCTTGCCCAAACCAGCCGCCCTGACCATACGCCATCAGAGACTGAACCAGCTGATAGCCTTTGCCAAATGGGTCGTCCCAAGGCTCCAAAAAGCCAACAACACGCGCCATACGATAAGGTTCGAAAATGATCAGCAGCACAACCAGCAAAATACCGGTGAGGATCAATGCAAAAAACTGCCATAGTTTTGCGCCCGCCAAAAATAGTAACCCAACGGTAGTCACAAACATCACCACAACAGTACCTAAGTCAGGTTGCATCAAAATTAAAAAAGCATACACAGCAAATACCGCAATAGGCTTAGCAAAACCTTTTAAGTTCTCTTGTACTTCCTCTCGTTTACGCACCAAATAACCTGCGATGTAACTAAAGAAAAACAATTTAGCAAGCTCCGCCGCTTGAATTCCCACAGGCCCAACAGGGATCCAGCGCTTAGAGCCATTCACTTCACGTCCAATCACCAGTACTAACACTAAAAGGCCCAATCCAAACAACAACAGATAAGGATTACAGCGTTTCCACCAAGACATTGGCGCACTTGTGCTAACCCAAAAAAGCACAAAACCCATGCATAGAAACGCCGCATGGCGAATAGTGATGTGATATGGGTTGTTAAACAACCTTTCTGCCACTGGCATAGAAGCACTTGTTACCATCACAAATCCAACACCGAGCAAACACAGCATGGCGTAAAGCAAAGGCACGTCGTACAGCGCATTTGATTGCCTAACGTTAAAGTTCAGCCTTAGCTGTGACAAGGCTAGCATTGTGTGATCTCATCTACTAGTCGGCAAAACTCTTCACCTCTTGCCATATAATTTGGATACATATCAATGCTTGCACATGCTGGTGCTAACAAAATGCAATCTCCATTACTTGCTATGGCCTGAGCCTGTTTAACCGCATCCTCTAAAGTTGATACAAGGTGGCTATTGCGATGCAAAGATAAAAATAACGAGCCATCTTTACCAAAACCGTAAATGGCCTTGCAATACTTAGCCATCGGCTCTGCAAGCGGGGTAAGATCGGCATCTTTTGCGTCTCCCCCTACGATTAAAATTATCTTGCCATGGGCCGTAGATAAACTCTCCAAGGCAGCGACAGTAGCACCTACATTGGTCGCTTTTGAGTCATTAAAATACTTAATACCGTGATAATCGGCTACCAACTGACAACGATGAGGTAAACCCTTAAACTGAGAAAATGCGCTTGCAAAAGCCTTAACAGGCAGTGAGATTGGCGCCAATAAAGCCATCACCGCCAACGCGTTAAATTGGTTATGTTTACCTTCAATAGCCATAATAGATACTGGCAATAAAGGTTTTCCATATGCACTGAAGTATTGTTCGCCCTGATGCAGCATCAACTGATAGTCAGCATCGCTCAAGCCAACACTCACTCCTTGCTGAGCGCTACAAAAGGTATTTGCATCTGAAGCGTTGTACACTAAATGCTCGGTATGCTTGTAAATACGCTGTTTCGCGGCGCAATACGCTGCAAAGTCTGGGTAGCGATCCATATGATCTTCAGTAATATTTAAGATCATTGCACTGGTGCAATACAAGCTGTGTGTGGTCTCTAATTGAAAACTAGAGAGTTCTAACACAAACACATCATAGTCCTTGCCAAGCAAGTCCAATACCGCAGTACCAATGTTACCACCAAGCCCTACCTTCATGCCCGCCGCGCTAAGCACCTCAGCTGCCAAAGTTACTACTGTAGATTTACCGTTTGACCCTGTAACAGCAATCACCGGCTTGTTATTTAATCTGGCAAACAGTTCAATATCACCGATCACTTCAACACCATCGGCTATTGCCTTAGCAACGCTTACTTCATATAAAGCGATTCCTGGGCTGATAATGATCATGTCAGCGACTGATAGGCTCGCCTCTGCAAGAGAGCCAAACACGGCCTCACATTCGGGCACATTGTCTGCTAACCATTGCGCACCTGGTGGCACTGGACGGCTATCGACAATTCGCGGCACTATATTATGAGATAACAAAAAGCGTACAATGCCTAGACCAGTGACACCCAGTCCAAGCACAGTTATCTTTTTGTTTTTTAACTCGTTTAAATACTGCATTACCTAATCTTCAATGTTGCCAAACCAGCTAGGACTAAAACGACAGAGATGATCCAAAAGCGCACTATCACTCTAGGTTCAGGCCAACCTTTTAATTCATAATGGTGGTGAATTGGCGCCATACGGAAAATACGTTGACCGCGCAGTTTGTATGACCCCACTTGCAAGATCACAGAGAGTGCTTCCATAACAAAAACCCCGCCCATAATCACCAATACTAATTCTTGACGCACTAAAATCGCGATGATCCCAAGTGCGCCACCGAGCGCCAGCGATCCAACATCCCCCATAAAAACCTGTGCCGGATAAGTGTTAAACCATAAAAATCCCAGTCCCGCGCCAACAATGGCAGTACAAACAACAACGAGTTCACTCGCCAGTGGGATATGTGGAATATGTAAGTAGCTTGAAAAGTTCACATTACCAGTTAAATAAGCAATGATAGCCAGTGCAGATGCCACCAAAATAGTGGGCACAATGGCCAAACCATCCAAGCCATCGGTTAGGTTTACCGCGTTAGACGTACCTACAATCACGAAGTAGCACATCACCAAATAGAACAATCCTAACTGAGGCATAACCTCTTTCAAAAATGGTACAACCAGCGTTGTTTCTGCCGCGGAATTAGAGGTAAAGTACATAAAACTGGCCACTGATATAGCGATAACTGACTGCCAAAAATACTTCCAACGTGCAATTAACCCTTTACTGTCTTTGCGAATAACTTTGCGATAATCGTCAATAAATCCCACTATGCCAAGGCTGCCAACCACAAAAAGCGTTACCCACACATATTTGTTATCTAGGTCTCCCCACATCAAAGTGCTGGTAAAAATAGAGGCTAAGATCAGTAACCCACCCATGGTCGGAGTTCCTGACTTAGATAAATGTGACTGAGGTCCATCATCGCGCACCGTTTGTCCGATTTGCATTTTCTGCAATGCGCGTATCAATTTAGGCCCAAAGTATAAAGAAATAAACAGTGCCGTCAGGATCCCCAAAATAGCTCTTAAAGTAAGATAAGAGAAAACATTAAAACCACTGTAATATTGCGTTAAATATTCCGCTAACCAAACTAACATTTTGAGGCCTCATCAGCGCCAGACGAATGGCTACTGCTCACTAAATCTTCAACTAATAATTCCATACGTGAGCTGCGAGAGCCCTTAACAAGCACAGTGCATACTCCATTCTGTGCCTTTAGTTCATTTTGCAAAGCTTTTAGCAAGTGCTCTCGGGTCGAAAAGTGTCGTTCTGGTTTAGCAAACACATCACTGCTATAGCGACTAAGTACCCCAAGAGAAAACAAAGCATCAACCCCTTTTTGCTGCGCGTATTCACCTACTTCTTGATGATATTCTCTCGCCTGCTCACCAAGCTCCCCCATATCACCTAAAGCCAAGATGCGATAACCTGGCATGCTCATCAACAGATCGATACCAGCCTTTACCGAACGTACATTGGCATTGTAGGTGTCATCAATGACATTCAAGTTAGCATTAGCTTTAATTAAATTTACTCGGCCTTTAACTGGTGCCATGCTTTCCAACCCAGAAGCAATATCGCTGAGCGTTGCACCTAACTCGCTGGTAAGCGCTGTAGCAATAATGGCATTAGTGACATTATGCTCCCCCGGAAGCGCCAGTCGTACAGGCACTTTTTCCTCTTGAGTACATAACATAAAGCTTGCATGTGCGGTGTCACTCAAACTGATGTCTTCTGCCCACACATCTAGCTTTTGCTTGGTAGAAAAACGCTTAGTTCTCACGTCGTGAAGAGCACTTTGCCACATACCTACAAATTCACAATCGCAGTTTAAAACTGCCATGCCACCACTTTTCAGCCCAGAAAAAATCTCGCCTTTGGCTTGTCCAACCCCTTCTATCGAGCCAAATCCTTCAATATGTGCAGGAGCTACGTTGCATACTACAGCGACATCAGGGCTGGTTAATTTTGTGGTGTAGGCTATCTCACCAATATGATTTGCGCCCAGCTCAATGACGGCAAATTCATCATCTTCTTGCAAACGTAATAAAGTTAATGGCACACCAATGTCATTGTTAAAATTACCTTTAGTAGCAAGTACTTTACCTTTACGAGCCAAAATTGCGGCACACATTTCTTTGACCGTGGTTTTACCCACACTACCTGTGATAGCAATGGTCTTCGGTGCCACCTTGTCAATCACTGCTTTGCCTATTTTACCAAGCGCGATACGCGTGTCTTTCACAACAAGTTGTGTAATATCACATGCGACAGGCGTATCAACAATCACAGCGATGGCGCCTTTCTCTTTTGCTTGAGCAACAAACTGGTGACCATCAAAGTTAGGTCCTCGCAAAGCAACAAACACCTCGTTATTTGTTATTGTTCGAGTGTCTGTATTGACATTGGCTATTGCCAAGTTTTCCCCATTTAAAGGAGTACCAAGTACCGCTGCAAGCCAAGCTAAATCTGCTTTGATCATGCACTTACCTCCTGCAAAACTGTTTCAACAAAGCGCCTATCACAAAAAGACAGACGCTTATCTCCGATAATTTGATAGTCTTCATGACCTTTACCCGCAATGAGCACTACCGCGTTTTTAGGTGCATGCTCAATGGCGTAACGGATCGCTTGCGCTCTATCAATTTTGCACACAGCATACTCGGGGTTGCTGAGTCCAGCCTTAACATCATCAATAATATTTTGTGGATCTTCACTGCGCGGATTATCACTGGTGATCACAAGCAAATCAGCATTGCGCTCAGCCGCTTGCGCCATTAAAGGGCGCTTGCCTTTATCTCTGTCTCCACCACAACCAAATACACAAACAACATTGCCAGGCACATGTTGCTGTAGTGCTTGCAGGGCCAGCTCTAGCGCTTCTGGGGTGTGAGCATAATCAACAACACAAGTTGGTTTATTGGGTGCACTGAAGGCTTGCATACGCCCCGCCACAGGTTCTAGATGTTCAGCGGCATTAAGCAATATTGTAAATGCATACCCTTGAGTTAAAAGAGTTGCTAACGCGGCAGCCAGGTTATATACATTGAACAAACCAAACAATGGTGTGTTTAACTGCCCTTGTCCCCAGCTGCTTTCTATCGTCACTGTCATGCCATGTTGATCACACTGCACCTCATCAAACCAAAGGTATTTTTCAAAGGTATGTTGAAGAGGTTTTTTACCATACACAACGAGGTTGTCGAAATGGTATGTATTTAACCATTGCAAAGCATACGCATCATCAATGTTCAGCACGCTGTATTGAGGCTTATATTTTTGGAACAAGGTGAGTTTTGCTAGTGCATATTGCGCCATGTCCCCGTGATAATCTAAATGATCACGCGATAAGTTAGTAAATACGGCCACATCAAAGTGGGTTTCATCTAAACGCCCTTGCACTAGCCCATGAGAAGACACTTCCATGGCCACCAGTTTGTTATGTTCATTTAACTCAGCAAGAATACGCTGCAAATCAACATTTGATGGCGTTGTGTTGGCAAGTTCCGTCAATTGATTGGGATGACCATACCCTAACGTGCCAATCACAGCAGAGGGTGTGCCACAGTACTGTGCTAAATTAGCAATCATGGTGGTAGTAGTCGATTTGCCATTAGTGCCCGTAACACCAATGGTCGCTATTTTCTTACTTGGATATTGGTAAAAAAGAGCGGCTATCTTTGCAGCGTTTTCACTTAACTGAGGTACTGCAACAAAAAGTGGATTAGTTGGACAAAGCTCGCTTTGCGCATCGATAAGAACACACACAGCACCCTTTTCGAGCGCAGCTAACGCATAATCCTCACCATTTTGTTGATGACCACGAATTGCAATAAATGCATCTCCAGCTTGTATCTGTCGGCTATCTACACGCAAATTGGCCACCGCTAGCGAGGCACAGTGAACACCCAATACTTTAAGAACAACGCTGATATCACGATTCATTGCCCGACTCCGAAATATAAGCAACACGGTCTTTATCAGGCGCTACGTTGAGAATGCGTAGCGCATTTGACATGATTTCGGCAAAAGCTGGACCTGAGGTGTGACCACCATAGTACACATCACCACCTGGCTCATTAACCATCACCACGACCGCTAAGCGTGGATCACTAACAGGGGCTACTCCGGCAAAATATCCCACGTATTCATCACCATATCCACCGGCTACCGCTTTCTCTGAGGTACCTGTTTTACCCGCAGCACGATACCCATCAACTTTTACATTTGCAGCCGTCCCACCTTTTTCAAATACCGATTCCATCATTTCTACAACGGCGCGCACATCTTCTTGTTTGAAAATGCGCTCCCCTGGTGGTGGTGTTTTTTGTTTTAAAATAGTGAGAGGCCGCAATACACCACCCGAACCAAATACTGAATAAAGACGTGCTATTTGCGCAGTACTGGCTGATACAGCATAACCGTAAGCCAAAGTCGCAATTTCAAAGTCTGACCAGCGACGGTTTGGGTAAAATAAGCCACTGCTCTCGCCAACCATCATGGTGCCAGTATCTTCACCAAAGCCCACTTTTTGGTACAAACCAACCATGTAATCTTTTGGCAGCATTTGACTAATTTTGGCAACCCCCATATTACTGGAGATCTTTAAAATTTCGCGCAACGTCATATCGCCATGATTGATGGTATCTTGAACTAGACTGCCCCCCAAACGCATCCAACCTGGATGTGTGTCAATAATAGAGTCTGCTTCTATCGCGCCATAATTAAGGCCAGCCAATATAGCTAAAGGCTTCAACGTGGAACCCGGTTCAAATAGATCCGTGATAGCGCGGTTGCGACGTTTGTAGGGTGCCGCATCACTCATATCATTTGGATTGAAGCTTGGGCTGTTAACCATCGCCAACACTTCACCCGTCTTAACATCAACCACCATCGCTGAGCCTGATGTTGCTTTATAACTGAGAACAGCACTTTTCAGCGCTCTATAAGCAATCGCTTGAATACGTAAGTCGATACTTAACTCAATATCTTCGGGCTCAACTCGCTGCTCTTCAGAGAGCACCTGAATTTCTCGTCCTCTGGCATCTTTGCGAACAGTACGTTTACCCTCAGCGCCAGTGAGTGCAGTTTCAAATAATCGCTCTATGCCTTCGATCCCTTTGCCATCAATATCTGTAAACCCAAGTACATGAGCTGTTACTTCACCACTGGGATAAAAACGCTTCGACTCATCAAGCAAATGAATACCGGACAATCTTAGCTGGCGAATGTAATTGGCAACCGCAGGCGTTACTTGGCGCTTTAAGTAAACAAAGCGTCGACTCGGATCATGGCGTAAACGGCTATCCACTTCCTCATTTTTTATTTGCAATACATCAGCAAGCTCACGCCACCGCAGTTCGTTTTCATACCAAGCTTGCTTGCGGCGGGTCATTTCGGTTTCGTTTTCAGCAAGCGCCTTGTAATCTTCGCCTTTTTTGCGTGCTTCTTTGAGTACCTTTTTGGCAATGGATTTATCGAGTGCTTTGGGATCAGCATAAACACTCACCACAGGTACGCTTACCGCAAGCTCTTTGCCGTTTCTGTCAAAGATCATGCCGCGTTGAACCGTTAGTTTTTCAACTCGAACGGTGCGTTTAGCATTTTCTTCTCGCGCTTTATCAGGCTCGATCACCTGTAAGTATGCGGCGCGAGCAACTAAGGTTAAAAACACCATCACTAACAACACACATACCAGTGCAAAACGCCAGGTGATAAGACTTGTTACTACTTTAGACTTGTTCACTGTAACACCACCACCTGTTCGTCTTTGCTGGTTGGGCGCTTCATGTTGAGCTGAGTTTTTGCTATCTCTTCAATGCGCGCATGCTGTGAATAAAACTCTTCTTCCACCAACAAGTAACGCCATTCTAAATCCAGCTCATCTCGCTGCTGTAATAACTCATCTTGAGCGATTAGCTGTTGGCGCGTTAAGTGCGTCACTTGTACAACAGCCAATGACGTGGCAAAAATCAACAGCAGCAAAAACACAGTAAGCTTGTTTGCAAACAAGCCCTGTATAATCTCTAAAAATAGTTTTGGCTGCCTATCGATGTTTTTGCTCATTACAGTTTTTGCGCCACCCTTAGTACCGAGCTTCTTGCTCTTGGATTTGCAGCAATTTCTTGCGCACTTGGTTTAATGGCTTTGCCCACTGCCTTTAACGTCAAGTTTTGTTTAAGTTGTGCATCCGTTAAAGGCAGACCTCTGGGCATCGCTTCTCCCTTACTCTGCTTCTTAATAAACTGCTTTACTATGCGATCTTCTAAAGAATGAAATGAGATCACCACTAAACGTCCACCGGGTTTTAATACTTCTAAAGACGCTTGTAATGCAGTTTGAATTTCTTCCAACTCACTATTGATATAAATACGAATAGCCTGAAATGTGCGTGTTGCAGGGTGTTTGTGTTTATCTTTTACAGGTACAGCTTCGTCTACCAAATCTGCAAGCTGTTTAGTTGTTGTGATCGGCGTGTGCGCACGCGTTTCAATTACTTTGTGAGCGATACGACGGCCGAACTTTTCTTCACCGTATTTTTTTATTACAAAGGTAATATCTTCAAGATCAGCCTCAGCTAACCATTGAGCTGCACTTCGCCCTGTTGTTGGGTCCATGCGCATATCAAGCGGACCATCATGCATAAAACTAAAACCACGCTGAGCATCGTCTAGCTGTGGTGATGACACCCCAATATCTAATAAAATACCGTCAACTTTGCCAAGCAAGCCAGCTTGCTGAGCAACTTCTTTAATATTTGAAAAGCGTGTGTGCGCAATCGAAAAGCGATCATCATCGGCAAACTTTTTGGCCGCTTCTATCGCTTGAGGATCTTGATCTATGGCTTGTAGGCGTCCTTGAGAATCTAAACGCGACAAAATTTGCCCCGAATGACCACCTCGACCAAATGTGCCATCTATGTATATGCCTTGCGGGTTGATAGCGAGTGCGTCTAACGTTTCTGCCATCAACACTGACACATGTTGAAATTGCGCCGTCATGCTCAAACTTTGCCTTACTTTCTGTTACAGCGAGAAATTATCAAGTTCTGGAGACGCTTCAAACTCGCCACTGCGCTCAAGCTCAGTATCAAGTTGCATCTGTTGATGCCAACGATCTTCATCCCAGATCTCAAACTTATTTAATAGCCCAACCAGCATGATCTTCTTATTCAACCCAGCATGAGTACGAAGAGAAGGTGCCAATAAAATACGGCCATTTTTATCAAGTTGATATTCAGTAGCGTGCCCCAACAACATACGCTGTAAACGTCTAGCTCTGGGGTTCATATTGGATAGTTTTTGTAAGCGAGCCTCTATCTCATGCCATTCGCTCAAAGGATAAAGCCATAGGCATGGTTCATTAATAGCAATAGTGCAGATCAGTTCACCGTGATCTTCAGACATGAGTTGCTGGCGGTACTTTGTCGGTACCGCAAAACGCCCTTTGTCATCTAAGCTCAGTGAGCTTGCACCTTTGAACATTAAAAAACCAACCTCAACCCCGCTTAGCGCTCAAGATCCAATTTGATCCACTAAAAACCACTTTTTACCACAATAGTACAGTCTAGGGCTTGACAGGCCTTTCTGTCAAGCAAATATCAGGATTGACATTGCTTTTGAGCCCAGAAAAAATGCGGGTTTAGCCAAAGTACATGAATTAGGTGGAAAAAAGTGGAGAGGGTCGAAAAACACGACTTCCTTACAGAATAATTACAGTTATTTATCAGCAAAGAAAATAAATAATTCTCAGTTAAAGCACTGTAGTAGCATAAAACAAAGGTTTAATATCTATGCAAATAAATACTAAAAAACTCCCAATTACTTGGCGTAAATAGTCGTTGTTTAGTATGATACGGGGTCGTTCCATTGGTGCTTTTCAGGTGTGATTATTTCTAATTTATCAATACCACAACGTTTCTATCGTTTATTGTTCCTTATTTGCATCCCAGGTCTACTGGTCATATTTGCGCAACTATTGGATGAGCGCTCGGAAATATTAGAACAAAGTGAGCACCATGCACTATTGCTTGCTAAGCATATTGTTGCCGTACAAAGCACCGAAATTAGCGATACCAAAGCTCTGCTCAAGACGCTTTCAGAAAATCCAAGTATCCGAGAGTTCAAAAATGGTCCATGCCCCATTTTGCTATCACACGCGCAACTGCTCTTTGCAGATATTGCCAACATGGGTATTGTCGCGCCGAATGGAGAAGTAATATGTTCTCTAACGACTGGTAATCAAGCTATTAATATTCACGACCGCGAGTATTTTCAAACAGCCTTATCGACTAAGCAATTTGCGATAGGTCAGTTTCAACAAGATCGCTCAGTACACCGTGCAACCGTCAATTTCGCAATACCAATCTTTGACGCAAACGGTGCAATTAATTCTGTACTTGTCGCTGTAAAGCCTCTGGATAAATGGAGCCAAACCTTAGCAAAACTGCCTCTTCCACAAGGAAGCCAGGTCATGCTCA
The DNA here is from genome assembly GCF_014694405.1 of Pseudoalteromonas sp. S16_S37. Taxonomy (GTDB): domain Bacteria; phylum Pseudomonadota; class Gammaproteobacteria; order Enterobacterales; family Alteromonadaceae; genus Pseudoalteromonas. Next base: position 173,444 of record NZ_JAAUWV010000002.1, read on the forward strand.
GCGATACCAATGACAATATTATTGCTTTATCACCCTTTAACAAAATTATTCTGGGTAGTCCTAGTAACAAGCATTGGCCTCAAATCGACGCCAACCAAGCACATATATTAGAAGACAACAAAGGCCATCGACGAATTTATTTTACACTGCCACTGAAATCAAATAGCACACTTAATGCACTAACAGTTCATGTATCACTGCCTTTTGAACAAGCAATCATCCAAGCTAATAAGGAGGTTGCGATCACGCTGGTGTTATTCGTATTAGCCATTGCACTGCTTATTTGGCAAGCGCGCTGGAGCTTACAACGAGTCATCCTGAAGCCGTTAGAAAACTTAGTAAATGCAATTGAAGATCTTTCGCAGGGGCAACCTGTACGTTGGTCACAAAAATCTCAAACTCCTGAGTTTAATGCCATTGCATTACGTTTTGAGCAGATGGCAAATATCCGGCTAAATGTTGAATCTGCGTTATCACACAAACACGCTGAGTTAAGTGCTTTACTCGCTTCTTTACCCGATAGTTATCTAAGACTCGACAAACAAGGCAATATCTTAATGCGACATGGTCAGTTTGCTAAAAGAGCACCTAAATTGCCGCAAATTTTCCCCGACCACATTTACCAACGCTTGCTCAAACAGCTAGCCAAGCTTGATGAACAGTCTCATTGCCAATTAGAATTTTCGCTCGAAGAGCACAACAAACGCCATGTTTATGAATGTCGACTTAGCCCTATTACCGACCATCCACAAGCGATCTTAATGATCCGTGATATTAGCCAACGTAAGAAGCAAGAAGAGGCAATAAACCTTGCGGCATTGGTATACAACAACAGCAGTGAAGGCATGGTGATCACGGATGCCAATGGTTATATCCTTGATACAAACCCAGCATTTAGCCACGTAACAGGCTATAAGCGCTCAGAAGTGATCGGTAAGACCACTTCTATATTGGCATCCGGCCAACATGAAGAAGCGTTTTATGCCCATATGTGGCAACAGCTGGAGGAACAAGGAAAATGGCAAGGCGAAATCATTAACCGTCGTAAAAATGGCGAGCTATTTACAGAATGGCTCACAATCAACAGTGTGTACGACTCTAACGGCGCACCCTATCGACGCGTTGCTATTTTCACTGATATTACCGAGAAAAAACAGCAAGATGAGTTAATTTGGCGCCAAGCTCATTATGATCAGCTGACGCAACTGGCAAACCGAACTCAATTAAAGCGTCATCTAAAAAGTCGCTTGGCGCAAGGTACTCAGCAATTAGCCATCTTGCTTCTTGACCTCGATCACTTTAAAGATATTAACGATACACTCGGCCATTTTTACGGCGACCAGCTACTCACTGAAGTTGCTAACAGATTAAATCAACTCAGTCCTATTTGTAGTTTGGTGTCACGTATTGGTGGCGATGAATTCGTTTTAGTCACCCATTATTTTGGAGATGACAGCGCGCTGGCTGAACTTGCCGACAAAGTGCTGACTCAGTTACAACCTAAAATCAACATAGGTAATGAGTCGTTTCACATGAGTGCCAGTATCGGTATAGCCAGAACACCTGATGATGGAACAAGTAGTGAACACTTACTTAAAGCTGCCGATCAAGCGATGTATCAAGCAAAGCAGCAAGGGCGTAGTGGCTATGCTTTTTTCAGTAATGAAATGCGCGAGCAAGCAGAAAGCCGCATGCGCTTACTCAAAGATTTGCGTGTTGCCCAACAAGAGCAACAATTTTGCTTACATTACCAACCGATTGTCGCACTAAAAACACAAAAAGTTGAAAAAGCAGAGGCACTTATACGCTGGCAGCACCCTGAAAAAGGCCTTATTCGTCCAGATGAATTCATTCCCCTTGCAGAAGAAACACAACTGATACACAAAATGGGAGAGTTTATATTTACCAGTGCCTGCGACACTCTGCGTAAAGTCAAAGACTCAGGTAAGCATTTGCAGTTAAGTATCAATGTGTCTCCTGTACAGTTTACTTCAAAACACTGTTATCTAAGTAAGTGGCACAAACAGCTGCAAGCCCAAAATCTAAACGCACAGGACATCGTTATTGAAATTACCGAAGGCTTGATGATGAATGCCCAGCCTCGTACGCAAAAACGTTTAACCGCCCTGACAGCCCAAGGATTTGCACTTGCGTTGGATGACTTTGGAACAGGCTACTCGTCATTAGCCTATTTAAAACAAATGGATACCGACTACATCAAAATTGACAAACGCTTTGTTGATGGTATTGCCGATAATAAAGATGACTTGGCACTGTGTGAGGCGATGATAATGATGGCCCATCAGCTTGGCCTGCAAGTAATAGCAGAGGGCATAGAAACACATGAACAACACAAGTTATTACTACAAGCGGGATGTGATTTTGGACAAGGTTACTATTACGCCAAGCCAATGCCACAAGAAGCTCTGCTAGCATTAGTGGCTGATAATTATAGTGAAAAAGCCACCTAATGGTGGCTTTGTTTTAAAGTCTCAGGGTTGTGCTTACTAATATGTTTGTGTGCACAATTACTCTTCGATTAGACCCAGTGCTCTCATCATTTTATTCGAGATATCAACATGGTGCTGCATCGTTGAGAACTGTTTAGTAACGCCTTCAGGACCAAATGCATAGACTGGAACTGGTGCCGCAGTGTGAGTACCTGTACCCCAAACTACGTTTTGTTGCTTAGCAAGTACACGCGCAATTTTTCCGGTGAAGTCTTCTGTTTCATATACATAGAAATCAGAGAAATCTTCAAACTTCGGCAGCGGATAACCATCGCCGTTTACACCTTCAGTGGCATTAACCTTTTGTGCTTCTTCATACGAAATCACGTAAGGCGTATATTTCTCAATTGCCGCTTTCCACTGCGCATCCGTTGCACTTGAGTAATCGTAATTACCGTTTACTTCACCAAGTACATCAAAGAAGGTACCTTCTTGTGCATAAAGAGTATCAAGTAGTGCCAAACCACCAAAGTTAAACTTAGGCTTGTAGTCTTTACCTCTCATACCATCACCTGGCAGCGTAACCGCTTCAGGTTTATTATGGCTTGAATAGCTAAAGCCAAAGCTGCCTGTTTCATGGTCAGCAGTAACAACCACAAGTGTATCAGTGCGGTCTTTAGCCCACTCATGAACCGCTTCAACCGCTTCATCAAACTTTAATAACTCGTTTAGCATCCAACCAGCATCGTTTGCATGACCGGCCCAGTCGATTTGGCCCCCTTCAATCATCAAGAAAAAGCCATCTTCATCTTTAGATAAGACCTCAAGTGCTTTAACCGTCATTTCTTTTAGTGAAGGTTGCGTACAGCTGTTATCTGCTTTACACGCTTTGTAAGCAATACCATCAGCCATACCTGAGTTTGCGAACAAACCTAGTATTTTATTCGACTCATTGCTCGCCAACTGCGCTTTATCAAACGCAAGTGAGTAACCGTGCTGCTCTTTTGCTTCTACCACTAGGTTACGATCGTCACTACGCTTTGATTTTTTATAAACGCTTTCAGGCGCACCTAGGTCTGCCATGATTTTTCTATCAGCTTCATCTGTTTTGATATCTGATGGTACAAATACACGTGCGCCACCTGATAGCAATACATCAACCATGCCGCTTTCAATCAACTGCTCAGCAATTTCCGGCTCATAAGAGCGGTGCGGTTGATGCGCTGCAAAAGCCGCTGGCGTTGCGTGCGTAATACGTGTGTCAGATACTAAGCCTGTTGCTTTACCTGCTTTTTTCGCTTTTTCTAAAATGGTTTCAACGATGTTACCTTGGTCGTCCAAACCAATCATTTCAGAGCCAGCGGCTTTACCTGTTGCAAGTTGTGTTGCAGAACATGCTGAGTCGGTTACCAAACTACCATTGGCACCATGTGGTGCGTTTAGTGATAATCCTAAGTGTCCACTGTTAGCTAACTTAGACAGTGCCGTTTGATTGCCACGACCGTTATACGTTGAGTTGGGTGCGCGCGTTGCGTACTCTTCAAGTAGACCTACTTGTTGAGGGCCCATACCATCACCGATCATTAAGATCACGTTTTTAACTGAAGTTACTGACTTTGCAGGCACTTCTTTAATCACTTCAACTTCTTTAATGACCTCAACGGTTTTGGTGTCGTTATCATTACATGCGGTTAATAAAACAGCCGATACAGCGACTGCCAGCAACTTTTTATTCATGGTAAATTTCCTGTAACGTGAGCGCTCAGTTGCCAAAATCGCAACTGATTAAATTGCGGCACAGTTTAGGGACGGATCATGACTTTTTGATTGCAGAAAAATGACAGTTTGAGTTCAGACTCTATTCACGTAAAAACCAGAGAAAAGATATTTATCAAATTATTTCAATAGATTAAATCTATATAGGCTAATAGTTACTATTTCACTTAACGCGATGATAGAAACATTATTTAGCTTCTTCGTTTCTTTTAAAAAAACGCAATGCAATAGGCCGCGTACTGATCCCATGTAAAAACACACTCAGTAAAATAGTGTAAGCAGCAACGTGAGCTATCAGCTCAGTGCCTTCAATATTTGCTTGCAATAACATTAAAGTCAGTATGACAGACGCCAGTCCTTTTGGACCAAACCAGGCTAATGTTAGCTTGCCTTCAAGGCTGATCTGAGTGGGTATCAAGCTTAATAAAACTGGAATAATACGGATCACACTCACTGCTAAAAGTGCATAAAGCCATTCATATAGGTTGCCACTAAAGCTCAGAGTTTGACTCACAACCATGCCAAACAGCACCCAGATAAGCAGCGATGCAAAATCAGCAATGTGCTCGCTATCTTCGATTAAGTCTTCTTTAAAACTGTGCTGATAAAACTTATCAAACAGCAGACCACTCACAAACACCGCAATAAACCCGCTACCGTGTAATGATTCGGTCAGTGAAAAGATAGCGATGACAATACCAATAAAAAGAAATGGGCTTGAATTTAAAGCAAATAAATGCCGACGATGCGCCGCTGATATTGCCGCTATTGCAGCACCTGTAAGAATGGCCGCAACCAACAATGCAACCCCCACCTCCTTAGCAAACAGTCCGAGCAACCCAAACCAGCTGGATTGTGCTTGGCCATCAACGACCGCAAGTAGAAAAACAAACACGGGAATGCAAAGGCCATCATTGAGGCCACTTTCAATATTGATTGCTTCTCGCAGGTTTGCAGGTGCTTTTTTTTGTGTGATAAAACCTTTACATAAATCCGCATCGGTCGGAGTAATAATAACTGCCAATAACGCCGCATAAAGCCAACTTAATGCCAATAACCAATGAGCAAGCACTGCACCAAGCACCATTGTGATGGGCAACGCAACCAGCAGCATCAGTAAGGGTAATTGATATGAATGAAACAGTACGCGTAAACGCGTTTTTGCCGCATCTGTGAACAACACTACTGCAAGAGTAAGCTCTATAATTGGCAACACAATTGCACTGTCTTGAATCTGAAAATGCCAACCGTCTTCAAACCACCAGCCCAACAAAGCACCCAATGATACAAACCATATAGGACCCGTCAGCTCTGCACGTTTAATCTGTCGCACACTAATTGAATAGATAAAAATGGCAACGCCTACACAGGCTAATGCGTAGTCAGTCATATTATTCCCTTTCAGAGCGAAAAAAACCGCTGCCTAGCAACGGCTTAATCGATATCTCTAGAATGGGGCAAATTGCTCAATAACACAATGCCCAATCAGACATTATTGGGCATTGGCTGGTTTAGGTTTAAAACGGCGGCGTTTAGGCTTGGCATTGGTTGGATTATCAATGGCCGCCTTTACACGCTGTTGCTTAGCTTTATTCGCAGCGTTTGGTTTAGCCGTTTTAGCGCTACTATTTTGCTGACGCTTAGCATGATCCACAGCTTGATGCTCTTGATGAACTTTTGGTTTTTTTGGCTTTTTTGGTTTAATTGGGCGTGTATCTAGTGCCTTTTCTGGTACAGGGTGTTGTGGCTCAAAACCCGGCTCCTGCGCTCTTGGGATTAAGGCCCCGATAAATCGCTCGATGCCGTACAAGTCATCCGCATCATCAACTGTTGCAAAAGATACAGCAAGCCCTTCACTTCCCGCACGTCCGGTTCTGCCAATACGATGCACATAATCTTCATACACATTCGGCAAGTCATAATTGACAACATAAGGCAGCTCGGCGATATCCAGCCCCCTTGCTACAATATCCGTGGCAACCAGCACCGAGATCTCTCCAGATTTAAATCCGTTAAGTGCTTTTACTCTCGCCGATTGTGATTTATTACCATGAATTGCGGCACCTGAAATTTTATCGCGTTCAAGCTGAGTGACTAAGCGATTCGCGCCATGTTTAGTGCGACAAAATACCAAAACTTGTTGCCACTTTTTACTTTGGATCAAGTGACTTAATAATTTGGTCTTTTTAGACTTATCAATGCCATAAACAAACTGTGTTACCGTTTTCGATGCGGTATTTTTTGGTGATACCGAGATCTCTAGCGGATCAATGATTAAGCCTTTTGCGAGTGCTTGAATTTGCTCAGAAAACGTCGCTGAAAACAGTAAGTTTTGACGTTTACTGGGGAGCAATTTAATAATCTTTTTTATATCGTGGATAAAACCCATATCAAGCATACGATCGGCTTCATCAAGCACTAGGGTTTGTAGTTGATTAAACTTAACCGCATTTTGGCTAAACAAATCAATCAACCTGCCTGGTGTTGCAATTAGAATATCTACGCCTTTGCGAAGCTGCATCATTTGTGGGTTAATTTTCACACCACCGTATACCACAGCGCTGCGCAGGCGCGTGCCTTGACTATAGGCTTCCACGTTTTCGGCGATCTGTAATGCTAACTCTCTGGTTGGCGCAAGTACTAAAGCCAAAGCTTGATTGGCACGAGGTCGCTCATGCTGCAGCAGTTGCTCTATGATGGGTAGTGTAAAAGCAGCTGTTTTACCAGTACCCGTTTGGGCGGCTGCCATTACATCTCGGCCACTCAAAACGGCAGGGATCCCTTGCTCTTGAATTGGTGTCGGAACGGTGTAGCCTTTTTCATTGATGGTTTTAACAATAGCGGGAGATAACCCCAAATCAGAAAATGTCATTTAAACTCTCATGTGTTGGGGCTTATCATCAACAAAAGATAGGATAACTACAGTGGCATAAGCCCGAGCAAACAATCTTGTTATTATACTCAGCCAACTGCACTCACTTGATGCGCGCTATCGCTATATACATGCAAGCAAGATTACCAGTATAACAGATAGCAGCTATATCCCCTATCATGTCTTTAATATTGAGTATTATGCTCAAACCTTGACTACTTATAACTAAATCACAATTGCTTAACATGTACCTAGGTTATATGCTGGAATTTGCCTTGTGCAAAATTAATACAACTGTAAAGGATATAATCATGAAGCTATCTAAACAAATTATACTGCCTCACGCCTTGTTAGCGCTGGCAACATTACCAATGAGTACTTTGGCATATGACTGCCAAGGGCTATCGAGTTGGTCAAACGCTTTGGTTTACACCAAAGGGGACTTAGTCACCCAACAAAATACAGCCTTTGAAGCACAGTGGTGGACACTTAATCAACCACCTGCGGACAATTCGGCACCTTATTCTGTCTGGAAAAACCTAGGACAATGTGGCGGTAACCAAGCACCCAATGTGGTACTTACCAGCCCTGCAGATGGTGCTGTTTTACCCGCAAATGACAGCGCTGTTTTTAGTGCCGATGCATCAGACTCTGATGGGCAGGTAACACGAGTTGAATTTTTCTTAGATTCACAGTCTATCGGTATCGCAAGCCAAGTTCCTTATAAAATAACGTGGCAAACCGTTGCAGGCCAATACAGTGTCAGCGCGGTCGCAACCGATGATAAAGGTGCGACAAAAACCAGTGCTCTTGCGCAACTGACTGTACGCGATGGCATGGAAAACTTACCACCTACGGTCGAGTTACTAAGCCCTACAAACAATGCGCAATTTAAAAAAGGTGAAACAGTGCGCATTAGCGCTGATGCAAAAGACCGTGATGGTGAAATAAAATCTGTCGAGTTTTGGCTCAACAATACCAAACTTGCAACCGACACTGTGTCACCTTATGAATATGATTGGCTTACAACCGTAGGTAAACATCAACTCAAAGTTATTGCGACCGATGACAAAGCCGCCACTGCTACTGCGCTTGTTACGATTGATGTGACTGAGCCAAGTTCAGGTGGCTGTGCCAATATTCCTGCATATCAGGGTGGAGGAAATTATAGTGCGGGAGATTTAGTATCTCACAATAATCATAAATATCGATGTGACATTGGCCCTTGGTGCAGCTCTAGTGCGCTTTGGGCTTATGAACCAGGCGTTGGGCAATACTGGCAAGACGCTTGGACTGATCAAGGTATTTGCGCCATTGCACCACAAGTAAGTTTTACATCACCGGCACCAAATAGTACGTTGCTCAAAGGTAATCAATACGAGATAAACGTTCAGGCACAAGACGCCGATGGACAAATATCTCAGGTTGACCTATACGCCAATGACACATTGCTCGCCAGCCTCACACAAGCACCTTATTCTGTCACTTGGCAAGCACAGCCACTCGGAGCGGTTGCACTTAAAGCAGTCGCGACAGATAACGAAGGCAACACAGGTAACAGTGCGCAATCAGTTACCGTGACCGATAAACCGCTTGTTGCATCAATCACATCACCAAGTGCTGGCACTCAGCTTACGTTGGGTAATTCTGTACAAATTAAAGCGCAAGCATCAGCTTTACAAGGACAAGTAACACAAGTTAGCTTTTCTATCGATGGCGTTGTTATCGCCACTGACACTACAGCGCCTTATACAACAACCTATACGCCTGCAAGCCTTGGTATGAAAACCATCACCGCAACAGCCAAGGATAACCTAGGTAATGAAGCGCAAAGTGAGGGAGTAAGCTTAAGGGTGATTGAGAAACCACTTGGCAAAACTCATAAATTGATTGGCTATTGGCATAATTTCGTCAATCCAGCTGGCTGTCCAATTCCTTTAAATCAAATCTCTGATGCATGGGATATTATTGATATCGCGTTTGCTGATAACGATAGAAACTCCAATGGCACCGTGCACTTCAATTTGTTTGAAAAAGACATTCACTCAAGTTGTCCAGCGGTTGACCCAGTACAATTTAAGCAAGATATGAAAAACCTACAGGCGCGCGGTAAAGTTTTTGTACTGAGCTTAGGTGGCGCCGAAGGCACTATCACGCTCAATACAGATAATGACGAAGCTAACTTTGTATCGAGCCTGACGGATATCATCAAAGAATGGGGCTTTGACGGTTTAGATATTGACTTAGAAAGTGGTTCAAACCTTGTACATGGCTCGCAAATTCAAGCCCGTTTACCACGTGCACTCAAGCAAATTGAACAAAATATTGGTGGTGACATGGTGCTCACCATGGCCCCTGAACACCCATATGTGCATGGTGGCATGATTGCCTACTCTGGTATTTGGGGTGCGTACATTCCTCTGATTAATGAGCTTAGAGACACGCTAGATTTACTACATGTGCAACTTTACAACAATGGTGGTTTACCTAATCCATACGAACCCGGCAGCGCACCCGAAGGGTCAGTGAATATGATGGTTGCCCACGCGAAAATGCTGGTTGAAGGTTTTGACCTTGCTGACGGTTCACGCTTTATGCCGCTACGGGATGATCAGGTTGCGATTGGTTTACCATCTGGGCCGAAGTCTGCCAACTCAGGACAAGCACCAATTGGTAACATTACTGCCGCACTCGATTGCTTAGTTAAAGGTACTAACTGCTCGTCTATCGTGCCAAGCAAACGTTACCCTAATTTTGGCGGGGTGATGACTTGGTCGATTAACTGGGACAAGTACGATGGCTACAACTTCTCAAAACCTGTTGGAGATAAGCTGACACAACTTAATCAGCAAAAGTAACTTCGCACTATGTATGGCTTGGCATATTTGCCAAGCCATTTCTTGTTTTATATGTTTCACCACTCAAATTATGAATGGTATACGCTTACAAGTACTTTTTCAGACCATCGACTTTGTCGCTGGCATATTGACTATCGGGGTTTATTGCCAGTATTCGCTTATAATATTCAACCGCTAACGGGTACTGCTTAGTCGCTTCATAAGCTTCAGCCAGAGCGCTCAAATAATATGTTTGCTCATTGTTCATCGACAGTGCAAATTTAAATACTGCAATTCCTTGTTGAACTTTACCTTCTTTAACTAATTGCTCACCCCACTCAGTCACTATCTCTAGATCATACATCACACCCGTGTCAGCTTGAGCTTGCTCAAAAGTGGCTGAAAAGTCTTTAAAACCTTGTTCATTGGTTAGTTGCTTTAAATAGGCCATTGGATGATATGATTTTTGCTTAATTTCACTGTTAAAGTCGGCGATATAGTGAGCCGCAATATCATCGACAAACTCGATTGGCAGCCCCCCTAGCAAATTAGTTAATACAACAATCGACACATTGTCTTTAGGGTAAGTAATGAGTGTAGCCGCGTTGGCACCACTGGCACTAACAGCTGGGTGATATTTACGTTGGATCACTTGCCAGCCCAGTGCGTAGCCATTTTCGAAATTATTGAAGCCTTCTGTACGACCATTATTTAATCTAACTGGGGTCCAAAGCGTATCCAAGTTTTTCACAAGTTTGCCTTGTTGCAATGACACGATGTAATTAGCTAGCTCTTTTGCCGTTGAACTCATGCCAGCCGCGGTTCTGAGCATATAAGGAAACTCGCCATAAAAGTTTTTATATTTACCATCACCGACATGGATATATTGACGAGCCTGATGAGGTACCACCAATTCTAAATAATCAAACCCTGCTTGTGCAGTTTGTGTCATTCCCACAGGGTTAAACTGCTTCTTTGTGATATAGTTTGTAAACCCTTCAGGCACATACTTATCTATGAGCTTACCTAATATCACATAACCTGTTTGATTGTATTGAAAGCGGGAATTGGGTGTAAACTGAAAAGGGCGTTTTTGCACTTCTTGCCAAGACGCTTCTGCATCCCTTGGAACAATGGTGTCTACCGTTTCGTTTGATGATAAAATTCTTGGCAGCCCAGTGCTATGTCCCATCAACTGATTTATTTTTAGAGACTTCCAAGAGTTCGGTAAATCTGATAGATGTTTGCCTATCTCATCATCCACACGAAAATATCCTTGCTCTGCCAGTTGCAAAATGGCAACTCCCGTGAAGGCTTTAGTCATAGAATTAATTGGAAAGATAGTATTCTCTGTCACGGGAACTTGATGCTGTAAATCAGCAAAGCCATAATTTGCTTGCTTGACCAACTCACCGTTTTTTACAACAGCTAACTGAAGACCTGGTATATGCCTTTGTTGCATCTTCACTTTAATTAACTGATCAATCGGATCCGCCCAAACCTTCGAAGATGTCGCCGCAACACACATCAGCGCACCACATAAAAAGCTAGCAATAACTGAAATATTATTCTTACCCATGATATGTCCTTTACCCATTTTGATAGACAGATAGTTACTCCTTATCAACTATCGTACCACAACAAAACACCTTTAATTTCAATAGATTACAAAAGTCCGTTTCAAAATATAAAGATAATAGTGGTGAAAAAAGCAAATAAATAGCGAAGTTCACACACGTAATACAATTTAAAATCAAAGTGTTAAGTAAAATAAATACCAAGACACCACGCAGTTTATATTGCGCCAATTATCGTGATTATTTAAAACTCAATCGTGTCTCCTAAAATTGGAATTTCAGCCTGTATGCCGTGCTCTTGTTTGAGCTTACAAGCTAGCACCTCTAGAGCATCCGGCTCACCATGCACTAATACCACTTTAGGGTTGGTTTTAAAGTGCCTGATCCATTCAATTAATGCCGCTTGCCCAGCATGTGCTGAAAAGCCATTTAACGTTTCAATGTTTGCTTTGACAATAATGTCATCACCAAATAACTTCACATGCTGCGCGCCATCGACCAATATTCTGCCAAGCGTACCATTGGCCTGATAACCAACAAAAATAACTGTGTTGCGGCTGTCCCAAATACGATGTTTAAAGTGATGCGTGATCCGCCCTCCTGTACACATCCCACTGCCAGCGATGATCAACGCGCCCCTACTGATGGTGTTGATAGCCATAGAGTCTTCTGCATCTACCATCAGATGTAAGGTAGAAAGAAAGTTTTCTAACAACGTTTGCTCACCCGTACACAGCTTTTTTATTCCCTCGCAGTCTAGATCTGGCAACCATTGGTCATAAACGGACGTAACCTCGATAGCCATAGGGCTATCGAGAAAAACCTGCCAATTATCCAGCTGCCCCGCCTGCTGTAGTTTTCCTAAATAGAGCAGCAGCTCCTGCGTACGACCCACCGCAAAAGCAGGGATCATCACATTACCTCCGCGAGCAAAGGCATCGTGCAAAATTTCTTGCAGTTGCTTTTGCGTATCACCAAGAGACTTATGCTCACGGTCCCCGTAGGTGCCTTCCATCAGCACTATATCAGCCTCTTCCAAAAACACGGGGTCATTCATCAGGACGGTGTCGCTATTGCCCAGATCACCCGAAAAAACTAACGTTTTCTGCTTGCCACTCTCGTCCAATGTCAGTTCGACGATGGCAGAGCCAAGTATGTGCCCCGCATCGTAAAAACGTAGCAATGCGCCATTACCAATGTTTATCTGTTGTTTATAGGGGAGTGGCTTGAGGCACTCTAAAACACTTAATACATCTTCCTTGTTATACTGAGCCTCGATATCAGCTAAGCCCTTGCGCGAGCGCTTGCGATTTTCTCTTCGCAAATCATTTTCATACAAGCTCAGTGCATCGAACAGCATAATGGGTAATAACTGCGCGGTTGCTTCAGTACAATAAATCGGGCCAACAAAGCCTTCATGTACTAAGCAAGGTAATCTGCCGCTGTGATCTAAATGTGCGTGGGATAAAATAACCATATCTATACTGTTGGGATTAAAAGAAAATTGCTCTTTGGAGATAAGGTGTTTTGCTCTCATACCTTGGTGCATACCGCAATCAAGCAGCACATCGCCCAGTGATGAAGAACTAACTAGATGACATGATCCTGTGACTTCTTGCGCAGCACCATAAAATGTAATTGTTGGCATTGATCTCACTCTCACGTATTTGTGGGGTATAAAACCCTAATGATATGTGTAAGTTTAGTTACAAAATGGCGGTTCGTTGCGATAACAGGCTATTTATTCCCCATAATGAGTAAGATATTCGTGTCATAGAAAGGTGATGCATAGGCCTCACACCTTCAATGAGTCATTTTCCTTTGCCTCAATCAATTTGAGCAGCAGAGTCGAAACTAGGAGCACATAACCCTATTAATAACCTGTACTAGATAAGGTTGAGTCAAAACACTCTAAAGGCCATAGTCTTCATTGCTTCTACTAGAGAGGCCCAGAAGCTATAAACTTCTAGGCCCAGACTTGAATTTAAATACTGGATTGCGCTAACTGTTCTAGAATGCCGCATTGCGGACTCGTGTCACCTTTACAGCTGTCAGCCAGTTTAATCAGCACCTGTTGCATTTGTTCTAACTCTGCGATTTTAGTAGATATCTGCTCAAGGTGGGATTGTGCTAATTGCTTTACTAGTCGACTTTCTCGCTCCGGGTTTTGCCACAAAGAGAGTAAAGATTGAATATCCGAAAGTGAAAAACCTAGATTTCGCGCTCTTTTAATGAACATTAACTGATTTAATTGCTCACTATTATATAACCGATACCCACTCTCTGTTCTGGGTGATTTTCGGATCAAGCCCGATTGCTCGTAGTTACGGATCATTTTTGCAGTTAAGCCACTTACTTTAGCGGCTTCACCGATAGTCAATAGAGTTCCCATGTTTGTACTCCTAGAAAGACATTCTTTGAAGTCGCAAGGCATTAGTAATGACGAGTAAACTACTACATGCCATTGCAGCTCCCGCTAAAATTGGATTTAGAAATCCCAGAGCAGCCAGAGGTATACCTATGGTGTTGAATGCAAAGGCCCAAAATAGATTTTGTTTGATATTTCGATAAGTTGCATTCGCGAGTTTCAACGAAGAGGATACTAATTCAGGATCACCTCGCATTAGCGTAATGGCTGATGCACTCACAGCAACTTCAGTACCGGTCGCCATTGCTATACCTAGATCCGCTTGTGCAAGTGCAGGCGCATCATTAATACCATCTCCAACCATCGCTACTTTATAACCTTTCGCCTGATAAGCAGCGACAGCAGCTGCTTTGCCCTGTGGTAAAACCTCAGCATCGAAATTATCTAGACCCAATTGTTTAGCTACATACTCGGCGCTTGCTTGAGAGTCTCCCGTGATCATGGCTACCATTATTCCGTCACGTTGAAGACTTTGCACTGCAGACAACGCCCCCTGCTTTGGTTTGTCAGCAAAACATAATATGCCTAGTAATTCTGTACCATGTGCTGTGCTCTCGGCGAGCCAAGATACCGAGGCTCCTTGTGAGTGAATAAGCTCTGTTGGCAATGTCACACCCAGCTGGGTCATCCATTTACTAGAGCCCATAATTATAGCGCGACTGTCGATTTCTCCACTAACACCGCTGCCGGCGATCACTTTAAACCCAGTGATGTCCGCTAGTTGGATATCATTATCTTGTGCAAAATTAACGATGGCCTTAGACAACGGGTGTTCGCTATGTTCAGACAGTGCATATGCTAACTCCAAGAGCGCATCTTCACTCCCTTTTAGTGCTGTAATTTGTGTTAAGACTGGCTTGCCCTCTGTAAGCGTTCCCGTTTTATCAAACACGACATAGTCAATGTGTGTAGCACTTTCTAGCGCAACTGCATCCTTTACCAATATACCATGTCGTGCAGCAGTGCCTGTTCCGGCCATTATGGCTGCAGGCGTAGCCAAACCAAGCGCACATGGACACGCGATAACGAGCACGGCAACAGCGTACAGAATGCCTTGCGACCATTGACCTAGCATTCCCCCCCAAACAAGTACGGTTAATAGAGCAAATACCAAAACAGCAGGAACGAAGATGCTACTGATTTTGTCAACCAACGCTTGAACCGGAGCCTTTGCACCTTGAGCCTGCTCAACCAAGCGGATGATTTTTGATAGAGTTGACTCAGAACCGACAGCTGAGGCTTCAATTTCAAGTACTCCATCTAAATTCACAGAACCGCCAGTAACCTTATCACCGTTCGTTTTGTTTAAAGGGATACTTTCTCCGCTAATCAAAGCCTCATCAACATTACTGTTGCCATTAATGACAATACCATCGCAAGGGATACGCTCTCCAGGTCTGACTTTGACCACATCCGCTTTTTTTATCTCAGATGCTAAAAGCGTTTGCCACTGTCCATCGACTAATACAGTCGCTGAGGTGGGCTTCAAATTTTCTAGCGCTTGGAGTGCGCTGGTTGTCTGCTTTTTGGCTCTCTTTTCGAGAAACTTGCCTAACAACACCAATGTTAAAACCGCTGCACTGCTTTCAAAGTATAGATGCGGTGATCCGTGATGCCCATCAAAAGTAAGCCACAGATAAAGTGATAACCCATATGCTGCACTGGTTCCAATAGACACAAGAAGGTCCATATTACCGGTAAATGCTTTAAGTGCATGCCAACCTGCTTTATAAAAGCGCGCGCCAAAATAGAATTGTACCGGGGTAGCTAAAATCCATTGCCAAATAGGTGCTAACATCCAATCTTGAGCAAATAACATCCCGAACATTGGCAGAACAAGAGGCAACGTTAACATTGCAGCCCCTATGACAGGCCAACCATCTTTGTGGTAAAAAGCCGTACTGCTCTTGTCATCCAGAGGTTTTTCAATATTGCTGGTGATGACCAACTCGTAACCTGAATTTTTAACGGCCTGCTGTAACTCAGCATCATTCACTTTTGGCGTTACTACAACACTCACTTGCTCTGTCGCTAAATTTACTGTTGCAGATATAACCCCTGCAAGACTGTTTAAACTCTTCTCTACTCGGCTACCACATGAAGCACATGTCATACCTTTAACCTCGAACTGTTTAGTTGCAAAGTCAAGTTGGTATCCTACTGCGTTAACTGCATTGCTTAGCGCTGTCATGTTTATATCACCTGAAATCGACACCGTGTCAGAGGCCAGATTAACATTCGCACTATCAATGCCCGATACCGCCATTAACGCCTTTTCGACTCTATTTGCGCAAGAAGCACACGTCATACCTTTTAGAGGCAAGTCTATAGTTGTTGTCATTTTAGAATCTCCTATCTGACAATTTGGATTCAATAATGAAAGGCTAAACCTTGCCATAAGGTTAAGGTCAAATAACTTTTTAAAAATTGTTGACACTGCCAAAGGAGTAACTTTTAGCATAGTGCCCGAATACTAAATAGGAGATAAATAATGATGAAATTTAATGTCGCAGAAATATCATGCAATCATTGCACGGGCGCAATTACTAAAGCGTTACTAACACTCGATGAAGATGCAAAACTAATCTTCGATCTAGCAAGTAGAACCGTATCTGTTGAGTCTGATCTTTCAGCAGAGGAAGTGACTGCTGCTATTAAAGAAGCAGGTTACGAAGCGAGTGAAGTGAAGGTTTCTTGTTGTAATTCTTCAAATAGTTGCCACGAAGAAATCCCCTTCAATACTTAACGTCACGGGTTTAAATACCGTGGCGTTAAGTATAAAAAATCATACGGTTCAAAAGGGTATATCAGGTAACCCAGTTAGCCAAATTATTAGGATATTTTGAGAAATAGATGTTGTAGTGTGATTGGAGTTTAGAAGTTGTAAAGCACGTACCAATGGCAACTTAAATTGGCGAGATTATGGGTAAGTTTTTTAGACAACCGCTTGATTTACATATGTAAACCAAGCGGCTACTAAAATTAGTGAGTCAGCCTATAAGCCGGGTTCTGTACTCTTGCGAGCGATAATCATTCGTCTAGGCCTAGGATCGCTCCTAGGCTCAAGCAACCTACCCGGTTCCGATGTGGGCCACACCATAAGGAACCCTATTTGGTCTTGCTCCGGGTGGAGTTTACCTTGCGACCAACTGTTACCAGTGGCCCGGTGCGCTCTTACCGCACCCTTTCACCCTTACCAATCCGAAGATTGGCGGTCTCCTCTCTGCTGCACTTGTCGTAGGCTTACGCCCCCCAGCCGTTAGCTGGCACCCTGCCCTGTGGAGCCCGGACTTTCCTCCCCCTGATCATTTTCGTCACAGGCAGCGATTATCCGGCTGACTCGGCGCGGATTATACGGTAACTAAGCGCAAAGCTCACGCTTTTTACGCGTCTTTTTCGGCGATTGCCGCTTTATACAAGGCATTTTTCTTTAAGTTAAAATAGTCAGCCACAACACCACAAGCTTTTTTCAGTGGCATTTCACTTTCAAGTAACGACAACATACGTTTAGCATCCGCTGGAATTTCTTCTTGTTGTTTTGGCTTTCCCGGTAACATCAGTACCAATTCACCACGCTGTTTTTCAGGCTCTTCGGTTAGAAATTCAATCAACTGAGCCACCGAGCCACTAAAAAATGTTTCGTATGTTTTGGTTAGTTCTTTTGCAAAAACAACTTGTTGCTCTTCACCTAAGGCTGCTTGCAAGTCATTCAAGCTTGCCATAATTCGGTGTGTGCTCTCATACATAATGCTGGTGATGCCACTTTCATAGGCATCTAGAAAAAACTGCTGACGCGCCTGACTTTTTGCTGGCGTAAAACCAATAAACTGAAAGCGGTCCGTAGGCAAGCCAGAACAACACAGAGCCGTAATGGCAGCGCATGCTCCTGGCACAGGCGTTACATTTGCCCCTTGTTCACGGCATAGGTTTACAACCGCATAACCTGGGTCGCTTATCAAAGGAGTCCCAGCATCCGATACCAAAGCGATATCTAAGCCTTCATTGAGCCAATCGACAACTTGCTGCGCTTTTTGTTTTTCATTGTGATCATGCAAAGCAAACGTTTTCGCTTTGATGTTGAAGTGGCTCAGTAATTTACCTGTATGGCGGGTATCTTCAGCTGCGATTAAGTCGACATTAGATAGCGTGGTTAAAGCTCGCTCGCTGATGTCGGCAAGATTGCCAATTGGCGTGGCTACCACATAAAGGGTGCCTATTTTATCGGTGTTCTGTGCTTTTATCATTGAGCTCTCCCAGTTCAGTCAGTAAGATAGCCCCTAGAAAGTAAATCAACTAGGGCGTTGTTGTGCGACTGAAAATAATTAGTCTTGTAATCGCTATATTGTCAGGGTTATCAGCCTGTAGTACAACCGAAAAAGTACCAACAGCTAACTCCAAGCCACAAAATCAGCAATCAAAGCACACATTAGATTATTCTGATGCGCTTGCCTTGTTTGAAAAAGCCCAATCTAAGTCCGGTGCAAACAGAATACAGTTGCTTTATTATGCAAGAGATGCAGCTATTAGTGGTAAAGACTGGCAACTCCTTGAACAAATTTGTCTAGCCTTAGAAAGCAAAGTCAGTGTCGATCACGTCCAAAACAAGTTATATATCGCACTGGCACGCAAAAACCAGCAACGCGCAAGTGCCGCCTTGGCGATTCTTAATTCACTTGAAGAACAGCTCTCTTTACCCGAGCATAAAGCATGGCATCAATACTTAACTGGCAGTATTTATGCCACTGAAGGCCTCCCTAATCAGGCGCTCAACTACTTTTTTAATGCTGCCAATATAAGTGCTCAGAGCAATGTCACAATCGCGAACCTAAATGATGATATCTGGCAAGCCCTACAACAGTTGTCTTCTTTTGCTTTAGAAAAGCTAGATAGTGGCTCTGTCATTCAACAAGGATGGGTTAAGCTTGCTAAATACCAACTTGTTTATCTTGGCGCCGGAGTACAGCTTCATCAGGCCCTCAATAACTGGCAGCGTCGTTTTGTAAATCATCCAGCTAGCTACTTATTGCCTGAAGAAGTCGCCACGTCTGTTAGCTTAGTACCCTATGATACAAAGCGATTAGCCATCTTATTGCCGCAATCTGGTAGCAGTGAGCGCTTTGGCGCTGCCCTCAAAAATGGCTTTCTAGCAGCGTTAGACAAGCATAATATCGATGAAGTGTTCTTTATTGACGAAGCACAAAGCACACAAGAAATAGAACAAGCCATTGCGCGCCATCAAATTGATTTTGTGATTGGCCCATTGCTCAAAAGTAATATTGATAAACTAGCTGGTAGTGAAGTGCTTTCCGCCTTGCCGACCATTTATCTAAACACGCCGAGTCAGCTTAATCATAATGCACAACATTATTACTTTGCACTCAACCCCGAGCATGAAGTTGAACAAGCTTTGGTGCACTTCTTAGCAAAAGAGTATCAAAAGCCTATGCTTTTAGCTCCTGACAATAACTCTGGGCACCGACTCATCAGCCATTTTCAACAACAATGGCAAAGATTCAGTGAGACTCAACCTGAGGTTGGCTTTTATACCGACAGTAAAAATATGGCTAAAGTTGTGGCTAATTTGCTCGAAGTCGATGAATCAAAACAGCGTATTAGTACAATCAAGTCTTTATTTAGCAAAGAGGTCGAAAGTGAAACCCGCTCCCGTGGAGACATTGATGTGATCTATATTTTGGGTGACACAATTGAAACTCGACTGCTAAAACCGTATCTGGATGTAAATGTCAGTACGTTTGCCGAGCGCATTCCTTTGTATGCCACCTCTAAAAGCTACAGTAGGCGTATAGACACCACAGATAAGGGTGACTTGGAAGGCTTATATTTTACCGAGCAGCCGTGGATGCTGCCGGGAGCCGTACAACAAAACGACTTACGAGAAAAGTACTTAACACTGTGGCCCGAGCAAGCGGATATAGAGCAGCGACTATTCGCTATGGCATACGACTCACTAAACTTGATCCCACAGATAAAACAACTGGCACGTATTCCAGGAAAAGAGTTTTCTGGTCTTACAGGACAAATAAGTATAAAGCGCGATAACATCCTTACGAGGACTTTAAGTTGGGCACAGTACAAACAAAACAAGGTTCGTTTGGTTAAACTTAATGAAACACCTCCGGCACCACTTTATATGCGCCAAACACAAAAAACCGACGAGCAGGTTATGAACTAAGGCAGGATGCCAATGTTTAAAGGATTATTCAAAAATACCAGAGATAAAGGTGAGCATTACGAACGCCTAGCAAAATCCTATTTGCAAAAGCAAGGACTGAATTATGTACAGAGCAATTATTATTGTTCTTACGGCGAAATCGATTTGATCATGCGAGATGGCAACTGCTGGGTCTTTGTTGAAGTGAAATATCGAACTTCTCATCGCTTTGGTGGCGCACTGGCTGCACTAGGTCAGGCTAAACAACAAAAGCTAAAACGTAGCATTTATCACTACTTGGGCGCGCAACAGTTGCATAATGTACCAGTGCGCGTAGACTTTATTGCGATTGAGGGGAAAAACCCTCCTAATATACAATGGATTAAGAGCGTTTTTTAGTATGCAAGAATCTATTAAAAGCATTTTTACTGAAAGTATTCAGGCACAGATAGCTGCTGGGGAAGTCCTACCCGATGCGCTAGAGTCAGCAGCATTCACAATTGTGCAAGGGTTAATAAACGGCAACAAACTATTGTGCTGTGGCGCTGATAACTGCCATATGCTTGCTGAGCATATGGCTGGGTTACTGGTCAACTTTTACGAAACTGAGCGGCCATGCTTGCCGGCAGTAGCACTGGCGCAAAGCTCAGTTCATCTTGGCCAATACATAGCATCAGACGATGCTGATCGCTTTTCTAGACAAGTAAGAGCGTTTGCTCAGCAAGGCGATATACTATTAGTGCTCGCTGTTAATGGTAATGAAAAAGATATCGTTAGCGCTGCAGAGGCAGCTCTTACCAAAGATATGAAAGTCATCGCACTGGTTGGAGATGATGGCGGAGAGTTAACTGGGCTATTAGGCCCCAGTGATGTAGAGATACGCGTGCCAAGCAAACGCCCTAGTCGTATAGTTGAATCTCACTTATTCATCATACATTGTCTTAGCCAGTTAATTGATAACACTTTATTCCCACAAGGAGAGCAGTAAACAATGTTGGTAAAACCTATCGCACTGCTACTAAGTATTACGCTGTTACAAGGTTGTGCTGCGGCCGTTGTAGCTGGCACTGCGGGCGCTATTTCTGCGGCTGATGACCGTCGCACAATAGGCTCTCAACTTGATGATAACAATATAGAAATCAAGGGAATGATTGCGATTAGAAATGTTGAACGCTTAAAAGAGCATGCCAATATTAGCCTGATCAGTGTCAACGGGGTTGTATTAATGGTTGGCCAAGTCGCCAATATCGAGATGAAGGAGCAAGCGCAAAAAACCCTTCAAGGTATTGCAGCTATTCGACAAATTCACAATCAATTAAGAATTAGTAGCAACATTGGCGTAGCAACCCAAACTCATGATGTTTGGCTAACCTCCAAAGTAAAGACCAAATTACTCGCAGCTGACGATGTCAGTGGCAATAATATAAAAGTGGTTACAGAAAATAGCGAAGTATTTTTGATGGGTCTAGTAAGCCAAGAAGAAGCCAATAGAGCGGTCGAAATTGCTCGCCATGTAAATGGCGTAGCTCGTGTTATAAAAGCGTTCGAATATTTGTAATATCAATTTATCACACATAAAAAAACCTGCTAGCAGCAGGTTTTTTTATGTTCAGACGTAAAGCTGGATACTACTTGATAACTCTAAGGTGTGACCCTTTTGGCTTTTCTGGTTCAGCTTTTTCTGACTCTGTTGATTGTGTCTCAAGCGTTTCTTGAATATCTTCTTCAGGAAACTCTTCTTGCGTAAAGACTGTTCCTTCGCCATTTTCACGTGCATATATGGCCAATACCGCAGCGATAGGCACATACACTTGCATAGGTTGACCACCAAAACGAGCATTAAAGCTCAATTGGTGATTATCCATTGCAAATTGTGTGACTGCTGATGGGCTAATATTCAACACAATCTGCCCATCTTGTACAAACTGTGTAGGCACTTGAACAGCTGGATACTCAGCATTAACAACAAGGTGTGGTGTACACTCGTTATCAACGATCCAATCAAAAAAGGCTCTCAGTAAATATGGGCGATTAGGAGTCATTATGCTCTTATCTCACGCTCAGCTTCAGTCAATGAAGCTTGGAAAGAGTCACGCTCAAATAAACGTAACATATAGTCTTTCAACTCTTTCGCTCCAGCGCCACTGAGTTCAATACCTAATTGTGGTAAACGCCAAAGTAGTGGTGCTAAATAGCAATCTACTAAGCTGAACTCTTCACTCATGAAGTAAGGCGCTTCATTGAAAATTGGCGCAACAGCCAACAATGCTTCTGTTAACTCCTTACGCGCTTGTGCTTCTTCAGCTCCACCATCCATAATTTTTGCAGCTAGGCTGTACCAGTCAGTGTCAATTCTGTGCATCATAAGACGACTACGGCCACGCATTACTGGGTAGACAGGCATTAAAGGTGGATGTGGAAAACGCTCATCAAGGTACTCATTGATGATATTCGCTTGGTATAAACCCAACTCGCGGTCAATTAAAGTAGGGACCGTACCATAAGGGTTTATCTCATGTAGAGCCTCTGGCAGGTTATCCTTCTCTGCTAGGTGAATATCAACACTTACCCCTTTCTCAGCCAGTACAATACGCACTTGGTGGCTATACATGCAGTTTGCACCAGAGAAAAGAGTCATTACAGGGCGCTTATTGGCAGCAACGGCCATGCCTACCTCCATTAATAATTACAAAAAGTAATAAATCACTTTAAACAGCAATAGGGGCTAAAGCCCCTATTACAAAAATCACCTTAGATATGACCAACTTAGTGGACATCTCTCCAGTATTCTTTCTTCAAGAAGAACGCAAGGATAAATAGAATAACTAAAAACCCTAGTACTTTATAACCAATTGCTTTTGACTCTAGACGAGAAGGCTCACCTACATATGCCAAGAAATTGGTAATATCGCGTGCTGCTTGATCATATTCATCAGTACTCATCTCACCAGAACCATCAGTTTGAGTGCCAACTACTTTGGTTACAGTATGGCCATGCTCTTCTACTTGTTCAGTAATTGGCACTGGTAAACCTTGCAACTCTTGTAGTACATGCGGCATCCCTACTGAAGGGAAGATGGTGTTGTTAACGCCAAATGGACGAGACTCATCTTTATAGAAAGATTTAAGATAAGTGTAAATCCAATCGGTGCCACGAACACGAGCAACTAAAGTAAGATCTGGTGGCGCAGCACCAAACCACTTAGCAGCGTCATCTTTTTCAATCGCATTCAAAATATGACTACCCACTTTTGAGCCATCAAAAATCAATTGCTGCTGGCCGATATCAGTTGGAATACCGATATCTCTAAAAGTACGCTCATAACGCTGATACTGCATTTGGTGACAACCAAGACAGTAATTCATAAACAACTTAGCACCACGTTGTAATGACGCTTTGTCAGTTAAATCATTACCCGCATCCATCAGTGGCACCGATGGACCCGCTGCCATGGCAAACGTTGGCAATAATGCGAATAAACCGATAATTAGCTTTTTCATCATTTCGTCAACCTCGTTGGCAATGGTTTTGTCTTTTCATTCTTCGAGTACACAAACAGTAATACGAAGAACATGAAGTATGTCACGGTAGTGATTTGCGACAACAATGTCTTGAAGTCTGTTTGCGGTGTAGCACCAATCCAACCAAGGATAACAAACGTCACAACAAACTGTGCAATGTTAAGCTTGTGCAGGCCACAGCGATAGCGAATAGATTTCACTTTACCACGGTCAATCCAAGGTAGCAGAGCAAGTACAACAATCGATGCACCCATTGCCACAACACCTATCAATTTATTAGGAATAGCACGTAAGATTGCATAGAACGGTGTGAAATACCAAACAGGGAAAATATGCTCAGGCGTTTTCAACGGGTTAGCCGCTTCAAAGTTAGGTGCTTCTAGGAAGAAACCATTCATTTCAGGCGCAAAGAATACTACCCAGCAGAACAAAATTAAGAAACCAGCCACACCGAGCACATCTTTTACTGTGTAATAAGGGTGGAATGGAATAGCGTCCACGATATCTTTTTTGCTTGTGTAATACTCATGGAACTTGAATTTTGGCTTGTCTTCTTCAGCAACAGTGCCTTTCTTACGCTTGATTTCAACACCATCAGGGTTGTTTGAACCCACTTCGTGTAGAGCAACAATGTGCAAGAATACAAGAATGACTAATACTAGTGGCAGTGCAATAACGTGTAATGCAAAGAAACGGTTTAATGTTGCACCAGAAATTACGTAGTCACCACGGATCCAAAGTGTTAAGTCATCACCAATGACCGGAATAGCACCAAACAGCGAGATAATTACCTGAGCACCCCAGAAAGACATTTGTCCCCAAGGTAGCAAGTAACCCATAAACGCTTCTGCCATTAACGCTAAGAAGATGAACATACCGAACAACCACAATAGTTCACGTGGTTTTTGGTAAGAACCGTAGATCATGCCACGGAACATGTGCAAGTAAACAACAATAAAGAACGCTGATGCACCAGTAGAGTGCAAATAACGCAGTAGCCAGCCGTATTCAACATCACGCATGATGTATTCAACAGAAGCAAACGCACCTTCTGCTGATGGTACGAAGTTCATAGTTAACCAGATACCAGTAACAATCTGGTTAACTAATACTAAAATGGCAAGTGAGCCAAATAAGTACCAAAAGTTAAAGTTTTTTGGCGCAGGATATTGAGCAATGTGCATATTCCAAACGCGAGTCATTGGAATACGTTCATCGATCCAGTTGATAATATTACCAAACATTACGCAACCCCTTCTTCTTCACCGATTATAATCGTGGTGTCATCAATAAAGGTATACGGCGGAACTTCAAGGTTTAATGGCGCTGGTACTGATTGGAATACACGACCAGCCATGTCAAATTTTGAACCGTGACATGGACAGAAGAAACCATCTTCGGTACCTTCAACCTTCTCACCAAAACCACCCTGTAAGAAGCTAGGCGAGCAGCCAAGGTGAGTACAAATACCAACCGCCACAAAAATTTCAGGACGCTTAGAACGATATGGGTTTTTCGCTGAATCTAGCTGTTGAGGCTCTTCAGATGCAGGGTCACGAAGCTTATCTTCATGAGCTTTCATCTGCTCAAGCATTTTTGGCGTACGAGAAATAACCCAAACAGGTTTACCTCGCCACTCAACACGAATTAATTGTCCAGGTTCAAGCTTGCTGATATCTACTTCTACAGGCGCACCTGCAGATTTAGCTCGCTCACTTGGATTCCAAGACGCAATAAAAGGAACAGCAGCCCCAGCCGCACCAACACCACCAACAACAGAGGTAGCTATGGTTAAAAAGCGACGTCGGCCATTGTCTACAGGCGCATTGCTCATCCACTTATCTCCACTATGATTCTCAACACTTGCTATATTGAGAACATCAGTTACAGCAG
The DNA here is from genome assembly GCF_014694405.1 of Pseudoalteromonas sp. S16_S37. Classification (GTDB taxonomy): domain Bacteria; phylum Pseudomonadota; class Gammaproteobacteria; order Enterobacterales; family Alteromonadaceae; genus Pseudoalteromonas. The sequence goes on from NZ_JAAUWV010000002.1 coordinate 198,971, forward strand.
GTTAATTTTAAGAAACTACAAAATAGAAGCGATCATAAATAAATCCCTTGATTAAAACAAGGTTATTACAGACTCATGCCCTAATAAACCCAAGCTAAATTAGCTAGGTTACTTTGAGCATGAGGCCGATGGCATATGATACGCTATTCTAAAAAACAATATACTGACCAAGATCAACCTCAACAGAGGCTAGAGAACCACCGAATGCGGGGTTGAAACTCGCTCACTTTACTTGCCATGCAATTGTAGCAAAAAAAACCGCTGAGTTATCGTCAGATTTGCACTAAATCCCTAAATATTGCACTTTTTTTATCAGAAAATCTGAGGATTAGGAAAAGAGACTACTAATTGAGCAAAAATAAAAATGACTGGAACTGAATTTAAAAGGCAGGCAGGAATAGCGTAAAAACAAAAAACCCAGCAAAAGCTGGGTTTTTGAATTCTTGAAACGTAAAAATTAACGTTTTGAGAACTGTGTCTTCTTACGTGCTTTCTTAAGACCAACTTTCTTACGCTCAACTTTACGAGCATCGCGAGTAACAAAGCCAGCTTTACGAAGTGTAGGACGAAGTGACTCGTCAAATTCCATAAGTGCACGCGTGATACCGTGGCGGATCGCGCCAGCTTGACCAGTCATACCACCACCTTCAACAGTGATGTAAAGGTCAAACTTCTCTGTCATATCAACTAGCTCTAGAGGCTGACGAACAACCATGCGAGAAGTTTCACGACCGAAGTACTCTTCGATAGAACGCTGATTAATTACGATGCTGCCAGTGCCTGGGCGTAAGAATACGCGAGCACTTGAACTTTTACGACGACCTGTACCGTAGTATTGATTTGCCATGAGTGTGCTCCTTAAATGTCTAGAACCTGCGGCTGTTGTGCCGCGTGGTTGTGCTCGCTACCTGCGTAAACCTTAAGTTTACGGTACATTTCACGACCTAGAGGACCGCGAGGTAACATGCCTTTAACCGCTTTTTCGATGATCATTTCAGGCTTTTTAGCTTGAAGTTTCTCGAAGTTCACAGACTTAAGACCGCCAGGGAAGCCAGTGTGAGCGTAGTACATTTTGTCCTGAGTCTTGTTACCAGTTACAGTAACTTTTTCAGCGTTGATAACGATGATATAATCACCAGTATCTACATGAGGAGTGTACTCAGCTTTATGCTTACCGCGAAGGCGACGAGCGATTTCAGTAGCGATGCGACCTAAAGTTTTACCTTCAGCGTCAACTACGTACCAGTCACGTTTTACAGTTTCTGGTTTAGCAACAAACGTTTTCATTTAAAAATCCAATGTTTTCTATTTAAAACCACAGGTAATCAAAAGATTACCGCTTACTATATGAGTGCTTTAACCCCTTCGAGTTTAAGACTTTTTTGCCGCTCAAGTCAGTGGCTAAGCCGACGAGGGCAATAGAACGCAACGTGGCAGGCCGCGGATTATAGCAACTCTATTTATGCTTGACTAGCGTGAGATTGTTTTTTCTACAAAAAACTTTTGCATCAAGTTTACTTATGCAGGTAGAACAAAAAAACAACCATCAAGCAAGATGTTCTCTGGCTAGGTATTCAAGTGATTGCATTTCTTGTAAACGGCTGATGCAGCGCTTAAATTCGAAGTTCAAAGTCCCTTGGGTATACAGCTCAGCGATAGGAGCAGCCGCAGAGATAATCAAAGTAACATTTCGTTCGTAAAATTCGTCGACCAATGCAATGAAGCGTCTTGCAGCATCATCGTTATGCTGCCCTAGTTGTTTCACATTCGATAAAATCACAGTATTGTATAACCGACTGATTTCCATGTAATCAACTTGAGAACGCGCTGTTTCACACAAAGCTGAAAAGTCAAACATAACGATACAGTCTGAAACTTTACGGGTTTGAATTAAGCGCCCTTCTATTTCAATCTTCTCGTCTAAACGACCCGGTTCTGGTGATAACTTATCAAAGTATTCAAACAGATTTTTATCTGCTTGCTCATCTAATGGACTGTGGAAAATCTCTGCTTGCTCAAGTGTTCGCAAACGATAATCTATACCCGAATCAACATTCACAACTTCGGTATTTTCTTTAACCAGCTCTATTGCAGGTAAAAAACGCGCTCGCTGCAGACCGTTACGATACAATTCATCGGGCACAATGTTAGAAGTCGCCACCAACACGATATCTCTGGCAAACAACGCTTGCATCAAGCCACCTAGTAACATGGCGTCAGTAATATCTTGCACAAAAAATTCATCGAAACAAATAATATCCGTTTCGGCCTTAAACTTATCAGCAACGGTTTCAAGCGGATTTTTAACCTCTTTCAACAACTTTAACTCGTCATGCACGCGGTGCATAAAACGGTGAAAATGCACGCGCATTTTTCTTTGTGTTGGCAAGGCTTCATAGAAGGTGTCGACCAAATAAGTTTTACCCCGGCCAACGCCCCCCCAAAAGTATAACCCTTTTACTTTTTGTGCATTTGGCTTACCAAACCACTTAGCGAACAGCCCTTTTTTTGGTTCAGGCGCTGCAGATAAATCATCATATAACCTTTGCAAATGCTTTACGGCGTTCTCTTGTGCACTATCGTATTGAAAGTCTTCGCGCTGTAAATCTTGCTGATATTTTTCCCACGGTGTCATAGTCAGTTACATAGTTCTACGTTTTTATTTGCGTATTATATTAACACGCATCGATTCTAGGCGTATATTTAGCTTATCATTAGATTTTATCATTAGTCGCAAACTCGCCCGGTTTTCAAAGCTTATGCGCTTCGCGATGTTATTAGGAGAGATATATGACCTCATTTGCCTGGATTGGCCTTATCGTAATCGTTGCCATTGCTGCCTTTTTTATTGGCTCTGTATGGACTAAAAAGCATTTCAAACACAGTGAACTTGAGCAACAAGCTCAACAAGCAAAACACGAGCTTGAGCAATACCGACAAGAAGTTGCCGACCACCTTGCAAGCACCAAAAAATTAATGGGTAAAATGCAAGACAGCTATAGCCAACTGTTAAGCCATGTAGAAGAAACAAACCAAGTACTTCTTGCTGAAAAACCAAAACACCCTAGCGAGCCATTTTTCTCAAAAGAAACAACTGAGCAACTACATGCTTCATTAAAGAGCCGCCCTGAGCGCCGCCGCAATGACAGAGCTAACGAAGGCTTTTCACAACCAACCGACTATGTAGATGGAGAAAGCGGCTTGTTCTCTGGCGAACGGTTAGAAGTTGAGCAATCAAAAGCCTCTTGATGAACTTTTTTTTGACCCCATAGTCAGTAGATATAGTTTTTCACAATAGCGAAACGGCAAGCACCTATAAATTTTAGTACCTGCCTTTTCAATGCATTAACGCTTTTGCGGAGTATTTACTGACTATGAAATTGAAACACTCGTTATTAACAGCAGCTATCCTATCAACCGCCCTACTTATTAGCCCTAATGCTGCTTTAGCTAAACTTCCCATGGCTGTAGATGGCCAAAGTATGCCAACACTTGCACCAATGCTAGAGCGTGTTACACCTGGTGTAGTAAGTATTCAAGTTTCAGGCGCAAAAGAAGTACGCCGTCGTGTTGACCCTTTTGACTACTTTTTTGGCAATCCGCAACCTCGCAGTCAAAAACGTCCTTTTAGCGGTCTAGGGTCTGGTGTAATCATAGATGCTGATGAAGGTTATGTGGTGACCAACAACCATGTAATAGCAGATGCCGAAAAAATTGTTGTCACACTAGAAGATGGCCGAGAATTTGAAGCCAAGCTCATCGGCACAGATAAAGAATCCGATATTGCGTTACTGGAAATAGAAGGCAAAGATTTAACCGAGATTAAACTTGCCGATTCTGACAAGCTTCGCGTCGGTGACTTTGCCGTTGCCATTGGTAACCCGTTTGGCTTGAGCCACACGGTTACATCAGGGATCATCAGTGCGCTAGGACGTAGCGGTTTAAATATTGAAGGTTACGAAGATTTTATTCAAACTGATGCGGCAATTAACCAAGGTAACTCAGGTGGCGCACTTGTGAATCTCAGAGGCGAGCTGATTGGTATTAACACCGCAATCTTAGGTGCTTCAGGTGGCAACGTGGGGATCGGCTTTGCTATTCCTTCCAACATGATGAAAAATCTGGTTGATCAGATCATTGAGTTTGGTCAAGTTCGTCGCGGCTCATTGGGCATTGAAGGTCGCACACTTGATGCGGGTATTGCTAAAGCACAAGGCTTTGATGTTAAGCAAGGTGCCTATGTTGCACGCGTTATCAAAGAGTCAGCAGCCGCAGAAGCCGGCATATTAGCCAACGATGTTATTGTCAGTGTTAACGGTGACGATATTCATAGCTTTGCAGAGCTTGCTAGTAAAATTGCCACAATTGGTGAAGGCAGAACCGTAGAACTAGGCGTTTATCGAGATGGTCGTAAGCGTACCATTGAAGTTACACTTAAAGGTCAAGGTGAAGCTCAAGCTCCGGCCGACAAAGTACACCCTATGCTACGCGGCGCGGTACTTGAAAGCGGCGAGCGCAATGGCAATAAAGGTGTAGTTGTCACTTCTGTTGAACCACGCTCTCCTGCAGCGCGAGTTGGTTTAGAAGAAGGCGATGTGATCATGCAAGTAAACCGTCAACGAGTTGATAGTATTCGCGATATGAGCAGCCTAATAGATGATATTCAAGGTAACATCGTGCTTGGTATCAAACGCGGCAGAGACTCGGTATTCTTGCTTATTCAATAATATAAGTTTGTATTAAAAAACACAGCGGCACTTGCCGCTGTGTTTTTCTTTGTGCATGATAAAACCTTTAGAACTAATAAGACTGCGCTTGTGCTAAAACTAATTCGCTTTTTACTCCCTCCTTTTGTGGCGGGACTTTGTATCGCTTTTCTAATTATTTGGTTTTCTCCAAACCTAAAAAATACCGTGTTGCCCAAATTTGACGTCACCGGACACTATACTAGCAGCCACATGAGTTTTGCTGATGCTGTTGAAAAAGCGGCACCTGCAGTTGTCACTATCTTCTCCGAAAGTATTTCATCGATGCCTCGTTATATGCGCGCAAATACGACTCAAGAACTAGGCTCAGGGGTGCTTATGTCCCATGATGGCTATATTTTAACGAACTACCATGTTGTCAATGACGCCGACCAAATCATGGTCATACTTACGGATGGGCGCCGCTTCAATGATGTACAAGTCATTGGTTTTGATACGATAACAGATTTAGCATTACTAAAAATCGATGCCCAACACCTGCCGGTGATCCCCATTGATGATAGTTTTAACCCTCGCGTTGGCGATGTTGTACTTGCTATAGGTAACCCTCTGAACTTAGGTCAAACCATTACTCAGGGTGTGGTGAGTGCAACAGGCAAGCAAACGCTCACCGATAGCCCGTACAATAACCTATTACAAATGGATGCAGCTGTGAATGTTGGCAACTCTGGCGGCGCACTTGTCAATTCCAATGGCGTACTTGTAGGTATCACCTCGGCTCAGTTTCGTACCCGCTACAACATCGACATACAAGGTATCTCTTTTGCCGTACCATACAAACTCGCTAAAGAAGTGATGCAAAAGCTCATTGTGGATGGTCGGGTAGTACGTGGTTATTTGGGCTTTAGAGGCGCTGCAGTTGACAGTACTGGTAAGGAAGTTACCGATTTATACACTCGTATCGTTGGCTTAAGAGTCAGTGATTTAGACCCTCTTGGGCCCGCATGGCAAGCAGGTATGCAAGAGAACGACATTATAGTAAAAGTCGCTGGAGAACCGGTCACCAATCCACAACGTACTTTAAAATTCATCGGTAATACTAGGCCAGGAACGCGACTCGAGTTTGAAGTTTATAGAGGCGATGAACTGCGCACCTTCACTTTAGTCGTCGCTGAGCTCGAAACCAGAGCCAACTAAACAGGTATTACATAACTAAAAAGCGAGTATCAAAACTCGCTTTTTAGTTTAAAAACAATTCAGTTAGTTATGTCGGCGTTTTATTTTTGCCCCTAACTTACTCAACTTATTTTCTATACGCTGATAACCCCTATCAACATGGTAGATACGGTCCACTAATGTCTCTCCGCTAGCAACTATACCCGTTAAAATTAAGCTTGCAGAAGCTCTTAAATCGGTAGCCATAACCTGAGCACCACTTAGCTTATCGGTATCACCACAAATTGCAGTGTTGCCTTCTAAACGAATATTGGCGCCCATACGCTGCAACTCAGGCACGTGCATAAAACGGTTTTCAAAAATGGTTTCGGTTATCGTCGCACTCCCCTTAGCAACGACATTAAGTGCTGTAAACTGCGCTTGCATATCCGTTGGGAAACCCGGATGAGGCATGGTTTTAATATTGACTGCCGTTAAATCACGACCTCTCATATCCAAATAAATACTGTCGTCATTCACTTCGACAATAGCATTGGCTGCACGTAATTTATCCAATACAGGTTCAAGGCACAAATGATCGGTGTTCTTACACAGCACTTCTCCTTTAGCCATCGCTGCAGCTACAAGAAATGTACCTGTCTCAATTCTATCTGGCAGAATTTTATGCTCGCAACCAGTGAGTTTTTCAACACCTTGAACTTCAATCCTACTCGTGCCCGCACCTTTTATTTTGGCGCCCATAGCAATCAAACAATCTGCAAGGTTAACAATTTCTGGTTCACGCGCTGCATTTTCTAAGATAGTAGTACCTTGGGCTAAGGTAGCGGCCATGAGTAAGTTTTCAGTCGCACCAACACTCACCATTTCCATGTAAATTTCCGCGCCTTTTAAGCGACCGTCTACTCGTGCGTTAATATAACCGTTGTCGACACTAATACTCGCCCCCATGCGCTCAAGCCCACGAATATGAATATCAACAGGTCGGGCTCCAATTGCACACCCGCCAGGTAAAGAAACCTGCGCTTCACCAAAACGCGCAAGTAAAGGGCCGAGTGCCAACACAGAGGCGCGCATTTGTTTCACTAACTCATAAGGCGCAAGTACTTTGTCTACCGAGCTGCCATCAACTTGCAGCACATCGCCTTGCCATTTAATTCCTGCGCCTAATGTTTTCAAAAGCGCTTCTGTAGTGCCAATATCTCTTAGTTGAGGAACATTAGAAAAGTGACTTACGCCATCGGCAAGTAACGCTGCAAATAAAATAGGAAGTGCCGCATTTTTAGCACCAGATATAGTGACCTCACCCGCCAAAGTGGTGCCACCTTGGATAACAAATTGATCCATTGTGACTCCGTTATTGCGGTAAAATAAATTTGCGTTCTCTTTGCCACTCCGTTGGCGTAAATGCTTTGATGCTTAGCGCATGTATTGTCCCATCAGAGATAGAGCCCATTAACGGACCATAGACAAGCTGTTGCTTTTTCACGCGACTTAACCCGTCAAAACACTCCCCTACTGCTATCACTTCATAGTGGTTGCCATTGGCTTTAACTATGACTTCTTCTAAAGATAGGGCTTCTTTTAATAAAGTTTCGACTTGGTTTGTTTCCATTAGACTCACTCAAATAAGTTCGACACCTGACCTAATGCCATTAAATTATGTAGCTGATCAGGTATATTTTTAAGCTCAAGGCGCTTGCCTTGCTGCTGCAATTTACCTAAAGAGTGAATTAACCAAGCTAAGCCCGCCGTGTCAACCCTAGAAACCTCAGAAAGGTCAAAATAACGTACTGACTGCACGTTTTCTATCTGTTGATTAAGAAGCCGTTCATCGACTAAGCTATTTCTCGTCAATTCACCACTAACTTGGATAAGATCGCTCTCTAATTCACGGAACTGAACTTTACTTGCTGCCATCATCCCCCCTGAACTGCACAGGTAGGCGGCTTTTTTTATCCAAAAGTTCAATGACATGCTCTATGCCTTGTTGACGCAAAATGCCGTGTAACTCAGACTGTTTTGCATCTAATAAGCTAATTCCTTCAGCCATCATGTCATAAGCTCGCCACTCGTTGTTGGAGTCCCTACGAACTTTGAAATCAATTTTTATATCAGGCTTGCCCGGCTCAACAATCGTGGTTTTAACAATAGCAACTTGCTCGTCTGCAAACTCTTTAGCGGGAGAAAACTCCACTTGTTGATTTGTATACTGTGTAAACACACCTGCATACGTCGCAACTAAGTAGTTCTTAAACACTTCAATAAACTGCTTGATGTGTGTTATCGCTTGCTCCTTTTCCTCTTTATCCTTAATATTTCTAACCTTTTGGATATAGCTACCTAGGACGCGATAAGCCGCATACTTATAATCAATATAAGGTAATAATTCCTGCTCTACGATTACTCTTAGATGTTCCTTATTGGCAACAATGACATCCTGATCTTTGGTGATGCGCTTGAAAGTATTGTCCGCTACTTGTTGTACCATTTTGTAGGGGTCATTCATATCAACTGGCTCGTTAGCCAACGTAATACTGCTAAACAGCAGTGTTGCAGCAGCAATAAATATTCTTACTAACATGGCTATTACTCACTACCTTGATTAAATAAAAATTGTCCAATCAGCTCTTCTAATACTAACGCTGATTTTGTATCTGTCACCAAGTCTCCATCTTTTAATGCTTTACTTTGAACGCCAAATAAATCATCTAAATCAGAGCTTGTGTCTGTCACTTCATTACCAAGGCATGTTTGTTTAGCCGCATCTGAAGCGATCACCGGAGAAATTCCCAAGTATTGTTCACCTAAAATCCCAGAAGTAAGAATAGACACTGATGTTGTATCCGAAAACTGGCATTCATAATTTGCATCGATACTCATAGCAACCACTGGCACAAACTCTTGTGGATGAATACTGATCCCCTCTACACGACCTATTACCACACCACCCACTTTAATAGGCGCTCGAGTTTTCAACGAACCTATATTTTCGAATTTAGCGTTAAGCGTGTAGGTTTCTCCGCTCCCCGAGATACCAGAATTTGCAACCTTTAAAGCCAGTACCGCAAATGCAGCTACGCCCAATGCGACAAATAAGCCAACTAATATTTCAATTTTCCGTGTATTCATTTGTTTTAAAACCTTTTAACCTGAAAACATCACAGCAGTTAATAAAAAGTCGAACCCTAAAACTGCCAATGAAGAGTGGACTACTGTTTCGGTCGTCGCCTTACTGATCCCCTCGGATGTGGGAATACAATCATAACCTTTATACAGCGCAATCCATGTCACAATAAGTGCAAACACAAAGCTTTTGATCATGCCATTTACAATATCTTTTTCAAAAGACACCTGAGACTGCATTATTGACCAGAAGCTACCTGAATCAACACCAAGCCAATCCACACCAACAAGATGTGCACCCAAAATTGCTACCGCTGAAAAGATTAACGCGAGCAAAGGCATACTAATGAAGCCCGCCCAAAAACGCGGAGAAACAACTCTTCTTAAAGGGTCAATCGCCATCATTTCTAAGCTAGAAAGCTGCTCAGTAGCCTTCATTAAACCGATTTCAGCAGTTAACGCACTACCAGCACGACCAGCGAACAACAACGCGGTTACCACAGGCCCCAGCTCTCTTAATAAACTCAAAGCAACCAGTGGCCCTAAACTATCTTCAGCGCCATAGCCTACTAGTACGGTATAACCCTGTAGGGCCAGTACCATACCGATAAACAATCCCGATACCATGATAATAAGTAAAGACTGATGCCCAACCATATACAGTTGACGGACAAGTAAGGCAGGCCCTTTTCGCAAATTTGGCACATTAACCAGTGCACCAATCAGCATACGTGTCGCTCGGCCTAACGAAGCAAATCGGCTCAGCGTTTTGTGCCCAACTGATTGAAAAAATTCGATCACAGCTGACTCCCTGATAGCAGTTCATCTTGATAGTCTTGTGCTTGATAATGAAATGGCACGGGACCATCAGATAAACCTTTGAGAAACTGCTGCACTAACGCAGAGTCATGTTGTTGCATTTGCTCAGGAGTACCGCTACCGATAACGCCTTGTTCAGCAATGATCACTACATGATCGGCAATGCCCAAAACTTCATTCACATCATGTGTCACAATCAAGGATGATAAGCCTAGCACTTCGTTGAGTGATTTAATCAGTTTTACTAACACTCCCATTGATATGGGGTCTTGCCCCGCAAAGGGTTCGTCATACATGATTAATTCCGGGTCTAACGCAATCGCCCTTGCCAATGCGGCTCGTCTTGCCATACCACCAGATAACTCCGATGGCATTAAGTCTTTTGCACCACGCAGGCCAACAGCTTGTAGCTTCATCAAAACCACAAGGCGGATTAAATCTTCACTTAATTGGGTGTGTTCTCGCAATGGAAATGCGACGTTATCAAAAACCGACATATCAGTAAAAAGCGCACCGCTTTGAAACAACATGCTCATTTTAGTACGTACATCATAAAGCGCTTTGCGAGACATACTTGGGATACTTTGTCCCTCGAATAAAATATCACCCCTATCAGGTTTGAGCTGGCCACCAATTAAACGCAGCATTGTCGTTTTACCAATACCACTTGGGCCCATAATGGCTGTGATTTTTCCTTTCGGAACGGAGAAACTCATGTTTTTATAGATGATCCTTTCACCCCGTGAAAAAGTAACATCCTTGATCTCTACAATTGCTTGCGACAAGTCGCTCTCCACATCTACATTTACGAATTGTGACATAATACGTTTTTTTGCCTTACGAAGGAAAAAAGTTTTCGTAAATTTTTGTAATATATCTTGTCTGACTTACTCCTGAATAAGGCACTACATAATCACTAAGCGGCCTCTTTTACTTATACTTTTGAGTACGTATTTGATATTATTTGCGCCATTGTAACTTTAACAATGGCCTCGCTTTTTTATGCTTTTATCTTTTGTCATCCTTATTTTGGGATTCGCCGCATTAGTATGGAGTGCTGATCGCTTCGTTTTTGGAGCCGCAGCGCTAGCGCGTAACTTTGGCGTACCGACTCTAGTTGTGGGTTTGACCATAGTTGCCATGGGGTCATCGGCACCAGAGATGATGGTTGCTGCCCAAGCCGCACTAGCAGACAAAACAGATACAGCCGTAGGTAATGCGATTGGTTCCAATATTGCAAATATTCTGTTAGTTCTTGGCGTTACTGCACTGTTAAGACCTCTGTCCGTAAGCTCTGGCATTTTAAAGCGAGAAATGCCGCTATTAATCCTCGTTTCTCTAGCCGCTTGGTTCATAGTGAGTGATAGCCACTTTAGCTTCTTGGAAGGCGCAGCTTTGCTAGCAGGCTTTGTCATTTTCCTACTCTTATTGATGGTAATAACCAAAAAGGGGGGGGCTGAGGGTGACCCACTCATTAGTGAAGCATGTGATGAAGTACCAAATGATGTCCCAACACGTAAAGCGCTATTTTGGCTAGTAGTAGGCATGGTATTACTGCCCATTAGTTCTGGGTATTTAGTAGATGCTGCGGTAGACATCGCTAAATATTTTGGCATGAGTGATTTACTAATTGGATTAACGATTATTGCAGTGGGTACCAGTTTGCCAGAATTAGCAGCCTGTATCGCAGGCGTTCTGAAACAAGAAGACGACCTTGCGCTTGGCAATATAATTGGCTCTAATATATTCAATATATTGGCTGTTTTATCTATTACAGGGATCATTAACCCCTCAAATATAGATGCTAATATTGCTGGGCGAGATATCTTTATCATGCTGGGGGCAACACTCACTTTGGTTTTCATGAGCTTAAGCTTTACTGGAACCCGTCGTATTAATCGCCTCGAAGGTGGCGTTTTGGTGGCTGCGTTTATTGCCTATATGTATTACATTATCTAGGAACATCACTCATGTTATCAAAGCAGTTTACTGATACCGCGCAACGAGTTATTGCCATAGAGCGACAGGCCATTGACGAAATAGGTCAACATATAGATAAACACTTTGCTAAAGCATGCCAAACTATCTATGACTGCCAAGGTCGCACAATCGTTGTAGGTATGGGCAAATCTGGTCATATTGGCAATAAAATTGCTGCCACTTTTGCAAGCACAGGCACCCCTGCCTTTTTCGTTCACCCAGGGGAAGCGAGTCACGGCGATTTGGGCATGATCACCAAAGATGACGTGGTCGTACTTATTTCCAACTCAGGTGAGACCAGCGAAGTTCTAAATATCATTCCTGTTATTAAACGTATCGGTGCTAAAACGATTGCCATGACAGGTAATCCTCAGTCTTCAATGGCAAAGCTATCAGATGTGCACTTATGCGTTGCAGTGTCTCAAGAAGCCTGCCCGCTAGGTTTAGCGCCAACAGCAAGTACTACTGCAACACTTGTGATGGGCGATGCACTAGCCGTGGCATTACTCGAAGCCAGAGGCTTCACTGCTGATGATTTTGCGTTATCTCACCCAGGTGGTGCACTTGGCAAGCGTTTACTTTTAACGCTCAGTGAAATTATGCACAAAGAACAACAAGTACCGATTGTGTCTCATTTAAGTACCATCAAAGATGCTCTGTTTGAAATGTCCGCAAAAGGTCTTGGCATGACGACCATCGTTGATGAACAAGGACAACTAGTAGGTATCTTCACCGATGGCGACTTACGCCGCATCATTGAACAACGAGTTGACCTGCACACAACCCCCATTCACAAAGCCATGACCGTCAACTGTACAACTGCGCATGAAGAAATGTTGGCTGCCGAGGCGCTAAACATTATGGAAACTAAACGAATCAACGGCTTAGTTGTCATAGATGAGAATAAACGCCCTATCGGTGCGCTAAATACCCAAGATTTGTTAAGAGCAGGAGTGCTATAAATGGCTACCGTGCTAACGGCTGAATTTGAAAGTTCCTGTAATTCATTGTCGATTCATTTGATGACTTCTACTTTATCAAGTGATGAACAAAGCTGTGCTGCGCCATTTGAATTAAGCACCAACCTAATGCAAAGAGTAGAATTATGAGTAGTCATCGCGTCGCCCTGTTTATCATATTCGTCGCTGCAATGACTTGGCTTTGGTATCCCTTTTTGACACAAACAACGCCTAAAACACGAAATCAAAGCGATGTTATTGCTAAGCCAGATTATATCGCAACACAGTTAGAGCAAACATCATACAATGAAGCTGGTATTCGCAGTTATACTGTGACCGCTGATAAAATGGAGCTCTATCAAGAGCTTGGATTTAGTCATTTTACAATGCCGGTATTTACGCTTTACAACGGTCCACAGAATTGGCTTATATCTTCTAAAGAAGCCACTTTATATGAGAACAATACCTTAATGTTAGAAGGCAATGTCGAAGCTAGAAATCTAACCACAGGTGCGATGATAACTTTGATAAAAGCGGACAACATCCGTGTTGAAATAGACGAAAGACTGATGCAATCAGAGCGCCCGGTTGAGATTACCGGCCCAAGTTTAAAAATCACTGGCAAAGGCCTATATGCTGATTTAAACACTGATATCATTGAACTTATTAACCATACACGAACCATTTATTATGACCAATAAACTTATTATTACTGCCATACTTGTTGGAGCGATGTTGTGCCAACCTAGCTTCGCTCAACAGAGCAGCATTGCCAATGAAGTTTCTATAAAAGCGGGCAAACAACAGGCTCAGCTTAAAACTAACATAGGTATTTTTGAGCAAAATGTAGAGATAATTCACGGTAGCCGTAAAATTAACGCAGACAGATTGGAAGTCCATCGCCGCGAGGAGCTAGGTGACAATAAGCAGTTATTGGTAGCTACGGGCACACCCGCTCGCTTTTCAGAAACGCAACCTGATGGCAGTATATTAACCGCCAGTGCCTCGGAAATTCGCTATGATGTTGCTAATCGCACCTTAATAATAAAAGGCAATGCGACTATCAACCAAGCAGGGCAAATTATCAAAGCTCAGTCAATCACTTACGATATGGATAAACAACTGATCAGTGCCGAACGCGGCGAACAAGACAGTGCAAGAGTACATACCATTCTCGTACCTGAGAAAAAAACCAAGTCAGTAGGGCAAGGTAACTAACTATGAGTGTATTAACTGCAACTGCTTTGGCAAAAAGCTATAAGGGCCGACAGGTTGTTAAAAATGTCAGTCTCACCGTTGAAGCGGGTAGTATAGTCGGTTTGCTCGGGCCAAATGGAGCAGGTAAAACGACAAGTTTCTATATGATTGTTGGATTAGTACCCAGTGATCATGGCAAAGTCTGTATTAATGACCATGATATCACTTTGTTACCAATGCATAACCGTGCCCGTTTAGGCATTGGTTATCTGCCACAAGAGTCATCTATTTTTAGAAAACTGACTGTCTATCAAAACCTAATGGCCATTTTAGAAACTCGTAACTCGCTCAATAAAGAAGCTCGCGAGCAAATTTTAAATGAGCTGCTGGATGAATTTAATATTCAACACATCAGAGATAGTTTGGGTATGGCACTGTCGGGTGGCGAGCGTCGTCGAGTAGAAATTGCTCGCGCTTTAGCCGCAAATCCCAAGTTTATTCTTTTAGATGAGCCTTTTGCTGGTGTTGATCCTATTTCAGTGTTAGATATAAAGAAAATAATTGAACATCTTAAAAATAGAGGCATAGGCGTACTTATTACCGATCATAATGTTCGAGAAACCCTTGATGTATGTGAAAAAGCTTACATTGTGTCACACGGTGAACTGATTGCATCCGGTACCCCTGAACATGTTTTAGCGGATCAAACGGTCAGAGATGTCTACCTTGGTGAGCAATTCAAGCTATAGTTAATATACGCTTAGTCACAATAATAATAGAGAACAAGAAGGATTGTTAAAGGTACATGAGGCAATCGTTACAGCTGCGCATGGGGCAGCAACTTACCATGACACCACAGCTACAGCAGGCTATTCGTTTGTTGCAGTTGAGTACGCTGGATTTACAACAAGAGATACAAGAAGCGCTGGATAGTAACCCGCTTCTTGAAGTAGATGAGTCTGATTCAGATTCAGACCTAGGTGCATCAAACGGCGAACACGAAAAAAATGGTAAAGATAATAGTCATGACGACACACATTCTGATAATCAGGATGTTGAGCCCGTTAGCGACTATGAAATTGACTCTGATGCTGCACTAAGTAAAGAGACACTCAGTGACGAACTAGCTATGGATGTAACATGGGACGAATACATGAGTGCAGCCCCCGCCTCTAGCAGCGGTCCCATGCCTGAGGACGAAACCATCTATCAAGGTGAGACAACTGAAACATTACACGAGTATTTAATGTGGCAGCTCGAGCTCACTCCTTTTAGCCCTACAGATCGTGGTATCGCAGTGGCAATCGTTGAGGCTATTGATGATAATGGTACGCTAACGCTTAGCACCGAAGACATTTTAGAAAGCTTAAACGATGGCAACAGTGGTGAACTCATCGAACTAGATGAAGTAGAGGCCGTACTTAAACGGATCCAACTGTTTGACCCTGTTGGTATCGGTGCTCGCTCATTGCAAGAGTGCTTATGCATTCAGCTGAATCAATTTGATCCAAAAACAACTCCCTGGTTGAATGAAACAAAGATGATCCTCAATGAGCACATTGATTTGCTAGCAAGTCGTGATTACCGCACTTTGATGAAAAAAACGAAACTCAAGGAAGCCGATCTCAAAGAAGTAATGACACTAATTCACTCTTTGAATCCTAAGCCAGCAGCAAGCATCATCAGAGAAGAGTCTGAGTACGTTATTCCTGATGTTTCAGTGAAAAAGGTTAAAGGCCGGTGGGTTGTTGAGTTAAACCCTGACTGCATGCCCAAAATTCGTGTGAATGATCATTATGCTGCCATGTCTCGCTCGGTCAAATCTAGCACCGATAGTCAGTTTATTCGTTCACATTTACAAGAAGCCAAATGGTTCATTAAAAGCTTAGAAAGTAGAAATGAAACATTAATGAAAGTTACTAATTGCATTGTGCAACAACAACAGGCATTCTTTGAACATGGCCCAGAAGCAATGCGACCTATGGTGTTAAACGATGTGGCCGAGATGGTTGAAATGCACGAGTCGACTATATCTCGCGTAACCACACAAAAATATATGCACACACCCAGAGGCATCTTCGAGTTGAAATATTTCTTCTCAAGCCATGTTAGTACTGAAAACGGAGGTGAGTGCTCATCTACAGCTATCCGAGCGCTTATCAAAAAGCTAATTGCTGCAGAAAATACCGCAAAACCGTTAAGCGATAGTAAAATAGCAGACATATTAGCGGAGCAAGGAATAAAGGTGGCCCGACGCACCATAGCCAAATATCGGGAGTCGTTAGCCATTCCACCGTCTAATCAGCGAAAAAGCCTGATTTAGGCGATTACCAAAGAAGGAAAATGCTTATGCAACTAAATTTAACTGGTCGTCACGTAGAAATCACAGATTCATTAAGAGACTATGTCAACAACAAGTTTGCGAAGCTAGAAAGGCACTTTGACCACATTAATAACGTGCATGTGATCCTAGATGTTGAGAAGCTTGTACAAAAAGCTGAAGCTACCTTGCATGTTAATGGTGCAGAGCTGTTCGCTTCAACCGAACATCAAGACATGTACGCCGCGATCGACAGCTTAATTGATAAACTAGATCGCCAAGTAATTAAACATAAAGAGAAGCTTACTCGACACTAATCATGAAATTAAGCTCTATAATAAGTAAGGACTGCACCAAAGCTGCGGTCCTTTTTAATAGCAAAAAACGCGTACTAGAGTACATTAGCGAGCTTGCACACGAGCAGCTACCCGATTTGAACCCACATGATATTCTTAATGCTTTAATGACTAGAGAAAAGCTAGGAAGCACAGGCATCGGTAAAGGTATCGCAATTCCTCATGGTCGCCTTGAAGGCATTAGCCAAGTGACGGCCATGTTATTGGTCAACCAACAGGGTGTCCCGTTTGATGCTATCGATAACCGACCTGTAGATATCTTTCTCGCTTTAATCGTTCCTGAAGGTGATAACGAGCAACATTTAAAGACGTTAGCTGCCATTGCGGAGAAATTAAATAACAAAGAATTTTGTAAACAGTTACGGAACGCTGGTAATGATGAGGAACTTTATGCCATTATTGCTTCTGCAGATTAGGTTACCAAGAGAAGCATAATGGAATTAATCATCATTAGCGGCCGCTCTGGTTCGGGTAAATCAGTAGCGCTGCGCGTATTAGAAGACTTAGGTTATTATTGTGTAGATAATATCCCAGTAAACTTGTTGCCATCTTTAGTGCGCAGTGTATCTGACAACTTCGATAAAATTGCGGTCAGTATCGATGTACGTAACCTGCCCAAAGAACAGCAAGATTTTAATGATATTCTCGAATATCTTCCTGGCTTTGCTAATCCAATGCTGTTCTATTTAGACAGTGACGATAACACGCTTATCAGGCGCTTTTCTGAGACCCGCCGCTTGCACCCGCTATCAATGCATGATCTTCCTTTAGACTTAGCAATACGAGAAGAAAAGCAGCTGCTTGATGTGCTAACCACTCGTGCAGATGTATTGATTGACACCACAGATTTAAGCGTACACCAATTAGCCGAGACAATACGTGAGCGTATCTTGGGTAAAAAAGACAAGCAGCTAATTGTTACATTTCAGTCTTTTGGGTTTAAACATGGTATTCCTAAAGAAGCCGATTACGTGTTTGATGCACGCTTTTTACCAAACCCACATTGGGAGCCTGAACTTAAGCCTTTGACAGGGTTAGATCAGCCAGTTAAAGATTATTTGGCAAGTCATAGTATTGTGCAAAAATTTACTTGGCAGATTCAAACATTTGTACAAACTTGGCTGCCACATCTTGAGCGTAATAATCGCAGCTATCTAACCATCGCAATAGGCTGTACTGGTGGCCAGCATCGTTCAGTTTATTTAGCGCAAACTATCGGTGAGAGCTTTGCTCGCACGCATCCAAACATAAAAATTCGCCACAGAGAGCAAGACAAATAACCTATGCGTTGTGAAGATACTTTTTTAATTCAAAATAAATGTGGTCTACATGCCAGAGCCGCTTCCGTATTGGCACAACTTGCTATTAAATTTGATGCCCAAATAACACTATACCAAGACGACAAATCCGCTGATGGCAACAGTGTGCTCGCCTTGCTCTTACTTGAAAGTAGCCAAGGTAAAGAAGTTAAAGTGGTCTGTGATGGTCCCGATGCACAAGGTGCATTGCAAGCAATAGGCGAACTTATCGCACAAAAGTTTTATGAACAAGAATAAGTTAGCTCTGTGGTAAAGCAATTAAAATTCCCCTATACCTTGGTAAGCTGTCCGTATTTAAGTTAAACTCTTAGTCGTGAAGCGTGCCTAACTTTCCAACCATATCTTAGCTGGCTCTTCAGCTTTTCTTCTTAGGCACTAAAATTAAAACATCAATGTATTGAAGGAAGCCTATGCCTGAAGCCCTTGAACAAGACTATACACTGCAACAACTGCAACAAGTAACGCAGGCTTTAAATAGTGGGCAGTTTGTTCAAGTTAGGCGTATTTTGGCTGAAACGGCTCCCTGTGATACAGCCCTGCTTTTAGAGTCTTCGCCTCATAAAGTTCGTCGTCAATTGTGGCAGCTTGTCGATCCTGACATCCAAGGTGATGTACTCGAAGAGCTGTCTGAAGATGTGCGTTTGAGCATTATTGTTCAAATGGAACCTGAACTGATCGCTGCCGCAACCGAAGATATGGATGACGACGATTTAGGTGAAGTTTTAAGAAGCTTACCTGAAACTGTTTATCAAGATGTTGTCGGGGCAATGGACTCCCAAGACAGGGAACGTGCGACGCTCGCTTTGTCATATCAAGAGCGCTCTGCTGGCGCTTTGATGAATACCGATACGGTAACCATCCGACCGGATGTGTCTTTGGACGTTGTTTTACGCTATTTGCGTTTACGAGGAACATTACCTGAAGGCACCGATGACTTATATGTGGTTGATAAAGACAATTGCTTTATTGGTGCGCTGTCTTTAAATAGCTTGCTAACTAACTCTCCGGATAAGTTAGTAAGCGAATTAATGGATACGGATAAAGAGTCTATTCCTATCACTATGGATGAGACTGAAGTTGCGCAACTATTTGAACGCTATAACTGGATCTCAGCTGCGGTTGTTGATGATAATGCGCATCTATTAGGACGTATTACTATCGATGACATCGTTGATGTAATTCGTGAAGATGCAGAGCACAGCTTAATGAGCATGGCGGGTCTAGATGATGAAGAAGATACCTTCGCGCCTGTATTCAAAAGCTCAAAACGACGCTCGATTTGGTTAGGTATAAACTTACTAACCGCCTTACTCGCTGCATTTGTTGCCAGCTTTTTCGAAAACACCCTCGATATTTTGCCATTTTTAGCCGTACTAAATGGCATCGTACCAAGCATGGGGGGAGTCGCAGGGAGCCAAACATTAACCTTAGTTATTCGTGGTATTGCACTGGGTCACATTAACCAAACAAACCAACGTTTTATTCTCAGTAAAGAACTGGCTATCGGCGCACTCAACGGTGTTCTATGGTCAATTTTGATCGCAGGCGTAGTGGCATTATGGCAATGGGATTTTGTACTTGGTGCAGTTATTGCTTTCGCAATGTTTATGAATCTACTCGCTGCAGGTATCGCAGGTGCTAGTATTCCAATTATTCTAAAACGTATGAATATAGACCCTGCCCTAGCTGGCAGTGTTGTACTCACAACTGTTACCGATATTGTTGGGATTTTTGCATTTTTAGGCACCGCAACTTGGTTCTTAGTTTAAAGCAAAAGGAGCCTCAGGCTCCTTTTTCAAAATACTAAGCACCTGCAACTTGCATAGAATCAATAAGTACTGAGCCAGTTTGGACACTGCCACGATATTCAATGTCACCGCCTATCGCTTGCACACCAAGAAACATGTCTTTTAAGTTACCAGCAATAGTGATTTCGCTTACTGGGTACTGTATTTGCCCATTCTCAACCCAAAATCCCCCCGCACCTCGCGAATAGTCACCAGTTACAGTACTGACTCCTTGACCCATTAATTCTGTAACTAATAAACCAGTGCCCATTTCCTTCAGTAAGGCAGATAGATCATCATGCGTTTGCTGCACCAGCCAATTATGAATACCGCCGGCATGACCTGTCGCTGTCATACCTAATCGACGGGCTGCATAGCTGGCTAATAGATAAGTTTGTAACTCTCCACCATGAATGATATCTCGGTCTATCGTTTTAACACCTTCACTATCAAATGGGCTTGAAGCAAGGCCTTTTAGCAAATGAGGACGCTCAGTAATATTGACACACGAGTTAAATACTTGCTTACCTAGTTGGTCCAATAAAAAGCTCGATTTACGATACAAAGCGCCACCACCAATCGCAGAAACAAGGTGCCCAAACAGGCTATTTGCGATATCTGCACGAAATATAACAGGGGTTTTCATGGTCGGCAGTTTTTGACTATTTAACTTGGCCAAAGTCGACTGCGCCGCTTCTAAGCCCACCTCAGTAGCAGACTTTAAGCCTTGTTGCTCACGGGAAATGGTGTAAGCAGAGTCTCGTTGCATTTGCTCGCCGTCTTTGCCAATAACAACTGTACTGAGTGTATGACGTGTTCTCGGGAAACCTGCAATCAGTCCATGGCTGTTACCATATACTCGCAAACCTTGGTGGCTAGCAAAACTCGCACCATCAGAGTTAACAATGCGCTCATCTGCTCCTAAGGCGGCTTTTTCAGCCTCTAAACACATTGCAATCCCTTGTTCAGGCGTAACCTCCCAAGGGTGAAATAAGTCTAAATCTGGGGGAAAGAATTCTAGTAACTCTTTATCTGCAACGCCATTACAAGGGTCATCGGAAGTAAACTTAGCAATATCAATCGCTTTCTCAACAACTGTTTTAATTGCAGCTGGACTTAAGTCTGCGGTTGATGCATTGCCTTTGTGATTACCTACATAAACACTAACACCTAAGCCGCCATCTTGGTTAAACTCAATCGTGTCAACTTCTCCCATACGGGTACTAACAGATAACCCTGATGTACTCGACATAGCCGCTTCAGCCGCCGTTGCACCAAGTTTTTTAGCATGGCTTAGGGCCTCTGAAACTGCTTGTTTTACTTCATCTATGTGTTTATAAATTGGGTGTTGTTGAGATTGCACCATCGTTCCCATCTCTTGTAATTTATATGCTTATTTAATGCTAACACACATCTAAACGTTCGCCCCATTATGACAAAGCATTTATGTCATAAAATTGGTATACTGAAGTATAAATCGGTAAAACCTGAATAAATCATGGCTAAGCAAAATAAACCAAATATTGAAGAAGAAATCATCTACGTATCTAAAAGCGAACTTAAACGCGATGCGCAGCAATATCAACAATTAGCACAAGACTTAGCAAGTATGCCTAAAAAGCAGCGGGATAAATTACCTCTAACGGGTGATTTGCTTGAAGCTATGGTTGTCGCTGACAAAATTCGCCAAAAAACTGAAGCTTATAGACGTCATATCAACTATATAACCAAAACATTACGTTTAACGGAAAATGTAGCTGAAATTGAAGCCGCGATCGCTGTGATGTTAAACAAAAATAACCAAGCTGACGTGCTACTCAATAAAGTAGAACTGATCAGAAACGAGTTGATTGAGCAAGGTGACAGCAAAATAAACGACTTACTTGAGCAATACCCAACGCTTGAGCGCCAAAAAATGCGCCAACTGGTGAGACAAGCCAGTAAAGAGTTTAAAGCTGAAAAACCAGCAAAGGGCTACAAAGAGCTGTTTCAATATTTGAAAGAAGTGATTATGCCTTAATCTTGTCGCACGTATTACTAAATAAAAAACCAGCATCAGGCTGGTTTTTTATTTATTGCAGCAAATTTATTATAGCGTTGGTACGGAGCGTTTTAGTTCTAGTAACATCATATAGGCACTCGCCCCCGACATCGCATACGGATTAAATTCAGAGGCTTCTGAAAACTTTAAGTTAATTGGTATGGAAATGGTAGAGCTCGGGATGTATCCCATTGTCCAATCGGAAAACTCTCTAGAGTCTATCTCCCGATAATCAAGCATCACGACATTTTGGTGTCTCTCATCATTCAGAATGCGTTTATATGTCTCGTTAACCTCAGTTCTTGCACCCTCTAAACATTGTAAAAAATAACTACAGTTAAAGCACAGCACTCCGGTGATATTATGCCTAAGATTATTATGGCGAGCAGATTCGAGAATATCTTCTATCGTGTGCTGTGAAAAGTTATCACCTATGGTGCTAGCATAAATTAACCTAGTTAAAAACATATCCATTACTCTTAAGTTGGGTTAAGTACAAAATTAACTGTAATCCAAAAGTACCAAATTGCGAGTAATTTTCAGCCAATAAATTCTTAGTTCTCTTTTTTAAATATTAAAGCGGGAGTTACGACAGCAAGTATACGCCAGAGTTAATCAAGGAGAAGCGCAAGCAATAATTTAGTCGGGCTTAAAGCAGCCTTAAGCCCGAACAAACGCGCAGAAAAGCAGATTTAGGCTGTGCCTCCAACCGTAATTTCGTCAATTTTAAGACTGGGCTGGCCAACACCTACCGGTACACTTTGGCCGTCCTTACCACATACCCCAACACCTCGGTCTAGTTCTAAATCATTACCTACCATGGAGATTTTATTCATTACGTCAGGCCCATTTCCGATCAAGGTTGCGCCTTTAATGGGTTGAGTGATCTTACCATTTTCGATGAGATACGCTTCGGATGCAGAAAATACAAACTTCCCTGAAGTAATATCAACTTGTCCACCACCAAAATTTGGGGCGTATATGCCTTTTTTCACACTGGCAATAATATCAGCTTTGCTATCTTGACCAGGCAACATATAGGTATTCGTCATTCTAGGCATCGGTAAATGAGCGTAAGACTCTCTGCGCCCATTTCCTGTTGGCGCCACGCCCATCAAACGGGCATTTAGCTTATCTTGCATATAGCCTTTTAAAATGCCATTTTCGATCAACACGTTAAAGCTCGCAGGAGTGCCCTCATCATCTACATTCAGTGAACCGCGACGATTTGCCATCGTGCCATCATCAATAACTGTACATAGACTAGAAGCAACCTTTTCACCTACCTTGCCGCTAAATGCCGATGCACCTTTGCGGTTAAAATCACCCTCAAGACCATGACCAACAGCTTCATGTAACAGTACGCCAGGCCACCCAGCACCTAATACCACAGGCATTGTACCCGCTGGCGCATCCACAGCTTCTAGGTTCACTTGCGCTTGGCGGACGGCTTCTTGGGCGTATTCTAGCCAGCGGGGCTTACCATCCACCAGCTCTTTAAAATAACCATAATCCAAACGGGCACCTCCACCGGCACTACCGCGTTCGCGACGACCATTTTTTTCTAATAGCACAGAGCAGTTTAAGCGGATCAAAGGGCGGATATCTGTAGCAAATGTGCCATCACTGGCCGCGATGAGCACTTCTTCATAGACTGCAGAAATAGAACTGACAACTTGCTGAGCATCTGGTGCCAGCTCTCTGATTGCATTTTCCACTTCCTTGAGCAAACTGACTTTATCTGCATCCGTCATACTTTGGATTGGCTGAGCAGGTTCAAATTGACGCTTAACATCCGCTTCGCTAAATACCTGAACTTTTTTCTCTTCACCTGCTTGCGCAATGCTTCTCGCCGCCATTGCAGCCTTGTTTAAAGCCTCCAAATTAATTGCATCGGAATAAGAGAAGCCTGTTTTTTCGCCTGCGACAGCTCGAACACCAACACCACGCTCAATGTTATAGCTACCCTCTTTCACTGAGCCATCTTCTAACACCCAAGTTTCATTATGGCTTGATTGAAAATACAAATCCGCATAGTCGACTTTATGTTGATGGATATAACTTAATGTTTGCTCTAACAGTTCTCTATCAAGTTGACTATCTGCTAGTAAACGTTGTTCGACATTATTCATAAAACTCACTCTTAAATCTGTTGTGGATCTGTACTGGCATATCCGTGCGAAGCTGATGTAGTTGCGCCAAGTCTATCTGTGCACTGATGAAGCCTAACGTTTGTTGCGCATCAGCCATAATATCACCCCATGGTGATAATATTAGGCTATGTCCATGTGTTTTGCGGCCATTTTCGTGCTCACCACATTGTGCAGCCGCCACGACATAACACTGATTTTCGATTGCTCTAGCTTGCAGTAAAGGCGTCCAATGAGCTTGCCCTGTTGCAGTTGTAAACGCACTTGGTACTAAAAACAGCTCAGCTCCTTGCTCTCGCATAGCTTGAAATAGCCCAGCAAAACGCAGATCATAGCACACGCTTAAGCCTATCTTGCCAAATGGACTATCAACCACCACTACATCTGTACCTGCTATGGTTGATTTTGACTCACGATATCCACCACTGCCATCAGCAACATCGGCATCAAATAAGTGAATTTTGTTATATCTGGCGACAACATCACCTTTTTCATTGAGTAAAAAGCTCGCTGCGTAATACTTATTTTGCTCACCACAAACTGGCATTGTGCCCGCGGCAATCCAAATATTAAACTCTCTGCATAACTGTCCCAACTTAGTTATCCAGTAGTCATATTGTTTCGATAAACTTAAAGATTGCTCTGCCGTTTTCATAAACGCCAGCCATGTCTCTGGCAAGCAAACCAGTGCTGGTTTTTCTAGATTAAAATCACTTAACCACTGCTTTAACTGTAAATAGTTTTTCTCAGGGTTCATCGTAGAACACATTTGTACTGCTATCACATGTGATATTGACATATAGCGACTCCAATATGCGCAATTAAACAACGCAGTTACCCCGCAACTGGCGTGCTTCCTTGGTCATTTAGTTGTAAGGACTTTACCGGCTCAAGGCCTAATTGAGGTTTGGGTGGCTCATTTTGTGCTGCTTGTGGTATTTCAACTTCACGGCTTTTACGGTCTATTTCTTGTACCACAGGCTCACTCATGGTGCCGGTTACTTTGAATTTGATTTCTGAAATCACCCTTGCTGAGTGTATTACCTTGTCCAACGCCAATGCCGCCAATCCA
The DNA here is from genome assembly GCF_014694405.1 of Pseudoalteromonas sp. S16_S37. Taxonomy (GTDB): domain Bacteria; phylum Pseudomonadota; class Gammaproteobacteria; order Enterobacterales; family Alteromonadaceae; genus Pseudoalteromonas. Next base: position 223,976 of record NZ_JAAUWV010000002.1, read on the forward strand.
GAAACCGGGTTAACCATCCATGCCACTATCACAGGAATACTTGAAGTCACTTGCGGTGCTACTGCTAAATCATAATTGATTTCTTGGGTGTTCAGATTTGCATAGCCTTGAATACTCAAATCAGCTGGAACACCATCCAGCTTGGTATCTTTTGTATACGCTATTCCTTTGTCTATCTGAACACTCCCCTTCATCTGGTTATAGAAGAAACCTTTCGAAAACACGTCTCTAAAGTCTAGTTTCAACTTCCTTATTAGCGAGTCTAAACTGAGTAATGAAAAAACTCGAGCTCCCTGATCACTTATCTCAGTTAAGTGGCCTTCTCCCAATTGCCAATTAATTTCACCTGATAGTGTCTCAATATCAAAATCATAGGGTGCGCCTTGCCAATTTAGTTGATACGCCACATTCGCTCGAGAGTCTTTAATCGTCGAGGTAAGATCAAACTCATCAAATAACTCACCGATATCTTTACTATTTAAGATCCCATCAACGTAGCTGCGTCCATCAATCCAGCGACCTTGACCTCGCAGTACATGATCATTTTTGTCTACAACCAATTCTGAGATGGTAAGTTGTTTTCCATCTCCAAATAATGAAGCGCTCACTTTGTCGAGTTGATAGTTTCCTAACTTACAATCACCACAATTAAATTCGATTGCAGGAATACGTGTTAACCAATCCAGTTCAGAAACGGGCTGTTTTTCAGCGGGTTCAGACTGCTCAATAAGGTTAATTCGTAAGTAATCACTATCTATTCTGATAGGTCGGCTTGACCCCTCTTGAGGAAGCAGTACATTTGCTCTGAGCTCTTTTGCATTTAGCTTCATAGTCATACCATCGCTACTTGGCGATAGTCGCATTTCTAGATCAGTAAAAGGAATATCAGTAAATTGCGCTTTAGCAAACTGAGCCGTTATCATTTCTAGTGGTGGCAATAAAGAGTCATTCTGCTTTGCAGAGCTTGGCAGGGAAATTAATCGGTCAATAAACGTTAACCATGGATCAATCACAATGCTTGGCTGTGAAATTGAAACATGGAAGCCTTTGCCAACTAGCCCTTTATTTTCTTGCCCCACACTTAATTGTGCCTGACTTAGCTGACCAGTCTGGTTATCTAAAATACCATTAAAGAACAGTCTATCGGCTAAGTTAGCAGTAATGAGGTTAGAAATATCATCACCTTGTACTAAAGCTCTCAACGCCCACTCTTCATCACTACTTTTTTGATATGGGCTTGGGAAATAGCTAGTAACACCATTCAAGTTGGCATTAAATTGCGCGCTGTAATTAAACCCTTGTTCCTTAAATTTTAAATTAATTTTGCTTTGCAGCTCACTGCTTCCCTCAATAAAACCATCCAACAATCCTTGAGAATAAGGAATGAGCTTGTCAGCTTGTGCCGCTAATATCGCATCAACATTAACCTCGTAGTTGCGATTATCACCATCTCCTACCACATTAAAACTTAGCGGCATATCAAGCCATGTTGCTGAGCTTTGCTTTAGCTCTATACGGTCATCATCAAAATGTAAGATACCGCGCACATCGGATAACAGCATTCCTAGCTGAGTTAAAAATACATTCGCGTTATTTAAATCAACTTTTCCGAAAGCATGAACATCCAAAGTGTTCAGATCAATATCAAGGCTCACTTGTCCTTTTACTTGCCCTCGGCCCTGAACAACTCGTAATACATTAACAAGCGGCTCTTTTAGTGGCGTAGCATCAAAAAAGGGCAACAATGTTTGCGCATCTGTTTCGTGATTAATAGCAACGTAAAGGTTATCCGCCTGATTAAGGTTAGGTAAGGTGACAATAACAGGGCTGCTAAGCTGCTGGTTGATAAGCTCGCCCTGGTTGGCATAAATATCCATACGTTCATTTGCAAAGTGCAAGGTAACATCCGCATTCTTGATTGCAGGCCAATCTGGCGCAAATAAAAACTCGGCTTGGTCAATATGAGATAGCACTTCAAATTGGCCTTGACCTTGTTCAAAAGGAAATTCGTCCAATGCGCCTGATAGCAAAACTTGGCTCTTACGGTGTTGTCCCGCCAAGATACCTCTATCAAGGTACTCAATTAAATTTTCAGACATGACTGAGCGCGGATAGTAATCTCCTGCCGTTTTCGCATTCCCACCTAACACTTCAGCATAAAGGTCTAACGTTGGCTGCGGCGTCAATGCTAGGTGCATTTCTGCGGCAATCGTCAGCTCTTTGTTATTGAACCATAAAGAATCACTGCTGACATACCAAACATCATCTTGTTGATAAATTTGTAACTCTGCATTGAGTTGCTCATAATCGAGTGGCGCTCTAAATGCTCCTGGCGATGCCAGTTGTGATTGTTCACTAAAGATATGCACCGCAGCGCCGGCGTTTTGCCACGATAATTCAACTCTCACGTCAGTTAAACTTGGGATACCACTAAATGCCGACCATCCTAAATCTTCCATGTTTAGCCAAACTTGATAAGAGGAGCTTGCAGACCAAGCGATACGCCCTTGGAGCTGTCCTGTAACATCGGTATCGGCTAGTGCTTCAATGCCTTTGATGTTTAGCAATTGCGACAGCTCTTTAATAAGTCCAACGCTGACATCTTCAAACCAAACGTAGCGGTTTAGTTCAGCAAATTCCCCCTGCAATTTTGCTGGAATGTAGTTTTTATCATCTAAACTAAATAGCAATTCAGAGCTTCGTAATTGCCACTGCCCTTGTGTGGGGATGAGTTGCAATTGACCCTGCTGCAAAGTTAATTGATGCGGCAGTTGTGCATCTTGCCATTGTACTTTACTAGGTAGGGTGTTGATTGTGACATCTTGAATTTTACCATTGCCAAGTGCAAGCCACAGTTCCCCATTTAGTTCTGTTGAAACATGCTTTTGCTCAGTTGATAGCCGCTCTGTAAGCCACTCTGCTACATCTACATTTTGCGCATGCAAATAGACTTGCCCAGCCAGATCTCGAAGTGTACTTCCAGTTAAGGCTAACCGTGCAGAGAAACGCCCTTGTTGAAGCCCAGGGATGGCTACTTCACCTTCACCTTTATGGCTTTGTGGGCTATTTTGCCAAGTCAAATCATTCAGCAATAACGTATGAATATAGCCATTTTTTGTACGCAAATTGAGCTGACTAGATTGAATAGAAAAGTGCCCAGTTTCACCTAGGAATAAACTTTCAATCAGTGATTGCTGTTCAAAGTCAGCGCTCTGTTCATCGTTAGCTTGCGCAAGCTGTGCTAAATTAACTTGCGCAGAAAATCCATCAATAACAAAGTAGTTCGATCTTATCTGCCAGTTTTTTAATGATTCGAGGAGGTTCAGCTGTAAACTGGTTTTTTTTATCGATAACGCGATTGGGGCACTTTCATTATCGACAAAGGTGAGATTTTCTAACACCAACGCAGGCCCACTACTTTCCCAACTAGCACTAATTGAGCCTAAACTTAAGTTCACACCAAATTGCTGATGAATAACATCTTCTATACTTTCACGGTACTCATTAGCGTAAGGTAAACTGTATTTGATAACAGACACCAACACCGCAAGCGTAACAAGTGTTATCGCAAACACCTGCCATACTTTACGCACACAAAAGAAACAAAAAGTTTTAACTTGCATTGGGCACTACGTCACCTTACATCATTACGACGTCAAACTGTTCTTGGCTATATAAGCTTTCCGTTTGAATACTGACCTGTTTTCCAATGAAGAGTTCCAATTCCGCTAAATTATGATATTCATCATTGATGAGCGCTTCGCTCACTGCAGGTGACGCATAAACCATAAACTTGTCTGCATCGTAAGCACGATTAACCCTTACAATTTCTCTCAAAATTTCATAACAAACTGTTTCTACAGTTTTTAATGAGCCTCTTCCAGAGCATGCAGGGCAAACATCACAGAGGATATGCTCAAGGCTTTCTCTGGTACGTTTGCGGGTCATCTCTACCAAACCTAACGCCGATAAACCGTTAATGTTGGCTTTAGCTCGATCTTTGGCCAAAGCGCTCTCTAAAGAGTGTAGCACGCGTCGCTTATGCTCATCCGAAACCATATCAATAAAATCAATAATAATAATACCGCCAAGGTTGCGTAACCTTAGCTGCCTAGCAATAGCGGAAGTGGCTTCTACGTTGGTATTAAAAATTGTTTCTTCTAAATTTCGATGACCGACAAACGCGCCTGTATTAACATCAACAGTAGTCATTGCCTCAGTTTGATCAATAATTAAATATCCACCAGATTTCAACTCAACTTTTCTGTGCAACGCTTTTTGGATCTCACTTTCAACGTCAAACAAGTCGAAAATAGGTCTTTCACCAGGATAATACTCTAGCGCTTTGCCTAGTAAAGGAACAAACTCTTCTGTAAAAGTTTTTAGTTCTTGATAGGTTAACTTAGAGTCGACTCGGATACGCTCCATATCCTCACCAACATAATCTCTTAAAGTTCTAAATGCGAGTGTTAAATCTTCATGCAAAATCGTCGCTTTGCTGGTTTTTTTACGTCGACTGACAATTTTTCGCCACAGCTTTTTCAAAAACTCGGCATCATGTTTAAGCTCGGCTTCGCTTGCGCCTTCGGCTGCAGTACGAACAATAAAACCACCATTCTCATCGTTATACTCAGAGACAATTTCTTTCAAGCGAGCGCGCTCTTGCTCTGTTTCTATCCTTTGGCTCACCCCCACGTGTGTCGCATCGGGCATAAAAACTAGGTATCGTGAGGGAATGGTAATATCTGTGGTTAAGCGCGCGCCTTTAGTACCTAATGGGTCTTTAACCACTTGCACCATAATGTACTGGCCTTGCTTAACGAGCTCTCTGATATCTTGAACTTTCTTTACAGGCTGCTCATCCACACCTTCTTCAAATGAGGCACTGTTGACGATATCAGATGCATGTAAAAAAGCAGCTTTATCTAATCCAATGTCAACAAAGGCGGCTTGCATACCAGGTAACACACGGCTTACTTTACCTAAATAAATATTGCCAACAATACCAAGGTTACCGATCCGCTCTACTTGCACTTCCTGCAGGACACCGTTTTCAATGAGCGCAACGCGACTCTCACTTGGCGTCACATTTATTAATAATTCACTACTCATAATAGCCTTTAGTAAACTCTTTAATTAGTTGATCAGTTTCATATAAAGGTAAACCCATTACTGCAAAGTAGCTACCCGACAGTTTTGTTATAAATTTTCCGCCAATGCCCTGAATACCATAGCCGCCAGCTTTATCTAACGGTTCACCACTTAACCAATACTGGTGCATTTCTTGTGTACTTAGCTGCTTAAAAGTCACTTCGGTACAGACCACTGTACTTATCGTATGATTGCTATCTGCCAAAGCTATTGCAGTATACACTTGATGAGTACGCCCTGATAAACGCCTCATCGTATTCAGAAAATCTTGTTCATCTTTGGGCTTGCCCAACGCTATATTATCAATCACCACCACTGTATCACTGCCTAATACCGGTCTATCGCTGTAGCCTTGAGCCACTGCAGATTCAGCCTTCAAACGCGCTAAGCGTTCAACGTATTGCAACGGGGGCTCATTGTTCAATTGCGTTTCATCTGCATCTACTGAAAATTGAATAAAGTCGTAGTTTAGTTGAGCGAGGAGCTGTTTTCGTCTTGGCGATGCGGATGCCAAATACAAACTTGGTGTCATTAACGGATCCTGAATTGTCGACGGTATTTACGTAGCAATAAAAAGATCCATGGCCAACATAACATACCAGTAAGAGCGGGCCACAAATAATGAGGACTAAAATACACGTCGAGTAAAAAGTGGTTCAACCAAAACAGCAGTAAGTGGTAAAGCGTTAAAAACAACCCAACCAACATGGCCTGCTGCCAAATTGAGAAGTTACGTATTTTTTGAAAGTTGCTTACCGTGATATAGATACATATAGAGTAAGTTAATGAGTTAACTCCCAGTGGCGCACCAATAGCGAGATCCATCAGTAAACCTGCCACCCAAGCCCAACCAATATTAACACGATGAGGCACAGCCAAAGACCAATACATCAACACCAATAGAACCCAATCAGGGCGAAATGGCTCAGCGGATATCGGCAGTGGCATTAGCGCCATAACTAAGGCTAAAAAGACGCTAAAGGCAATAAGAAAGTAATAGCGCTTAATCATTATCTAAGTTCTCTTGTGAAGTCCGGCCTAAAATCAATAACAAGCGAACCCTATCTAACTGAGCAATTGGCTCGGCATATACTTGTGCAAACGGCAAGCCTTCATCACGATTAAGCTCAGTTACAACAGCGACTGGATAACCTTCTGGAAAGGTACCACCTAATCCAGATGTTACCAGCACATCACCAATTCGTACGTCTAAGCTATGCGGGACATGGGATAACTTTAATTTATTAATCTTGCCAATACCTTCAACGACGGTACGCACATCATTACGCAATATCCTGACGGGCGTTGCATGAGTGATATCCGTCATCAGCAAAACCCGCGATGTGGTGGTTCCTACTTGGGTTAATTGCCCGACAAGTCCCATTTCATCAATTACAGGTTGACTTTCAGTCACACCATCTATGGTGCCTCGGTTGATTACAACTTGGTGACTGTATGGATTTGAATGAACTGACAATACCTGCGCTATCTGCCGAGTATTTTTCTCTCTTGCAGATGCATTTAATAGCGCTCTGAGCTTTTGGTTTTCTTTTTGTAAAAACTGTAATTGCTGTAACTGCTCACTTTGCAAAAGTTGCTTACGTCTAAGTGCATTGTTTTCTTCACTTAACTGTTCACGCGTTTGTAAGCTTTTAGCGCCACTATTAAATGCTTCATAGGGCATGCTCGCTAGATACAACAAAGGACTAACCGCAGTATGCAGGCTAGTCCTAATCATGTTACCACCTTGTGTAAAGCGGTCGCCAACAATGAGTATTATGCTAAGCATCACTGCCACTGTTAAACGCAGTTGCAGTGATACCGTACGGCCAAATAGTAAGTTCATTAGTCGTAACTAAATACGTCGCCACCGTGCATATCTATCATCTCAAGGGCCTTACCGCCTCCTCTTGCCACACAAGTAAGAGGATCATCTGCAACCACGACAGGAATGCCAGTTTCTTCCATTAGCAGTCTGTCTAAATCTTTAAGCAAAGCTCCACCGCCAGTTAATACCATACCATGGGCAGAAATATCTGATGCCAACTCAGGGGGTGATTGCTCTAACGCCACCATTACTGCACTCACAATGCCCATTAATGGCTCTTGCAATGCTTCAAGTATCTCATGAGAGTTAAGTGTAAATGAACGAGGCACACCCTCAGCCAGATTGCGACCACGTACCTCGATTGATACTGGCTCATCACTTTTAAATGCAGAACCAATTTCATGCTTAATATGCTCAGCTGTCGCTTCACCGATTAGGCTGCCAAAATTGCGACGTACATAGTTGATGATCGCTTCATCAAATTTATCACCGCCAATGCGCACCGACGAAGAATAAACCACACCGTTTAGAGAAATAATCGCGACTTCAGTTGTACCGCCACCAATATCAACAACCATAGAACCCGTTGCTTCAGACACTGGTAAGCCAGCGCCAATCGCAGCAGCCATTGGTTCTTCAATTAAGTAAACCTCTCTAGCTCCAGCTCCCATTGCTGACTCACGTATAGCACGCTTTTCAACTTGTGTAGCACCACAAGGTACGCAAATCAAAACACGAGGACTTGGTCTCATAAAGTTGTTATTGTGCACTTGCTTGATGAAGTGCTGTAGCATTTTTTCAGTGACGTAAAAATCAGCGATAACACCATCTTTCATTGGTCTAATCGCTTTTATATTACCAGGTGTACGACCCAGCATTTGCTTGGCAGCAGTACCTACTGACGCCACACTTTTAGGACCTCCAGCTCGCTCCTGTCTAATCGCGACAACCGAAGGCTCATTTAATACAATACCTTCTTCTTTTACGTAAATAAGAGTGTTAGCTGTACCTAAGTCAATTGATAGGTCGTTGGAAAATAATCCGCGTAATTTTTTAAACATGAGGCTGGGTAACCTTAAAGAAATACTTTAAATTAGGTGATGCAGTGCATCACCCATCGTTAAACTTTTCTATCGTTCTCGCACTAAGCGAAAACCAATATAATTTGCTCGAAAATCTGTCGCTAACTCTAATCGAGTAGAAACACGAGCTAGGCTTGGTGCAAAGTTCCAAGCACCGCCACGCACTGTAACACCACTTTGAGATACTCTTTTTTGAGTCCACTCCCATACATTGCCTACAGTGTCATATAGTCCATAATAGTTGGGTGGAAACTCTCCCACTGGTGCCGCACTTTTATTAGACCAATCACTGCCACACCAACCACAGTTAGCAAGGCTTTTCCCTATTTCATTTCCCCAGGGATATTCAGAAGTAGTACCCGCTCTTGCAGCATACTCCCACTCCACCTCATTTGGTAAACGAAATTGCTCACCTTGTTCAGCTGATAACCAATTAGCATACGCTTTTGCATCTTCATAAGACACACACACCACAGGAAAGTTCTCAGCTTGCTCATAGCCTGGTGATTGCCAATTATAATCCAATTCCCAAACTGGCTCGCCATCTTTGTAGAAAGCACAACCACGGCCCTTCTCTGCAGCCGTTTGGTATCCTGTACTTTCGATGAATGCCCTGAACTCCCCCACTGTCACTTCTGTACTTTGCATGCCATAAGAGTTGCTAAGCACTTTTTCCACTACAGGTCGTTCATTCGCTAATCCAGTCCCAACTAAATCGCCCATTTTGAACGCCCCTGCAGGCACAATCACCACTTCATTTTTTGGTGTTTGCGAAATCACTGTTGCGGCGGCTGTTGTGCTGTCTTGCTCACTTTTTGGTGTCGGTACAGCAATCGACTCAGGCTTTTTTACAAGCTTTGCATTAATTGTTTGTGCTTTTCGAATAGTCACGCGCTTTTTATAAGGTTGATAGCCTAATTTGCGTATTTCAATATCGTAGGTACCGGCCGGAATTTTAACTGACAACTTAGTAGAGCCATAGCTCACGCCATTGATAAAAACTTCGTCGTCATACACGTTAGAGCGTAATGTAACGGGAACCATGACTGGCGGCTTTTTTTCCGGTATTACCTGAGCGCTTGACTTGGCCACCTCAATGACAGGTTCAGTGTTGAGCGTAGAAACCTGAACATGACTAGGAATAGTGGTCGTTTGCTCAGAGAAGTTTAATTGACTGTCGTTATATACCGCAGGGTAATTGGCTTGATAACTACCAACAGCTCCAGCCATCGGCGTGCCATATTCAGCACAAAAACGATTATCGACGCTAATCAAGCTACAAAGGCGACTATTATTCACATCACCACGCATACTTACGCTTAAGTTAACGCTGTAGTTACCTTGTCCACTAAATGCACTGCTCACTACATGACTGTTAAGTACTTGTACTTGCGCCCCGGCTAGATTACGTTTAGGTTCAACAAGACGTTGCTCTGTTAGATTTGCAAACAACTGATCAACAAATCGCTTAGTAGCTTTTTGCAATGCCATTTGTTGTCCGCGTTGCTCACAGGCCGCGAGCGTTTCTGTGCGCTTACAGTTAATCGTGTGGTCAACTTCTAACGTGCCTTCACGTGTAAATTCGTTGCGTAAACGCTCAACACGGGCTGTGCTTAATTGGTCCTTTAAGTTTTCTAGCGTATTAATTAGCGTGTGTTTAGTCACTCTAATTTGCTCTATATCTTTACGATGCGAAGCTATAGCCGCTAGCTGCATCGTAATATCATTTTTATTCTTTTTATGCTCTGCGACTGCGTCTTTATAGCGAGTTTGGGCTTCTGAGATATCAACGGTAGGGTCATCAATTAAGCGACGATAAAGGTCGTTCATCGCATCTAACGCTTGATTTTTTTCTTTATCCAAGTCTGAAGAGCGCGTTCTTAATAGATCTAGTTGCGCCTGTAGCCGTGTTTCTTCGCCTAAGTGCTTGTCTAATATTTGCGTGTAGTTATCTAATTCAGCTTGTTTGACCGAAAGTTCTGATTCAATGGCATTCACCGTTGCTGTATCTTGCGCCATTACGTTGAATGTCGCACAGGCAGCCATCAATGTGGCAGAGACAAAAAAAGATAAAGGAGCTATTCGCATATATTCCATTCCCAAAAACGCGGCAATTATTTGGTCTTTGTTATTTTTTATAGTTAGTTCTTAATGCTATGTACTTACAAAGCAAAACACAAGCTTTGTGCCATTAATATCTGAGTTTACAACTATTAACCGCAACCTTGCCAGTAATCTGGACATATTTTACAAGATAGCTGTTAGAATTATTTGAATATCTCGACACAAACCAGACATTAGTATGAGTTTTAAACAATTTAACTTTCCAGAGTCTCCATTACAGTTAATTGAGCACCCGTTACTCACGCAAAAAAAAATGACGCTCACGGTTAAACGAGACGATCTGTTACATCCTCATATCGCTGGTAATAAGTGGCGAAAATTAAAATACAATCTGATAGCCATGCAACAGCAAAAAAAAACTGCCCTTTTGACTTTTTCAGGCCCGTTTTCCAACCATCTATATGCCGTAAGTATGGCCTGTAAACTATTTGGTATTGAAGGCCATGTGATAATACGAGGACCTCATTTGGATGAGCAAAATCCAACTATTCGCATGGCACGTGCTTGCGGCTTAAATTTACATGCGGTTGATAGGGCGACTTACCGCTTGCGAAATCAAGCTGACTATTTTCACGAGATCCAAAAGCAATTCCCGCACTGTTACCTAATTCCAGAGGGTGGTAGTAATCAGCATGCGATGCTTGGCCTTGAAGAGCTCGCACAGAGTTTACCAAAAAGTGACTACGTTATGTGTGCTACGGGCAGCGGCGGTACACTTGCTGGCTTAATAAACTCATGTCCAGATACAACATCGGTGATAGGTATCGCCGTATTAAAACAAGCTGAGTATTTAACCGACGACATCATACGCCTAGCTCCCAAAGCGGGCAAAAAATCTAACTGGCAGTTAATGTGTGATTTTCATGACGGCGGGTATGGTCAGTTTTCATCCGCACTATGGCGATTTTGCCAGATGATGAGAAAAGAATGCTTATTACCACTAGAACCCATTTACACGGGCAAGCTGTTTTACGCTTTATGGCAATTACTAGAACAAGATTTTTTTGAGCCAGACAGCCATATTACAACTATTCACACTGGTGGTTTGCAAGGGCTAGATGGGCTGCGCTATCGCAATCTAATATCGCACGAGCTCAAGCTGCTGCAATAGCTCTGCAAAATAATAACCTTGCGCACCATGCACACCTAGCGACTTCAAGCAATCCAGTTCGGCTTGTGTTTCAACACCAACGGCATAAACAGCTACATTAAGACGCTTAGCTTGGTAAACAATTTGTTTGATTGTTTTTTGCTGTTGAGCGCTTTGCTGAACTTTATGAACAAGTCCAAAACCTAATTTTACCGCGGATATAAGTTGGTTCTCACGAATCGTATTTACCATTAACGGCGACTCAACATGATCAATGGTAAGCGCAACATTAACCCCAGTAAAAAACAACTGTTGCACATTAATTTGCTGATGGTATTTATAGTAGTCATCAGCACTCACTTCGAATGTGAGCTTTTTCACTTGGTTGGCATCGCGTATCACTGCAACCAACCAGTGTATAAAATCAATATCGAGCCAATTTTCAATATGAAGGTTAATACTAACATCGGCCTTATGCGGCTCTTTTGTCAATATTGTGATAGCTTGAGTGACAATTGTTTTATCAAGCACCTCCAAGTTATGCTTGCTATGTAATTGGGGTATAAATTGTTTTGCGGCTATCAATCCTAGCTGAGCGTGCCTGACTCTCAATAACACTTCGTTTTGAATTATGTCTTGCTGCTCAAACCCAAACAACGGTTGAAAAAACAAAACAAACTGCCTGTTCTCAATGCAACGAATAAAGTCATCTTCATTGCTTTGCATTGCATTTGCGTGCGTTTTGTCTAATGGCATCATATGCACATGTTGCCACACGTTGTTGTTTGCTATTTCTAATGCCGCTCGCGCTAATTGATAAACATTTGCTTGCTCAGCCTCATGCTGATAAAAACATCCTCCCACTTTGATTTGCTTGCGAGACAGGTCGCCTCTAATAGCGCGAATCGTCCGAAACATAATTTCATGAAGTTTTTTCCCCAGCTCAATCACATCCCCCCATGCGACCTTTTCAAAGGTCACCGCCAAAGCACCAGAATTTAGATATTTCACTGAGTACTTCATCGAGCTGGGTAAGTGTTTATGAAGCGCTACAGAGAAGTGACTGTTTTCATCTAAATTTGCATCCAGCTTGGCCGCCCAGCGGATCAACAAAAACACCTTGAACAAACTACTATCAGCTACTTTTGGGTCGACCGCACTCATCGCTGAGCTATGTTGAATATCTAATTTTTCATCTGACAGAAAGCGCTTTGGTCTTACCTGATAAACTTGCCACCAGCGATAAACAAAAACCAATAAACCAACAAACAAAATGTTAAAAAATAAAATGATGTATGCATGCTTTTGATAAGGCTTTTGATGCACCAAATTTAAAGAGATACCCGCAGCAGAAAAGCGAGTTGCCTCATCAGGTACTGGCTTATCATCAGCTACATACTCAAATTTAAACTGCTGTGCAATTGCAGCAATATTGCTTTGGGTTCTGAGTTCTTCTGGTAACTTAGCCACTCTTTCTACAACGGCTTCGGCACGCTGATGGATCTGCAAATGTAATAAATGCAGTAATAGTATATTTAAAGCAAATACGACCGCTAAGCCCACTACAACCATACGCCAGTTGAGTGATTTTAATTTAGACTGCACGTTCCATTACACCTTCTACTACCTAGCTCTGATCTCATTGCTTAAGTGTTGTACAGTAGTAGGTAAAACTCAAGGTAGCAGGTTGCTCAGCACAAATTTTTATGACTCACGCAAACTAACTCAATGAATAGTTTAGAAAATGCTAAAACCTGAGGGTTGAATTAAAGTTTCATATTAAAAACAAAGATATAAATAAATAACGTCAGCCGAAATGAATAAAGCAATTATTATATACACTCATCTAAACAAGTGCATTTATTTGCAACCCTTCCATGGCCTCACCACTTAGCGCCATGATATATCGAACTCATTAATCACATTTCATCAAACAGCTGATTTACCAGTGATGGTGGCTCTGAAGATCTAGTATTGATCATGTTAGTGATCGTACTCACCAGCTCTTTGGATGTTTCATTTTCTACAACTGTTAAAAATGTAGATAGCTCGCTAGGTGCTCCTAACTCCACTTCATGCCTAAACTTTTTCCAAATCGTATAGGTATTTTCTTGCTGTTTCTGGCGACGCTGCGCTGCAAGCTCTATCCCTCTATGTATTAATAGACCGCACGTATAATACAAATCAAATCGCCCTCGGCTTGCCGCTTCAATCAGCGGTCCGTCCGCTAACCCTTTAACACAATGCTCTTTGTAACGCTCAACTTTCTTGTTTACATACTCTTTTTTATCAGGATACAGGACCAGAATAGCATTGGCGGCAAACCAATTTGCCCCTCCCTCATGAAGCCAAGATTGATTTTCTGCAGCGTATATTTGCCCTTTGCTACTTTTTTGATATAAATGCGCAACCTCGTGAGCAAAAAACCATATTGTTTTTTCAACAAATTCTGATTTTTCAACTTCTTTCTCTAAATCGTTTCTATCCCAATGCATAAATATCTGCTTAGGAAGTACCCCTCCTTGCGAGCCATCACCATCTGCGACCTTCGAGTAAGATGCATATAAGATCGGCTTAGGGCCTGAAAGTTCACCAAGCTGCTGTTCGAAATAACGCATCAATTTTGGAATATCTCGGTTCAGAGCTCCCCTAATTTTCTCTGGTAACCCGGTGTCTATTACATTAACAAAATTGGCTGTATCGACTGGTTGTGCATCACCTACGTATATATTTTTACCATTATTATTGTCTATCCAGCTAACTTGCCCATGGTAAATTTTACTATTTACAATAATGTTCTGCTTTTGTGGTGCCTTTAAAGTTATAGACCAAGCATTGACCTCGTCGCCGCATTGGTAGTTACAAGCAAATAAACGCCCAGTATGAATTACGTTACCATTATCGGAATAAGGGGAAAATGGACCGTAGTCTTGAGGTAAGCCTTTATAAGCAGGAGTAAGTGTTAGCGTTACTTCTTTGAAAAATAAACCTTTTTTGTTAGCTATGTATTCTTTTCCATCAGTAAAAATAACTTCAAAGTCAGGATTGTTTGGATGTCAACGCTTAGTTCGAGAATTATTAAGGTTACGTATAAAGCTCAAACGCGTTGCAGGCTGTTCCATTGTATAAGTTAGGGTCCAGATATTATCCTTTGACTTTGTGACTAATATATCGACTCCCGAGTCACCTCCAGCAAATACTTTTACGCTCACTAAGAAAATAAAATCCCAAGTATTTTTTTCAACTTCAAATCCTTAATAGCTATTTTTATAATTATGAATGACTAGACTTATCCTATATAGTCGACACTGAAAATCACTTAATGCATTGATCTTCTTGATGATCTAAACGATCTTACTATCCTCATTTTGCAACGTTTGTTTTCTCACCCCTCAAAACCTTGCAAAATGGAG